>CAUWGM010000004.1:0-117940 GCA_963558435.1 uncultured Collinsella sp.
CCTAGGCCGCGGTCGGACAACCTAGCGGACGAGGGGCGCCCGGCGCCCTGATGGGTCATGCTGAAAAACGAAAGCCGCCATAGTTGACAAAACCATAGAGACACCCCTTATCCATTCCTCGAGCCATTCGCGATCGATGCGCCTGCCGCGCGAGCAACCGCGCGGAAGCATGTACCTGAGCCTGCCCGCCCTCATCTCGTCGTAGAGCGTGGATGCGGGCACTCCCGTTATCTCCGATGCCTCCACGACCGTGTACAGCCGTGGAGGGGTGCCGGCGGTCGGCCGTTGTGGTAATATTTGTTCCGTCATCGGGTGACCTCCTGACGACCTAGCCCCGTACGCGCTGCCGCGCGTACGGGGCGTTTCCTTTAGTGCGTTCGCCGCTTATTCGATGGGAGCGGCGATAGCCCCGTCGAACGCGTATCCGTTGAGCTGGTGGAGTGTCTAAGAAGATGCCCTCCATCAGAACGGGCGCGTTCGGCTATGCGGTTCTCAAGGTTCCTTCCGTCCCTCCGTCGCGCCGCCCGAATCTCATCTGGAGACATGTGGTAGCGGCGGGCGGGCGCTGAGCGGGGATTCGGGGTAATAACGTTTGTTCACTTGACCTCTTTAGGCAAAAAAATATCGGCGACCTTGCATCCGAGGAAATCGCACGCAGCACTTGCCTGAGCAATCGTCATCTGATCTTGATTGTTTTCGTAGGATGCATAGGTTTGCCGAGTTACACCAAGGTGCTTTGCAATCGCAATCTGCTTAACACCCTTACTTTCTCTAACCTCTTTGAGTGTTTTCATACAGCTCCTTTCACTGAAAATAGGTTGACTAATCAAACATAGCAATATCAAGCTAAAAAACTAAAATGTTTGTTAGTTAGTACATGGAAGGTAAAAATGGGCGTTTCTGAAAACATCAAACGGCTGAGAAAACAAGCGGGTATGACCCAAGCAGAGCTTGCCGAAAAGCTAGACGTAGCCAGATCTACTATTACTCAATGGGAAACTGGATGGTCTTCGCCACGCATGAGAATGGTTCAAAAACTAGCGGATGTGTTTGGTGTAACTTCAGCGGATATGCTTTCTGAAACAGGATTACCCGTCCCCTCCTCAGCCAAGTTCCCCGCAGAGCCCCGCCCCGCCTACGCCCCGCTGCTGGGGCGTGTCCATGCGAGCGATGCCTGCGAGCCCGACGTCGTGGACTACCGCGTGCCGATCCCCTACGAGGTGCGGAAGTCCCACCCGGAGGGTTATTTCCTAGAGGTCGAGGGCAACTGCATGAGCCGCGTGTACCCCGAAGACTGCCATATCTACATCGACCCGCGCCAGCCGCCGCAAAACGGCTCCGTCGCCGTGGTGTCCATCGACGGCGCGGATTACGTCATGCGGCGGCTGTACAACACGGGGCGCACCGTCGTGCTGTCACCCGACTCGTGGGACGACGATTACGAGGACATCGTGATAACGGGGGACGATGACCGCACGGTCGAGTACGTCGGCACCGTGGTCTGGTTCCAACCATCCGAGGAGATGGAGTGAATAGCGAGCTTGATTAACGCTCGCACCATCAGCCGATAAGTCGCGGAGAATGGGAGGATACCATGCGACATGTTGTTAAAGTCCTTGCAACGGCTTCCGTGGCGGCGGTCTTCGCCGTCTCGCTGTCAGCGTGCGGAGGGGGTGGCCAAACGCAGCAGAGCGATGCCGGAAGCACGGCCGTGGAAAAGGAGCCCGAGGTCGAGGAGAAACCCGCCGTCGAGGAGGTAAAGGCCGAGCCGAATCCGTACATCAAGGAATCGACGTGGAGATGCGATGACAACCAGATCGATGGCACCAAGTACGTCCAAGCCGATTATGTCATCGGATGCGGAGATCCGACCAACTGCTATGTCATGATGAAGGTCCAGATCACTGCGAAGAGCAGTGACGGCACCGTCCTCGCAACCGACACAGACTACGTCACGTTCGTCGCCCCGAATGACATCATGCCGTGTTCGCACGTGCTTACAACGGCAGAGGAGCCGGCTGAAGTTACCTTCGACCTCTCATACGACCAAGGCCAGAAGCCCGGAAACGACTACACCCTCGCCGACCTTCCAGTTGCCAACCAGACCGTTTCCGAAGTGAATGGATACACCAAGTGGACAGGTGAATATACGAACCAGACTGGAGTGGATTTCGAACGCGGCTGCGATGCCTATGTGGTCCTCAGGAAAGATGGGAAGCTCGTCGCGATATTCAACGGCCACGGAACCGGAGACGCGGCGAACGGCAGCACGCACCCATTCGAGATAAGCTCGTATTCCGGATCGGTCCCCGAGCATGATTCATATGAGGTCTATATCGTTCCGAACCTGATCTAAACACAAAGAGCCCTCCACCCCGTGCCGACCAAAGCAAGCGGGGTGGAGGGGGTTCGAACCGCCCATTGGAGGACGTGATTACATTATGCCAAAAACTCGCGCATCATGGGGCAGCAACTCGCCAGCGCAACGGAAAGGGTACCGCACGCTCCGATACTGGGCGGACAAGCACGACGGGCGCGGTTACCGCCGATGCTGCAAGACGATCAAGGGGACGAAGCGCGACGGCGACGCCGAGCTTGCGCGGTTGCGCATCACCCACGACGCCGACCGACCGACTCCGACCCTGCGCGAATGCTACGAGACGTGGTACCTGCCCGAGATATCCGAACGCGCGTCGCGCAACACGCTGAAGCAATACCGCAGCTCGTGGAACGCCACCATATCGCCGCGCTGGGGAGATGCCGCAGTCACCGCGATAAAGCCGCTCGACGTGCAGGAATGGTTGCCGACGCTATCGAGCGCCATGGCGCAGATGGCGCGCAAGGTCATGGCTGGCGTGCTCGATTACCCCGTGATGTACGAGCTGCTGCCGCGCAACCCCATGCGCATCAAGTACCGCATGCCGACGGCGAGGAACGCCAAGGACAAGAGCGTGTACGACCTGAAGACATCGCTACGCGTCCTGGAAGCGGTGGAGGGGAGCTGCATCGAGGCGACCGTGATCCTCGCGCTCTTCGGGTCGTGCCGCGTCGGCGAATCGCTCTCGCCCCTCGCCGATGAGGTGGAGGAGGCCCGCGCGTCGAACGGGATGCTCGCCGCCTGCGTGCATCTGCGCCGCCAGGTCGGTTCCGGCGGCGATATCTCGGAACGCTTGAAGACGAAGACCTCGACGCGAACGGTGGTCGTCGTCGGCAAACCAGCCACGCGCTTACTTGCAATCGCCCGCGAGCGCATCGCCGCAGGGGATCCGTGGCTGCTCGATGATGGGACGGGTGCCCCGATCTCGCAGCGCGTACTCGGTCTGGAGTGGCATCGGGTCTGCGAGTCGCGCGGCCTGCCGCCGATCCTGTCGCGCAACATGCGCAACAGCTGGAGGACGTTCGGCGAATGGGAGCTGCACATCGACTACAGCCAGCTCGAAACGCTCATGGGCCACGCCGGGGAGAGCGTCACCGCCCGCCATTACAACCGTCCCGATGAATCGATGCTCGTCGATGCCGTCGACGACGCCTACGACCGCGCGGGCTATTTCAGCGAGTTTAGGACAAATAGGGAAAAGTTCACGTTATGCAATCCGTCTACCTGCGGTTTTGTCAGATGTTGTATACCTGTACGGTATACCCCGCGCAACGCCGTGCGAGCGCGAGCAACGCTCGGCTTTACGCAGCGCTGATACCGATTTCCTTGTCGAGCCCCAGCAGCTGGGCCACGCGCAGCACGTTCGGCTGGGCGTTGACGGCCTCGAAGCCCTTGCCGCCCTCCCGTGCATGATGGGCGGCACCGACCAGCACGCCGATTCCCGTCGAATCGATGTAGGATACGTTCGCGAAATCGAGCAGCACCTTCTCGGTGGGCTGGGCGAGCGCGTAATCGATGGACTCGCGCAGCTTGGTTGCATTGGAAATGTCGATCTCGCCGGTGACGGCGATCGTATAGCACTCCGGCGTGGGATTGGTTTCGATGACCAGCTCCATGTCTTACTCCTTTGTGTTCGTTATGCTTGCGTATTCATGCACGGGATGCGCGGACGTGGCCAGACGAAGCTAGGACGCGTCGCCCGCAGCAGCGGAATCCATCGCATCGAGGCGCTGCTGGGCGTACGTCTTGGCGCCATACGCGTCGTCCGCATCCGCCTCGATCGCACGCTCGTAGACCGTGCGCGCGTCGTCGGCGCGGCCGTCGGCATCGTAGAACATCCCGAGGTTCGCCCATGCGGGACCGAAGGAATCGTCCTGCGCGACGAAGGTCTCGAGCGTCTGGATCGCCTTGGCGTGGTCGCCCGCGTAGAACATCGACACCGCCCGATCGACCTCGGCCGATTTAGAGCCTGGATACGTGGCAAGGTACTCGTCGTAGTAGTGCGTGGCCTGGTTGAACAGGTCCGTCGCGTGCTGCTCGTCCTCGGCGCCCTGGGCATGCGAGAGGGCGGTCGCGCCCCAGTCAAAGTAGCCGTTGGCGACGTTCAGCAACGTCGAGGGGTCCGAGGGGTTCGCCTCGTACTTAGCGAGCAGCTGCTTGGTGGCCGCATCGTACGACGCGTCGACATCCGCCATGGTATGACCGTCCTGCTGCGCCTGCGAGCTCGCCACGGAGCCGTCCGCGGCGTTCGAGGCCGCGACGGACGAGCCGCTCGATGCATCGCGCGAAGCGTCGCCGAGGGGGCCTCCCCCGAAGAGCACCACGGCGACAAGCGACACGACGGCGACGAGCAAGACGAGCACGACGACGGAACGAGCACGGCGGCTCCGGTCCTTCGAGAAAGCCATGCGCCCCCCTATTCTTGCGAATCGGACGAGCCGTCTGCCAGCGTCGCGGTGCCGTCCTCGTTGATCGAGAGGTCGGGATGCCCCTCGGGCAGCGTGGACGACGAGCCGCCCGACGCCTCGCCCTGGGCAGCCATCTGCGAGCCCGCGCTCTCCAGTTCGGCGAGCGTCGCGGAGGTGCCGATGAGGTAGCCGATCACGATGCCCAGCACCAAGGCGATGACGGCGATCGCCAGCACCATCCAAAACGGCGGCGCGTCGCGGCGGGCGGCGGGAGCCGGCGCCTTCGCTTCGGACGCCGCGCGCTCCTCGCGCCGGGCATCAGCGATATCGCGAACGGTATCGGCGTCCTGGGACGCGGCCTCGAGCTGCGCCTCCATGAGCTCCTGTTCATCGTCGAAAAACTCGTCGTTCATGCCCTGTCTCCCTGGATGGGTACCGTACATATGCGTTGTATTGTAACGGCAGCGCGCCCGAGGGCGCGGGAATGCATGCGATTTGCACGCCGCGCCCCTCCCCGCGGGCGATGCGCTCGGCGGCGACGTCGAGCATCTCGGGGGTGAAATCCGTCAACTCGATCGACGCCGGCGGGCACAGCTCGCACAGCGCGAAGGCGACGTCGCCCGTGCCGCCCGCGACGTCGAGCACGCGATCGCCGCCGTCGCAGGAGGCCGCGCGGGCAACACGGCGCAGCCAGTCCCGGTAGATTCCGAAGCTGGACAGCGCGTTGAACAAGTCATATTTTCGCGCGATCCGGGAGAAGATCCCCTTCACGCGCTCCGCATGGGCGTCCGCCATCTACGCGCGTGCCTCCGCAGCGAGCTCGGCGGCGACCAGCTTGACGGCGAGTACCAGCACGTCGAGCGCGGCTTCGAGCTCCTCGACCGCGGGATAGCTCGGCGCGATGCGGATATTGGTATCGCGGGGATCCTCGCCCGGCCACGTGGCGCCCGCAGGCGTCAGCTTCACGCCCATCTCGGAGCACAGGGCCGCGACGCGCTTGGCAGAGCCCTCGGGGCCGTCGAAGGAGACGAAATAGCCGCCGCGCGGATGGGTCCACGTGGCGCAGCCCGTGCCGCCCAGGCCCTCGATAAGCTTGCGCTCCACCGCCTCGAAGCGCGGACGCATGAACGCGGCATGCTTCTTCATATGGGCGCGCACCGCATCGAGATCCGGCAGGAAGCGCACATGGCGGAGCTGGTTCATCTTATCGGCGCTGATGAGACCCGTCTTGAGGAACGCCGAGACCTCGGCGATGACCGCGGGCGAGGCGCCCACGAACGCGATGCCCGAGCCCGGGAACGTGATCTTGGACGTGGACGCGAAAGCGACCACACGGTCCTCGGCCTCCGTGCCGCGCGTGCAATCGAATACGTTGGCGAGGGCGTCGGTCTCATCGTACAGGTCGTGCACGCAGTACGCGTTATCCCAGAAGATGCGGAAATCGGGCGCCGCGGTCTTCATGGTCGCCAGGCGGCGGACCGTCTCCTCCGAATACGTCTCGCCCGTGGGGTTCGAATACTTGGGAACGCACCACATGCCCTTGATGCTGGCATCGTTGGCAACCATGGCCTCGACGACGTCCATGTCGGGGCCCTCGCCGGTCATCGGAACGGGGACGTTCTCGATGCCGAGGTCCGCCGTGATGCCGAAGTGGCGGTCATAGCCGGGCACGGGGCACAGGAACTTGACCGTCTCCCCCTCGTGCTTCGCCGAATAATCCGCCCAGGGCTCGCTGCCCAGGCTGCCGCAACGCCAGAACTGGCCGCAGATATCGTGCTCGAGCAGCAGGCTGGACGACCCCAGCACGAGGGTCTGCTCGACAGGCACGCCGAGCATCTCGCTGGCCAGGGCGCGAGCGGAGGGGATGCCCTCGAAGAAGCCGTAATTCGAGCAATCCACGTTGCCATCGTGCAGGTCCGCCGAAGAGCTCAGGATGTCGAGCATGGGACGGGAGATGTCCACCTGCTGCGGAGAAGGCTTGCCGCGCGCCATATCGAGCGCGAGACCGCGGGCCTTGACCTCGTCGACCTGGGATTTCAGCGAAGCGATAACGGATTCGAGCTCCGCCGCGCCCATCTGCTCGTACATCGTCTGCATAGCAAAACCTTTCCTCGGGCTTACATACTCAACCACGCTAGAGTAGTATAGCTATTCCCGGGAAGCCCCTATGCCCTTCGCCGCTTAACTTGGAGGAATCATGCAGATGGGAATGTTTCAAGCCGAGGAGTTCGGCGACTTGCAGCGTCTGGTCGGCGCCATGTATACCGGCGGGCGCGCCGTGGTCGACCGCCTCGACCTCGTCGTGCAGGCAGAGATCCTCGACCTGGCTCCCGACCTCATGGAGATCGTCGAACTGCTGCCCCCGGGCTCGTATGAGCGCCAGCGCCTCTGCGACCAGCTGAATTCGGCACTCGCCGCCCATGGCTGGGGCGCGATGTACGGCACGGTCGAATAGGAATCCGGCGAAGCGAGATCTTGACGCATCACGCAAAAGCGGGTGGGCCCACAGGGGGTCCACCCGCTTCTTCATGCGGCATCACATCTCGTATCGCCGACGTGAGGTCGCGAGTCGCATCGTATCGACGCGCAAACCGGCTAGCACACGCGGTCGCGGTTGCTGCGGCGGGTGCGGCGAACGCCCATCGTCACCGCGCCGGCGCCCACGAGGGACGCGAACAGGGCGATGCTCGCGGGGTCGCCCGTCTGGGCGAGCGTGCCGGAAGTGCCGGGCTTGGTCTCGGGCTTGGTCTCGGGCTTCGGCTCGGGCTTGGCCTCGGGGGCCTTCACGGTCACGGTCACGGCGTTGGAATCGACGGAGAGGCCGCTCGCGTTGGTCACGCGGCAGAAGAAGGTCTTGGAACCGACGGTCGCGGTATCGACCGGCAGGTTAGCGGTCTTCACGCCGGTCGAGGTGACGGTCTCGCCATCCTTGGCGAACCACTCGTAGGCAAGGGCGCCCTCACCATGGGCGTTCGCGGCGGCAACGACGAGGTCGGGCGCCTGAGCGCCCTGGACATAGGCGGCGTCGACGGGCTGCTGGGTGATCACGGGGGCGACCACGGCGTCGGCGTAGAGCAGGGGCGTCGCGAGGTCGGTGCCCTCGGCGTTCATATCGGAAGCGGCGAAGGGCTTGGAGAAATCGCCCGCCTTGATGTAGGCGCGCATCTCGTCAAGGAGCTTATCGCACTTGAGGTAGGTCTGCTCGACAACAGCCATCTGGGCCTTGTTGGCGAGATCGGTGCGCGCCTCGGCGGGGGTGTTCTTCATGACGTCGTCGACGACATCCTGCTGGTCGATGATCTGCTTCTGCAGGGCATCGAGGTACGCGCGGGTGCCGGAGGCCATGGCGTCGCGATGGTTATAGGCGAGCGTGTTGATGTCCATGAGGACGAAGGGCAGGGAGTTCTCGGGCTCTTCCTGCATGGCCCACTCGACGCTGTCCTTCTGGCCGGGGCCCTGATGGGTCTCATCGCAGTTGAGGTCGCTGAAGTAGGGGCTCACCTTGGTGAGGAGCGCGGAATAGAGCGGCACGTAGACGGAGAACTCGGTACGGGACAACGCTTCCCACTGAACGGTGGCGATATCGCCCGCGAGGCCGTCGCGGATCTGGAACATATGGCTCTCGACCGTGCGGTTGTTGCCGATGGCGCCGAAAGCGGCGTCCTTGTTGGCGTCGACATCGGTTCCCTCACCGCGAGCCGCCAGCGAACGCAGCAGCTCGTTGGTGGTCCAGCCGGAACGGCCGGGGGTGAAGAACTGGGTGGGCTCGGACAGGGCGGTCACGCCCACGCCGGGAGTCACGGTGTAGCGGTCGGCGGCCAGCGGCGCCTCGAAGTAATGGCGACCCTGGACGTAGCGGGTCGTGGTGCCGGAGCCGTGGTCGGCGTCGGACTTACCGTAGGTGGACGCGATATCGGGGGTACCGTCCTCGAACGTCTTCAGGATGCCGGCCTCCTGGGGCACGGAGATGAGGCCCTCGGAGTGCAAGCAGGTGGTGGTGTCGTCCAAGTCGACCTTGAAGCGCAGGTTGCCCATGTTGGGGTTCACGGAAACCTGGTCCTCGGGCATGATATAGGCGACCCACTGATGGCCGGAAAGCGCGCAGAACAGCCAGGTCTCGTCGGCGTCGGAGATGGTGATCTGGTCGCGGCCGGACGCACCGTACTCGTCGATGAGGCGACCGAGGAGCTCGACGCCCTCGCGGGCGGTCTTGGACTCGCCCAGGATGACGCTGGCGTAGTTGTACTCGCCGATACCCGTGGAGGTGCTGGGGTCGACCGCCTTGATCGCGTCGTTGTAATTCGTGGTCAGCGTCGCGGAGCAGGAAACGCCGTGCTCGTTGATGCCGGCCTCGGAATACGCGTCGTGCCGATCGCTCCAGTCGCTCGGATGGTCGCGCACGTAGGTATAGCGATACGAGGTCTTATCGGACGTCCAGTCGAAATCCGACTCGTCGGAGCTGTAGCGCGTATTCGCCTGCGGCTCCTCGATGCCGAAGATCTTCACGTGGCGCGAAGCGTAATCCTCGGAACGACCGACGTAACGGTCGCCGCTGGCGGTGAACTGACCGGGCACCCAGACCTGCGTGCAGGCGAAGGCGCCGATGGGAGCCGCTCCAACCAGGGCGGCGCCCACCATGAGGCCGCACGCGAACCGCTTGAAGCGGAGCCCGCGTACCTCGTGGGACGGAGTGATTTTGAGCATGACACTCTCCTTCCTTGGCCAGCTGCTCGCGGCAACGCGCCGCACGCGAACCAGGCAATCGGCCGCATGCTCCATGATAGCCCCCGCAATGCATACACTGGTTATTGAAATCTAAACCGCTTGCATGCGGACATGTTTTGTCGGCAAGCGGCTTTGCGAGGTAAAGCAGCACTTTAGCAAAGAGGAGTATCATTTTGTCTGCAAGCACGTCGTATTAACGCGCATTTTTCATTGCCACTTCATGCATAGGATTAGCCGTACTTTGCATAGCGAGACGCCCTGGGGGAAGCGCATGCGGGCGCGTGCCGACCCCGGCGCCGCTCTTCGCGCGCGTGCGACCCTACGCGCCGGTGCGCCGACACACGCGGACCATATAGGCCATACCGATCGCCGCGGCGCTGACCGAACCCAGCAGAATCGCCGCCTTCGCAGCCAGGACCTCGGATGGCTCGACGGGGAACGCCAGGCCCGCGATGAGGATGGACATGGTGAAGCCGATGCCGCCCAGAAGGCCGACGCCGACGATATGGCCCCAACCCACTCCGCGCGGAAGCTCGCAGATGCCCGTGCGCACCATGAGCGCCGTCATACCGATGATTCCGAGCGGCTTGCCCAATACCATGCCGAAATAGGTTCCGAGCGCCACCGGATCGAGGGCGAGCGCGAGCGGATCGACGCCCACCAGGCGCACCTGCGCGTTCACGAACGCGAAGAGCGGCAGGATCAAGAAGTTCACGGGCGTTGCGACCAAGCGCTCCAAGCGCACCAAGGGCGGTGCCACGCGATGCATGACGCGCTCGGCGCCCAAGGTCGCCTCGGTGAAGTCCTGCTGCGCGAGGATGTGCTCGTCCTCGTCGTAGCGCTCGACCATATCGGGCATGTAGTCGCCCATCCATTCATTCAGGTTGTCGAGCTTGATTCCCGAACGGGCCGGCACCGCGAACGCGAGGATCACGCCGGCGAGCGTCGCGTGTATACCCGACTTATACAGGCAGACCCACAACAGCAAGCCGAGCACCAGATAGGGCGGCAACAGATAATGCTGGGTCCTGTTCAACCAGAACAGCGCCGCCGTGACCAACGCGGCGCAGCCGAGCCAGAACAGATCGGGGCTGCTGCCGTAGAAGATGGCGATCGCGGCGATCGAAACGAGGTCGTCGGCGATGGCCAGCGTCGAGAAGAACACGCGCACACCCGCCGGCACGCGGTCGCCCAGCAGGGAGAGCACGCCCAGGGCGAATGCGATATCGGTCGCCATCGGGATGGCCCAGCCATGCATGGCGCCGCCCTTGTTGAACAGCGCGTAGATGCACGCCGGGACAACAACGCCGCCGATCGCGGCGAGCATGGGCAGCAGCGCCTGCCGCGGACGCCGCAGCTCGCCGACGGTCATCTCGTATTTGAGCTCGATGCCCACATGGAGAAAGAAGATCGCCATGAGGAAGTCGTTGACGAACACCTCGAACGAGATGACCACCTCGTGAGGCCCCAGGCCGACGTGGATGGGCTCCATCAGAACCTGGTGAATAGCCTGATACGCATCGCTGTTCGCGCATGCCACCGCCGCGATCGCGGCCAGCACCATCACCGCCGCGGCGATGGTGCCGTTTTCCGTGATGCGCCCCCACACGTCGTAGCGCCTGATGCGTCGACGTTGGGCTTCGGTAAAGAGCTGCTCGTGTGCGTCCATGGCCCTCCCTGCCATCCAGTGAAGCGGGCCCCGTCGGCGCCGCCCCCGGACAATCCTCATCGAATACTCGATGCATCCGCGTCCTTGCTTGCTTTTCATCCTACACAGCCTCGAAATTAATAGGTCATATGTCCGCTATCGGTTACACAGCGAATACAAAATCAAGCGCGCTGCGCCCGCTCGCTGGCAAAACTTCGCCACAACCCGCCCAGGAAACGTCCATTAACTGGCGAAACCCCAGAACCGCGTTGATTATTTGGGTAGTATTAAAGGGACTTGCAACATCTATAGCTTCACCCATATCTCGGCACCCCTGCCCCGCGCGGAGGTGCCGAGTTGTGAGTTAAGACCCCGCGTTGCGTGAACCTTCGAACGGGCCGCGCGCCCGAGACGGGAGAACCACGATATGGTCCTCAGCCTCCTCTTGATCGTCCTCGGCATCGCCATGCTGGTCCTTGGCGGCGACAAGCTCGTCGAAGGCGCCACGCACATCGGCAAGCGCTTCGGCATGTCCGACCGCGTGGCGGGCCTCACCATATGCGCCGTGGGCACCTCGATGCCCGAGGTCTTCGTGAGCGTCACCTCCACCATCGGCGGCAACTCCGGCATGGCGGTGGGCAACATCATGGGCAGCGACATGGCGAACCTGCTGCTCATCCTAGGTGTCAGCGCGATCATCGTCCCGCTGAACCTGGCGCACCGCACCACGCGCGTCGAGGTTCCCATGAGCATCGGCGCGGTTCTCGTCTTCGCCATCTTCGCCAACACCGGCAACTCGATCAACGCAGTGGAGGGAACCATCCTGCTCGCCTGCTTCGTGCTGTTCATCGCCAACAGCGTCGTCGCCGGCATGCGCGAGGTCGAAGACGACGAGGCCGCCGGCACGAAAGCCGCGGAAGAGCCGGATGACGGCCACTCGCTGCTGCTCGACTTCGTCTACATCGTCGTTGCGATCGCCCTGCTGAAGCTCGGCGCCGACTTCGTCGTCGACAACGCCGTCGCCATCGCGAGCGCGCTGGGTGTGAGCCAGGTCCTCATCAGCCTCACGATCGTGTCCGTCGGCACGGCCCTGCCCGAGCTCGTCACGAGCTCCGTGGCCGCATTCAAGGGCAACGCCGACACCGCCGTGGGCAACGTCATGGGCTCGGTGATCACCAACCTGCTGCTGGTCGCGGGCGCTCCGGCGCTCTTCGCCCCCGTCGCGTTCAACCCGGCCCACAACCTGGATCTCGCCCTCATCGCCATCTTCGCGGTATGCATGGTGATCTTCACCTTCGTGGGGCGCACGCGCACCTTCTCGCGCCGCTGCGGCCTCATCTTCGTGATGTTCTACATCATCTACCTCGCCTCGGCCATCCTGCGCTAAACGGCCCCGAACACGGCGGCGGACGGCACCGCGCCGCAGCCGCATCCACGCTAAAAAACGCCTCGCAGTTCTCAACCGGACTGCGAGGCGTTTCTCGATCATGCTGACGGGCGCACAGGCCCTGACGAGCTAGTTGGCGGCAAGGATG
The DNA here is from genome assembly GCA_963558435.1 of uncultured Collinsella sp. GTDB lineage: Bacteria > Actinomycetota > Coriobacteriia > Coriobacteriales > Coriobacteriaceae > Collinsella. The sequence goes on from CAUWGM010000004.1 coordinate 12,694, forward strand.
GGCGCGGCGACCTGCTTCTTGCGGGACAGCACGCCGGGCATCCACACGCCCTCGGCGACGTCGGCGATCTCAAGGCCCTTCTGGGCGGCCTCGGTATCGCCCTCGAGCAGGACCTGGGAGCCCTCCTCCATGATGTCGGTGAGGCACAGCACGATACCGTCGGCGGCCTTCTCGGCAGCATAGGCGCGCATGGCCTCGCGGATCTCGGGGATCATGCCGAGCGCGCGGGACTTGTCGACCGTCTCGTACTGGCCAATGAGAAGCTTCTTGCCGGCGACCTCGAACATCTTGATGTCGTTGCCGACCATCTCGGCGGCGGTGAAGGAGCCGGACGGACGGGTGAGGAAGACCTCCATGCCGAACTTGACCGGGTCGACGCCGAGCTGCTCGCCGAGCTTCGCGGCGATCGCGGCGTCCACATCGGTGGCGGTGGGGCTCTTGAGCATGAGCGTGTCGGTCATCATGGCAGAAAGCAGCAGCTTGGCCTGGGTATCCGTGGGCGCCACGCCCGTGACCTCGAACAGCTTGGCCACGATGGAGCAGGAGGAGCCCCAGGGCAGCGCCACGATGTGCAGCGGGGCGGCCGTGGTGAAGTCGCCGAAGCGATGGTGGTCGACGACGCCGAAGATGGTGGCGTTCTCAAGGCCGGCGACGGACTGGCCGGGCTCGTTGTGGTCGGTAAGGATGACGAGCTGGGCCTCTTCGCCCTCGGCGGCGGGCTCGATGGCGTCGATCAGCGTCGGAGCGGGCACGCCGGCGTCCTCGAGCAGCTTGGCGGACTCGGCCGGCAGCGGCCCCAGGCAGCAGGCGGTGTAGGTGTTGCCCTGGTACTCGAGCTGGTTGAGCAGCTGAGACAGGACGACGGACGACATGATGGCGTCGTTATCGGGGTTCTGGTGACCAAAAACAAGAACGTTGCTCATTAGTTCCCTCCGTAAGGACAGATGGTACTCGGATGCTCACTATCCTAGCACGTCAGCAGGCGCGCGGGCGCTCGCGCTCCCAATAGGCCCAGATGACATCGGCGACCCGCGCGGCATCGTTGATGTCGACTACGGGCACATCGAGGCCGATTCGGTTCGCCAGCGCGTCGTTGCATGCGATGGCGAGCGTCTCATCGCTCACCAAGTCGAGCGAGCTCTGCCCCCGCAGGCGGTCGACGCCCGAGCGCGCCACGACCACGTTGGTCAAGCCGGCTGCTTTATAACCCTCAACGACCACCATGTCGACGTCGGTAAAGCGGTCGAGCAGGATATCCAACGGCATCTCGTTTTCCGTGTCGCCGTACTCGGCGAAACGATTCGCGCATATCAAGCCCACGTGGCAGCTGCCCGCCTGGGCATGGCGCCAGGAGTCCTTGCCCGGCACGTCGATATCGAATCCCTGGTGCCCATGGTGCTTGATCGAACCCACGCGCATCCCGCGCGCCGTCAGCTCGGCGATCACCTTCTCGACGAGCGTGGTCTTACCGGAATTCTGATAGCCGATAAACGCGACGGCGGGTGCGCGCCGCGGCAGTGAAGGCTCGGTTCCGATCGCGCTGAGCACCTGCGTCAGACGGCCGTCGCCCCCGGCTGAAGCGGCTTGGTCGACCTCGGCGGGCACGCGCGCCCACGTACCCGAACGGCCTCCCTCCTTGAGCAGCAGGCGCGTATCCACGATCTCCATCGCGCGGTCGACCGCCTTGCACATGTCGTAGATGGTGAGCGCCGCGACGCTCGCCGCGGTGAGCGCCTCCATCTCGATACCCGTCACGCCGGTAACGCCGCAGGTGGCAAGCACGTGGAACCCCACGCGGCCGTCGGCGCGGGCAGCGGGGCCGACGGCGGGAATGGGCTCGATCTCCACCTTCGCCTTGGTGATGTTGAGCGGATGGCACATGGGAATCAGGTCGCTCGTACGCTTGGACGCCATGATGCCCGCGACGCGCGCGCAGGCGAGCACGTCGCCCTTCTTCGCCCGGCCTTCGAGCACCATCGCCTGCGTCTCCGGATGCATCAGGATGCTCGACTCCGCCACCGCGATGCGGCGGGTCGCATCCTTCTCGGAGACGTCGACCATGCACACCTCGCCGGCCTCGTCGACATGGGTGAGCTCGTCGCGATACGCATCGCGGGATGAAGCGTTTTCCATAGCGGGCTCCTTGTACTCGAAGCGAATGTTTCCCCATTGTAGCGCGGACTCGCCCATCCGAAGCCCATCCAACCCGCAGCCTTCAACGTCCCACACGACCATAGCGCCATCACGCGTTCAGCGCCGTCACCCAGCGGGCTCGCTACGTCCGCTGGCTCCGCGGGCGAGTTCGGAGCCAGCTAGCTGCCTGCGAAGGCGGGCTCGCTGTGCCCGCTGGCTCCGCGGGTGAGTTCGGAGCCAGTGGGCCGCCCACAAAGCAGAAAATGCTGCGTCCGCTGACTCCAACCTTAAGCGACGCGCAAGTCTGCGGAGTCGGGGACGTACCCGGCTCACCAGCGATGGCTGAAGATGAAGCGCGCGGGCGTGCTAACCGCCGATCTGCGACATGAAGCGCTCGGTCCCCTCGATCACCTCGTGCTCACGAGGCTTATGCGACACGGCATCGCGCCAGATACGCGCGACCGCGTCGTCGTCGCCCGCGCGCAGCGCATCTCGCACGCGATACTCCGCATCGGAGAACAGGCACGGGCGAATGGCACCATCGGCCGTCAGGCGCATGCGGTTGCAGCTCGCGCAAAAATGGTTCGACATGGCCGAGATGAACCCCACGGTTCCAACCGCATCGGGGAAGCGCCAGTAGCGCGCCGGACCCGCTCCCGCAGGCGCGCCGCCGTCGCCCACCGCCTCGAGCGCCCCGATGCCTGCCGCCGCGGCCTCGGCATCGATGCGCCCGCGCAACTCGGCAGAGGGCACGGTATCGCTGGCGTCCCATTGCTCGGGGCGAAGCGCGCCATCCGATGCCTCCGCGGCATCGACCGCGCGAAACCCGTGCTCCTCATCGCTGCCGATAGGCATGTATTCGATAAACCGCACGTGGACGGGACGATCGACCGATAGCCTCGCGATGTTGAACACGTCCTGGTCCAGACGGCGCACCACCACGCAGTTAACCTTCACGGGAGAGAACCCGTACGCGAGCGCGGCATCGATGCCCGCCAGCGTCTGCTCCAAGCGCCCGAGACGGGTGATCTTGCCGAACTGGACGGGATCGAGAGTATCGAGCGAGATGTTCACGCGGTCGAGCCCCGCATCCTTGAGCAGCGGGGCAAAACGCGGCAGCAGCGCGCCGTTGGTGGTGAGCGAGATGTCCTCGATCTGCGGAATCGCGCGGATCTCCTCGATCAGCGGGATGATGCGATGGCTCACCAGCGGCTCCCCGCCGGTCAACCGCACTCGCGTGATCCCCTCGCCCGCGACCAGGCGCGCGAAGCGGGCGATCTCCTCGGCGCTCAGCAGCTCTCCATGGGCACGCGGCGCCACACCCTCGGCGGGCATGCAGTACACGCATCGATAGTTGCATTTATCCGTGACGGCGATGCGCAGGTAGCTTATCCTTCGGTCAAACCCGTCTTGAAGCGTATGCTGTACCACGCAAGGCCCCCGTTCACCATGATTCGAAGCCTTATTCTTCGCCCAGAACCATAACGCATGAGCAGCCCGCGCGGTCACACCGACGTTCCACCCCGACGCAAGCGCGCCTACGCCCCGTACACCCGCTTCTCGACCGTGCGCCCCGCGCGTATGCCGCGCAGCACCGCCTCGCGCAGCGCGGGGATGCGCGCCTTGTCCATCTGGGGAACCCCCTCGAGCTTATAGGGGATCCCCAGCTTCTCGTATTTCACGATCCCCATGGTGTGGTACGGCAGGAGCTCCAGACCCACCACGTTTCGCCACGGCGCGATCAGCCGGCCGAGCGCCTCGCACTCCTCTTCGGTATCGGTGATACCGGGCACGATCACGTGGCGTATGACCGTCTTGATACCGCGGCGCGCCAACTCGTCGCCGAACGCGATGATGCGCTGCGGATCGCATCCCGTGAGCTCGCGATGGCCCGCCGGATCGGAGTGCTTGATATCGAGCAGCACCATATCCGTCTCGCTCAGCGCCGCGTCGAACCGTTCGGGATGCCGCTCGTCATATGCATAGCCGCAGCTATCCAGACAGGTGTGGATTCGCCCGCGCGGCGCCTCGTGGGCAGCACGGAACAGATCGGCCAGAAACTTCGGCTGGAGCAGCGGCTCTCCACCCGTAACCGTGATGCCGCCCGATTTATAGAACTGGCGGTTGCTTTCGAACTCCTCCAGCAACTTTTCGACCGATACCATGCTGCCGGCATTGACCGCCCAGGTATCAGGGTTGTGGCAGTACGCGCAGCGCATGGGACAGCCCTGCGTGAAGACCACGAAGCGGATGCCGGGTCCATCGACCGTGCCCATGCTCTCGATGGAATGGATGCGTCCGAGTTCATAGCGCGAGGACGCCGCCTCGGCGTCCTCTTCGAATATCTTTTGAGCCATGCGTGCTCCTTCACGAGTTGATCCGCATCTATTCTAGAGCACGAACGACCCCTTCAATGTGCTTCTTTTGCCGCGGTTATCCAACCGCCCCATCGCCCGCGGCATCCACTGCGGCAAACGCCTGATCGAGGTCCCAAATGATATCTTCAGCAGCCTCGGTGCCTATAGAAAGGCGGATGGTGGATGGCGTGATGCCCTGATCCGCCAGCTCGGCATCGGTAAGCTGCGAATGCGTGGTGGTCGCCGGATGAATCACCAGGCTCTTCACGTCCGCCACGTTCGCCAGCAGGCTGAACACCTGCAACTGATCGATAAAGGTCCAAGCCGCCTCTTTACCGCCGCGGATCTCGAAGGTGAAGATCGATGCGCCGCCGTGCGGGAAATACTTGGTATAAAGCGCATGATCGGGATGATCGGGCAAGCTGGGGTGGTTCACGCGCAAGACGCGCGGATGGGAGACGAGATACTCCACTACGCGCCGGGTGTTCTCGATGTGTCGATCGAGACGCAGCGACAGCGTCTCCGTACCCTGCAACAATACCCATGCGTTGAACGGCGAGATGCACGGGCCCTCGTCGCGCAGCAGAATGGCGCGCACATAGGTCGCAAACGCTGCGGGACCCGCTGCCCCCACAAACGAGATGCCATGGTAGCTCGGGTTGGGTTCCGCGATGGGCGCGTATTTACCGCTCGCCGTCCAGTCGAACGTGCCGCCGTCCACGATGATGCCGCCCAGACTCGTCCCATGTCCGCCGATGAACTTCGTCGCAGAATGCACCACGATGTCCGCCCCGTGCTCCAGCGGTCGAAACAGATACGGCGTGCCGAACGTATTATCGACCACCACGGGCACACCGTGCGCGTGGGCGACCCGCGCGATCGCATCGATGTCCGGGATATCCGAATTAGGGTTGCCCAGCGTCTCCAGGTACACGAGCGCCGTTTCGGGACGAATCGCCGCCGAAACCTCGTCCACATCGTGTGCATCCACGAACGTCGTCTCTATGCCGAACCCTGCGAGCGTATGCTCAAGCAGGTTGTATGTGCCGCCATAGATGGTCTTCTGCGCTACCACATGGGCGCCCGTCTGGGCCAGCGCCTGGATGGTCAACGTGATCGCCGCTGCGCCCGAGGCAACAGCCAGGGCGGCCACACCGCCTTCAAGCGCCGCGATGCGCTCCTCCAGCACCGCCTGCGTGGTGTTGGTCAGACGGCCATAGATGTTTCCCGCATCTGCCAAACCAAAGCGATCCGCCGCATGCTGCGAATTCTTGAACACGTAGCTCGTTGTCTGATAGATGGGAACCGCACGCGAATCCGTTGCCGAATCGGGTTGCTCTTGTCCCACATGCAGCTGCAGCGTGTCGAAATGAAACGTGTGAAGCGGATTATCGATGTAGCGCCCCATCTTCTTCCTCCTTGATTTGCATTCTTCCCGTAATTACCTACTGATTTAGTGGTTAATTGATTGCGCATGCTACCGCTCCGGTCGCTTCAGGTCAAACCCGTGATCGCCGCTGATTACCATGTTGTTACACGCCCGCATGCGCCCGCATGAATCCGTGAGCCTTCCTGCGCTGCGAGAGCAAACGACCGCATGGGATACGAACCTTGTCGTATCATCAATAAGCCGAATATCGAATGTCCCGTGTCGGATCGGCCCGCGGACTCGCGTTCATCCTCGTGAACGTCGTCTTCGTCTCATCCATGCTGGTAACGAACGACGTGGCGCTCATCACGTTCGTCCCTCTGGCGCTCGCCCTCTTCATGCATGCCAGCCCCCGCGCGACCATAGCAACCGTGGTCGCCCTTACCGTCGGCGCAAATCTGGGCTCGATGTGCACGCCCATCGGCAATCCCCAGAATATCTACCTGGTATCCGCCTTCAACATGGGCCTCGACGATTTCTTCGCAACGGTTCTGCCCATCGGTGGCCTCAGCTACCTGTGCTGCATCGCCCTCGTAGCGCTGGTGCCCGCCGAACAGCCTGACAAACCGATGCAGAATGAGGCGTCTGCCATCGCTTCCGGGCGCCTTTTCCTCCACCTCGCCCTATCCTAGCGTAGACACTTGCCCCCGGCGCCGGAATCGACGCGCTCCAAACGAGAAAAGCCGCCAGATGGACGCATGCCACCTGGCGGCCTATAGGGAAACGATTGGAGCGCGCCGATGAGGCGGCTGCCCGATCAAATCCGAAAGCGGGACTACATACCCTCGTGGAAGGTGCGGGAGATGACCTCGTCCTGTTGCTCCTTCGTGAGGTTGTGGAAGTTGACCGCATAGCCGGAAACGCGGATGGTGAGCTGCGGGTACTTCTCGGGGTGAGCCTGGGCATCGAGCAGGGTGTCGCGGTTGAACACGTTGACGTTCAGGTGATGACCACCCTTCTCAGCGTAGGCGTCGATCATGCCGACGAGGTTGTCAGCCTGGGTCTGGGGAACGTCCGAAACCTTCATTGTTAGCCTCCTTTAATGCCCGATATCGGGCTGTTTCCAAAGTCGCTATCGAGATTATATCTCGTTACCGAGTCATTGCCACCAAGACAACAACATTTTTACGCTGCTGCACAACATGCGCAGCCTGCACGAATATGCGAACGAATGCACACATTGGCACGAAGGGGGCCGGAGCCGAAACCCCGGCCCCCTATCAAGCCATCAAGCGTTCGAGCGCTCCGCCATCAGCTCGTTCAGAATCGCGAAGCGCGTCGAATCAAGCGGTTTACTGGCAGTCGCAGGCACCCTCGGGAGCCGAGGAGTCGGTGCAGTCGCAGCAGGGAACGACGTTCTCGATCTCGATATCACCGGAGAGGTCGAGGTCGCCGAAGAACACCTGGTCCTCCTTGCCGAGCGCGCCCGGGATGATGGAGAAGGTGTTGGAGATGCCGTCCTGGGCGTCGCGGAAGGGAAGCTTGGAGACGGAGGACAGCGAGGCGATGGCACCGTGGGTATCGCGCTGGTGCATGGGGTTGGCACCGGGGGCGAAGGGCACGCCGGCCTTACGGCCGTCGGGCGTAGCGCCGGTCTTCTTGCCGTAGACCACGTTGGAGGTGATGGTCAGAACCGAGGTGGTGGGAACGGAGTTGCGATACGTGTCGTTCATGCGGATGTACTCCATGAACTGGTGCACGATATCGTGGGCGAGGACGTCGACGCGGTCGTCGTCGTTGCCGTACTTGGGGAAGTCACCCTCGATCTCGAAGTCGACGATGATGCCCTGCTCGTCGCGAACGGGATGGACCTTCGCGTACTTGATGGCGGACAGGGAGTCGGCGACAACGGAGAGGCCTGCGATACCGGTAGCGAACCAGCGGTGAACGTGCTTGTCGTGCAGGGCCATCTGGATGCGCTCGTAGCAGTACTTGTCATGCATGTAGTGGATGATGTTCAGCGAGTTGACGTACACGCCGGCGAGCCACTGCATCATGTCCTTGTACTTGGCCATGACGTCGTCGAAGTCCAGGGTATCGCCCTCGACGGGACGGAACTTGGGGCCGACCTGCTTCTTGGAGACCTCGTCCACACCGCCGTTGAGCGCGTAGAGGAGGCACTTGGCCAGGTTGGCGCGGGCGCCGAAGAACTGCATCTCCTTGCCCACGCGCATGGAGGACACGCAGCAGGCGATGGCGTAGTCGTCGCCGTGGTACACGCGCATGACGTCGTCGTTCTCGTACTGGATGGACGAGGAGGCGATGGAAGTCTTGGCGCAGAACTCCTTGAAGCCCTTGGGCAGGCGGGTGCTCCACAGGACGGTGAGGTTCGGCTCGGGGCTGGTACCCATGTTCTCCAGGGTGTGGAGGTAGCGGAAACTCATCTTGGTGACCAAGGTGCGGCCGTCGACGCCCATGCCGCCGATGGACTCGGTGACCCACTGGGGATCGCCGGAGAACAGGTTCTGGTACTCGGGGGTACGGGCGAACTTGACCATACGCAGCTTCATGATGAAGTGGTCGACGAACTCCTGGATCTGCTCCTCGGTGAAGGTGCCGTTCTTGAGGTCGCGCTCGGCGTAGATGTCGATGAAGGTAGAGGTGCGGCCGATGGACATGGCGGCGCCGTTCTGTTCCTTGACGGCGGCGAGGTACGCGAAGTACATCCACTGGATGGCCTCCTGCGTGTTCTTAGCCGGCTTGGAGATGTCGAAGCCGTAGAAGTCGGCCATCATCTTGAGCTCGCCAAGGGCGCGGATCTGCTCCTGCAGCTCCTCGCGATCACGGATGTTCTCCTCGGTCATGACCTTGGGGGTGGAAGCCTTCTGGGCCTCCTTGTCCTTGATGAGGAAGTCGATGCCGTACAGCGCGACGCGGCGGTAGTCGCCGATGATGCGACCGCGGCCGTAGCCATCGGGCAGGCCGGTGATGATGTGGGCCGAACGGCAGGCGCGCATCTCGGGGGTGTAGACATCGAAGACGCCGGCGTTGTGCGTCTTGCGGTTGAAGGTGTAGTTCTCGACGACCTCGGGGTCGATCTCGTAGCCATGCTGGGCCGCAGCCTGCATGGAGATGCGGATACCGCCGTTGACGTGCAGGGCGCGCTTGAGCGGCTTATCGGTCTGCAGGCCGACGATGGTCTCGCGCTCGGGGTGGGCGGCGTCGATGTAGCCAGCGGGGTGGCTCACGATGCCCGTAACGGTCTTGGTGTCCATATCGAGCACGCCGCCCTGCTCGCGCTCCTTGAGGAGCAGAGCCAGCACGTCGTCCCACAGCTTCGTCGTGCGCTCGGTCGGACCGACGAGGAAGGACTCGTCGCCCTCGTAGGGGGTGTAGTTCTTCTGGATAAAGTCGCGGACGTCGACCTCGTTGAGCCAATTACCGCCCTCGAAACCTTCCCATGCCTCCTGCATTATTGTGACCACTCTCCTAGAGTCTACGGTGTGCGCGTTGGGAGCTCGCGCACGAATGTATTGGATCTCGAAGAATGGTGAAAAAGGACGCGTTCGTGCATACTTCCCGTGGCTTAACTGGTTTAAGCCGTTCAACCGTGCATATTGCACCGTTCGGTGGAAAGCCCGCGCGTTCACGTCTCAATTAAGACCATTCGCCGAGAAATCACCCATGCTCGTAAGAATATCATAGGAGGGCGGCTCGGACGGGTTCATCTCCTACATTTTTGATGTTGACCGCGAGCGCCCGCCCCTCGCTTTGTACCGATTTATCAGGAATTACCTTGCTGCTCGACCAACTGGCTCCGCCTCTGGCGGCGCATTTTACCATCTACCAGGCATCATTTTAGCCGACACCGGCCGGTCTACTCGAAACCGCCCGCGCTCTTCCGCCCGGCAACCAAGTCGCTCTCACGCGACCCGCCCCCGACAGACGCTTAGGAAATGATGAAGCAATTCTGCAACCCGCGTGAACGGGGTCTAACCGGACGCCGGTGTGGTACATACATCATGCGCACACCGACCGCCCGGATGCGATCCGCCCCGGGCAACGCTGAAATGGAGCTGATCTCATGCGCCGCAAGAAGAGCGCGAAGACGCTGGACGCCATCCCCCTCTCCGCCGCACGGCCCGCCAACGCAGCTGCCGCGCTGCCGGCACCCGTTTCGACCAAAGCGACCACGCCGTACGCCCCCGTACGCATCACGCTCGGCAAGAGCAACGCCGGCGCCACGCGCGCAAACCTGAAGAACGCCTATGCCGCCTTTCTGCGCGCGTCCAAGCAAGCCGGCACGAACGCCTCCAGCCTCCCCACCCCTTCCGAGCAATGGCCCCGCAGGCCGTACGCCGCCTCCATCTAGCGCCACGAACCCGTTTTTCCTCCCGCCCAGCAAAGGCATAGGGGCGGCGACCGCGCTCATACGCGGTCGCCGCCCCTTTCTTTCATCGCATCCCTTCCGAAAGCAGTCCAGATGCGCTCCGTCCGGTCGAATCGGCGGTCCCTAGCGAAACCCGAGCAAGATGCCGATGGCAAGCCCGCCCACGACCCAGCCGACGGGCAGCAGCAATCCGCCCGCCGCCCACGCGAGCACGTCCTCCATGACGCTAGCCCGCATGGCGGTCGCGGATGGCATCGCCCACCATGCCCTTGCTCATAAGGTAGGTGACCAGGAAGTATCCGCCGTAGCACAGCAGGAAGATGGCGCAGGTGACGCCCACCATGCCGCCGATGGACAAGCCGCCGAACAGGGCGACGATGTCGATGACCACCTTCAGCGCCACGAGCGCGTGGGCCACGCCCATCACCAGCGGGAAGACGAAGAACACCGCCTGCTGGGCCAGCACGGAGCGCATGATCTCGCGCCCCGAGGTGCCCAACTCGGACAAGATGCGGTAGTTCTTGCCGGAATCGGCCACCACCGACAGCTGCTGGATCGTGAGAATCGCCGCGCAGGCAACCACCAGCACGAAGCCAATGTAGATTGCCAGGTAGCTGATGAGGCCGTTCATAGAGTTCGTCGACTCGTAGCTCTGGTCGCGCGTGGCCTCCATGCCCCAGATGGCGCTCTCGGTGCCGTCCGCGTTGAGGATGTCGCCCCAGCTGCGGTCCTGGCGCACATACCCTTCCGTCTCCTCATAAGAAAGGCCGGGTTTGTAATCGCCCAGGAAATAGCTCGCGTAGAGCGGCAGCGGCTGCGCGTCGAGCACCTCGTCCGGCACGACGACGGTGCCCGAGTTGGACCCCATCGAGGAGTTGAACAGCGAACTCGCATCGGTGTTCACGCTCTCGGCGGCGGGCCGCAGCGTGCGGCCGCCGAGCTCGATCGTCACGCCTCGGCTCAGGTCGGCGTCGTAGATCTTGTTCACCGACTCTCCCAGGTCGCTCAAGATGAGGTAGCCGTCCTCCCCCAGGTCGATACGGTCCATGCCACGGAAGTCGAGATAGCGGTTATAGGCGCTCTCGCTTGTCACCATAAGGCCCATCATGTTCGCATCACTCGAGTTCGTGCCCTTGGGAAGGGGCATGTCCACCGCATCGGCCAGCACGTTGAGGCTCACCGTCGGCAGCTCCTCGCCCACGGGGCGCGAGTCGTACACGTCGATCTGCACGTGCTTGCCCAAGATGCTCGCAAGGTCGAAGGGACGCGCGGCATCCCCGTGCGGGTCGACCGTGTTCTTGGCGCTCTCGACCAGGATATCGACGGGCTGCTCCGGAAGCTTCGCCACGGGATAGCCCTCCTGCTCGCGCTCCCGCGCCAAGCCGGGCTCGTTCAACATATCCTGCCCGTAGTAGATGACGGCGCGCGAGTAGTCGGCGATGACGCTGCGCTCCACGCTCGTGTTCATCACATTGGCGATGGACATGCCGCCCGTCACGCTCGTTATCGCCAGGAACAGAATCATCGAGATGACGGCCATGGAGAAGCTCACGGTGTTCACCTTGGCCGAGAGCTGGCGCAGGGTGAACATATTGAGCCCGCGCCAATACAGGCCGCGCGCGCTCTGGAGCACCTTGAGCAGGAAGCCCGAGAGCCCGAAGAAGAACAGGATGGTGCCGACGACCACGATGCCCGTGGTGAGCGCGAACTGGGTGAAGGCGGCGTCGTACTCGCTTGGCGCGGCGTCGACGGGCAGGCCGTCGCGCAGCAGGCGGTAATACGCCACGCCGATCATCACGGTGCCGAGGATGAACAGCACTGCGGAGATGATGGGATTGCGCGTCTTGATCGACTCGTTCTTGCGCCCCGCGCTCATCAGGTCGATCACCTTCGCGCGACGCACCACGCCCAGGTTGAAGACGAGCGTCACCAGGAAGATGGCGACCAAGCAGCCCACCGTGAGCATCAGCGCCTGGGTCGAGAAGAAGAAATGGAAATTCCCGATCTGCGTTTTGAATAACGAGGCGGTGAAAAACGTCATGAGCTGCGAGACGCCGACGCCGAGGCCGATACCGAGCACCAGCGCCGCTCCCGAGACGATGGCCGTCTCGAGCGCCATGACGCGCGATACCTGCCCGCGGCTCATGCCGAGCACCTGGTACAGGCCGAATTCCTTCTTGCGCCGCTTCATGATGAAGTTGTTGGCGTACACCATGAGGAAGCCCATGACCACGGCGAGGAACATCGTGAGACCGCTCATGATGCTGCCGAGCAGCTCGGGCAGCCCCTCCTCCTGCAAAACGTTATCGGCCTGGACCGAGATGGTGTTGAACGAGTAGAACACCGTGACGGCAAGCGTGAGCGTAAGCAGGTAAACCAGGTAGTCCTTACCTGCTCGGCGCACGTTGCCCCAAGCGAGCTTACAGAGCATCGGAACCCTCCCCGCCCATCATGGCGACGACCTCCATGATGCGATCGAAAAACTCGCGACGCGAGCTGTCGCCCCGGCGGAGCTCGGTAAAGAGGCGGCCGTCCCGGATGAACAGCACGCGATTGGTGTAGCTCGCGGCGAAGCTGTCGTGCGTGACCATGAGAACCGTCGCCTGGTAGCGCTGGTTCATGGTCTCGAGGCTCTCGAGCAACAGGCGGGCGTTCTTGGAGTCGAGCGCGCCGGTGGGCTCGTCGGCCATGATCACGGCCGGGTTGGTGACGAGCGCACGCGCCGCGGCGACGCGCTGCTGCTGGCCCCCGGACATCTGATAGGGATACTTGTCGAGGGTCTCGGCGATCGAGAGGCGCTTCGCCATCTCTTCCACGCGCGTCAGCACCTCCTTGGCGGGCGTGCGCGCGATCGTGAGCGGCAGGGCGATGTTCTCACGCGCCGTGAGCGTATCGAGCAGGTTGGAATCCTGAAAGATGAAGCCCAGCCGCTCGCGACGGAAGCGCGTGAGCTTCTCGTGCTTGATCTTCGTCACGTCCACGCCGTTGATCAGGACCGAACCGGCTGTCACGCTATCGATGGTGGACACGCAGTTCAGCAGCGTCGACTTACCCGAACCCGACGGGCCCATGATGGAGACGAACTCGCCGCGCTGCACCGCGAACGACACGTCGTCGAGGGCGCGCATCACGTTACCGCGCGCTCCGTAGACCTTTTCGATGTGCTGGACCTCGAGGACCGTCTGGGTTGCCGGGGAACCGGTCGTGCCCTGCGCCGCAGGGACGGCATGCCGGCCGATCATGGTGCCGGCGGGTACCTTGCTCTTGCTCATAGAATGCTCCTTCGCAACAAACGCTTAACGGGAGGCTGCGGACATGATCCAGATCATGCCCAAGCACAGCACCGCCATGATCGCCAGCCAGGCGACCATCTCCACCACCGACATGCCGGCGCGCGTCACCACGCTCCGCGGCTCATCTGCAAACGACATCTCATACGGATTCGAATGCTGCACCTTGTTCGTATATTCCATGACGAACACCTCCTTGACCCTATACTCGCAAGAAGGGGCGTTGGCAACCATCGATTTGGCTTACGCGTCGGTTTCGTTTTTGTAAGGTTGGACCGCTGGAATAGCGCCGCGCCCGCCCGCAAGACCCGCCGGTGCGCACCGCATCGCGCCGCCGGGCACGCCGCAAGGCGCTATCATTACCGTTTGGCACATGCAACCACGTAGAAACGGATCGCCCTTGAAAACCATACGCGTCTCGGCAGGCATCATATGCAACGACTCCACCGGCGAGGTACTTGCGGTGCAACGCGGCTACGGAGAGCTGGCGGGACTCTGGGAGTTCCCCGGTGGCAAGATCGAGCGCGGCGAGGCGCCGCGCGATGCCTGTATTCGCGAGCTGCGCGAGGAGCTGTGCGTCGAAGTCGGCAACCTGCGAGATTTCTACACCGTAGAATACGACTACCCCGATTTCCACCTCTCCATGGATTGCTTTCTATGCACCATCGAATCGGGCGAAATCACCCGGACAGAGCAGCGCGACATGCGCTGGATCAACCGCTCGTCGCTCGCCGAGCTCACCTGGATGCCCGCGGACGCGGGCTTGGTGGAAGCCCTCATGGAAGCCGGCGACGCCGAAGGCGATGCCGCCCAGGTAAAGCGGCGGCGCGACAGCAGGAAATCGATGCAGGGCAACAAGCGCTCCGATACGAAACCCGAGATGCTCGTCCGGCAACGGCTGCGCGCCGCCGGCCTCACGGGCTATCGTCTGCAATGGAAGAAGGCCCCGGGCAGACCCGATATCGCCTTTCCAGGCAGGAAGGTCGCCATCTTCGTCAATGGCTGCTTCTGGCATCGCTGCCCGCACTGTGCTCCCAGCACGCCCAAGCGCAACACCGAGTTCTGGGAGGCGAAGTTCCGCCGCAACGTCGAGCGGGACACGAAGGCCCTCGCCGACCTTGAGGACATGGGTTGGACCGCTATCACCATCTGGGAGTGCGAGCTGAAGAAGGCGTGCATCGACGAGACCATGCAGCGCGTCATCGAAACGATTCGCGCCGCCGAGCACCGCTAATAGGCAGGCGCGTCATCACGTGATACATCACCCGCGCTCTTCATGGCTCACCAACGGTTTCATCACAAAGACACCACGGCAAAAGGTATTAAATTCAGGGTTAAACGGTAGGTAATTAGCCGCTCAGACTCATTGTCCTGCACTTTTATACACAGCATAAAAAGTTGTAAGATTTTTAAGTTTTAAAACGATGTGCAGAGGCGATAATAGCTACGGCGCATCGCCCAAGCAGCGACTGCGATGCGCATGGTACAGGTGGACGGACGAGGGGGCGACGCATGCATTCTCCCAAAGACGCAGCTCGAACTTCTTCAGTAGAGCCATCCCGACGTGCGAACCATTTCTCCTTCCCCCCCGACACAGAGAACTGGCCTCCTCGACTCCACCGCTCATTCCAGTAGGCGCTCTCATAATCAGCGTGTCAATCTGGATCGCTCGTTTCATCGTTTGCTCACCTGCTTGAACGCGCATCCGCTTTAACGTGTTCAACGCACGGAGTACAACAGAAGCGACTCAAGGACCCGGGCTTTAGAGCTCGGGTCCTTTGCGTTTGAATCGCGCCGGCACCGTATCGATATGAACAGGCGCCCGCCGCACCTTCACATGCAGCGGGCGCCCGCCCGACGGGCTTGTTATCGTCTCCGCGCCCCATTCGGTGCGAACGGATGCGCACTCCGTTCCCGCACGGCCATGCGACGGGAGCCATCCGCCTACATGAGCTTCGTCTCCTCCAACTTCTCGATGATCCAGTTGTTCGCCCGTATCACCGGCCGGCGGAACACCAGTCCCAAAGCCAGCGAGGGAATCAGGTAGCTTGCAAGCAGACCCATCTCGATCCAGTACTCGGCGCCGTAGGCACCGGCCATAGCGGCGTGCATCGCGTTGATGCCGTGGGTAAAGGGCAGGAAGGGATAGACCGCCTGGAAGAAATCGGCCGTCATCTCGATGGGGAACGTACCGCCCGAACCCGCGACCTGCATGACCAGCAGCACCACCGCGAGCGCCTTGCCGATATCGCCGAACGACACCGTAAGCGTGTAGATCATGTTGCAGAAGACGAAGCTCGCCAGCCAGCCCGTCAGCATGAACTGCCACGGATGCAGGCACTGAATCTCGAAGAACAGGATGTCGCCGGCGCACACGAGCGTGCTCTGACACAGGGCCAGCAGGGCGAACAGCACGAAGCGCCCCAGATACAGCTCGTGCAGGCGAACCGGCGCGAGCTGCTGCTTCACGCGGTCGTCCACGCCCACCTTGAGCATGGCCGCCAGCACGATGCCGCCCACCCATATGGACAGAATCGTATAGAAGGGCGCCATCGCCGATCCGTAGTTCGCGATGTGGTAGACCGGTCGCTTGTCGAGGCCGACGGGAGCGGCCAGCGCACGGGCGAGCGCTTCGGGGTCGTCGCCGATCAGGGAGCGGATCTGCTGGATATCGCCCTCCTGCGCGGCAAGGTCGAGCTTGGCCTTCACCTGCTGCAAATCGTCCGCAGAGGAGGTGAGCACCTGGGTGGCATCGCCCAATACACCCTGCATCGAAGACAGGTCTTTCGCCAGCGAATGGGAGGCGGCGCTCAAGCCGTCCACCGTCTCGTCCAAACCGGACGCGATACCCGTGCTCGCCGACGCGATCGACTCGACGGACGACGCCAACGCGCCCGCCTGGCCCTTGAGGGTGTCCTCGTAATCGGTCTTCACCTGTGTGATGCTCGCCTTCGCATCGGCGATGAGGTCCTTGATGTCCTGACGGCTCTTCTCGATATCTGCCGTGCCCGTGGACAGATCGCTTGCCGCCCCGTTCAAAGCCGCCTCCAGCTGCCGCTGCTTCCGAGCGACCGCATCGAGTTTCGTCGCGATCGCCTGCAGCTTGGCGGATATAGAGGGCTTGAGCGCGCCCTCGGGCAGCTTCGCGTCCAGGTCGCGCACGTCTTGCGCCAGTCCCTCGGTCGCCGCCGCGCGCGAGCCCACCTCGGACGCGACCGCCTGCAGCTGCTGCTGCGTATCGGCGGACTGCTTGCCAACCGTCGCGAACGCCGTATCGACCGCGCTGGAAACCGAATCGTAGCTCGACGCGCTCTCCTTGAGCGCGTCGTTGATCGCGCTGGTCGCCCCGCCCAATCCGTTTTGGATGTCGACGAGGCCGTCCTTCGCGTCGCCGAGCAGCGCCGCAGCGCCTTCCGACGTGGTCCCCGAATCGCTCAGAAGCGTGCCGGTCGAGTCCATAAGGCCCGACGCGGAGCCGACGAGGTTCGCGAACGTCCCGGTGTTCGTCGCCGCGTCGCGCAGGTTCTCGGTGCCCGTATCGAGCGTGGCGCTCAGGTTGGCGATGAAATTCACCACCTCGTCGCCGCTCATGAAGTCAAGGAGCGTCGAGCTGGTAGCCAGGCCGATATCGCCCACCGTCGACGTGAACGTCTCGTCGATCTGCTGGCGGATCGTGCTCGCGCCCTTATCCGTCACGCGCGGGGCGATGGCGTTCGCCTTCTGGTTCTCGTAGTAGATGATGTCGGAATGCTTCACCTCGGTGGAGAACAGGGTCATCATGTTCGCCGAGAAGTCCTCGGGGATCACCACCGCGGCGTAATACATTCCCGCCTTGACGCCTTCGATTGCGTCGTCCTCGTTCACGAACTCCCAGTCGAGCGCATCGTTGGCGCGCAGCGACGAGACGACCGAGTCCCCGATGTTCACCTTGATGGGCACGAGGTCGCTGAGATACCCTTCGTCCTCGTTTGCCACCGCCACCTTGATGTTGCCGGTGTTCCCATACGGATCCCAGCTTCCCGCGATGTTGAACCACGCGTACAGAACGGGAACGATCACGAGTCCGACCATCACGATCATGCCGATCACGCTCTTGCGGATATGCTCGATATCATTTTGAAACAGCTTCCAGATGTTCTTCATCATCGATCGCCTCCCTTCATCTCAAGCTCTTCCGTCTCGCGCGAGCCATCACCGCATGCCCCCGGGTCCCGATCGGGTCGAGAAGCCGGCGCATCGCCTTTTCGCTCCCCCGGCAGCACCATGCCCGCCGCCTGCGCGGCAAGAGGCGAAAGCGTCACATGCTCGCTGATCTCGCGGCGCATGCCCTCATCCGAGAGCTCGGCAACCCGCAGCTGTATGCGCATGCTCTCGCGGAAATACTCGACGACGATCATGTAGGCGTCGGCGATGATGATCGAAACGATCCACAGCACCAGCATCACGATCTTGCCGTCGATGCTCAAATCAAGCGTCGCGGTCAGCACGAACAGCACCACGGGCAGGCCGAACACCAACACGAAGCCGCCCTTGATGAGCTTTGGATAACGCTGCACGAAACGCTCCGCGCGCTTCAGCAGGTCCCGTCGATAGCTCTGCGTATCGAGCAGGGCGCGCATCGCGACGCGCAGCGAGTAGCGCTCGCGCGGGCGGTCGTCCGTCTCGCAGATCATGACACCGGTCGTTGCAAGCTGGCGATCGAACAGCATGTTCAAGTTGAGCAGCATCGGGCGGAGCACCACGCCGATGCCGAGCGCGACGAGCAGGAACACGCCGAGCGCCAGCAGGTTGAAGAGGTAATCCATGCCGTACATGCCGCCGATGGTCTCGCGCATCGCGTTGATGCCGTAGGTAAACGGCAGCAGGGGATGAAGCCCTTGGTAGAACGCCGGCATCATCTCGATGGGATACATGCCCGAAGAGCCGGGGATCTGCACGATGACCAAGATGACCGCGATGGCCTTGCCGATATGCTTCAAGGTGATGCCCAGGGCATAGATGATGTTCACGTAAACGAAGGAGATCAGCACGCCCGCCAGCATGAACAGCGCGGGCTGCACGCACTGGATGCCCAGCATCAGGTCGCCCGCGCATACGATGAGCGCCTGCGCCGCGCCCAGCACGACCAACAGCAACCAGCGGCCGAAATAAGCCTCCTTCGCCGTGAAGGCGCCCAGCCCCTCGGGATCGACCTCGAGCTTGATGATGGCGATGAGCACGAAGCCGCCGACCCACAGCGCCAGATTGGTATAGAAGGGGGCCACGCCCGATCCATAGTTGGCAACCGGATACACCGCCTTGGTGGTTAGCGTGACCGGAGAGGACATGAAGTCCGCCATATCCTGCGCATCGACGTCCAGGATGCTCGAGAGCTTGTCGAGCGCTTCCGTGCTGCGCAGGGCGGCCACATCGGTCACCGTATCGTCAAGCGTCTGCTGGAGCTTCTCGAGCGAGGCATCCGTCTGATCGACCGCCGCCTTCGCCTGGTCGAGCGTCGCGTTCAGCTGATCGAGCAGGCCGCTCGCCTGCTTGAGCGTCGGCTGAAGCCCGGCGACCACGCCCGTCAGGTCTCCCGCGACCGCCGAGAACGAGTCCATCCCGCTTGAGAACTGCGGCATGACGTTCTGGGCGAACTCCTGCTGCGCGCCCGATACCGAGGCGATTCCCTGCTGCGCCGCGTCGTTTAAAGCGCTCGAGGCGCCCGCGACCGCGGAAGCCGAGTTCTTAACGTCATCGCTCTGGGTCTGCAGCGCCGTCTTCACCGACTGCAGCTGTCCCAGCTGGCTCTCCAGCGCGCCGATGATCACGCTCGTATCGCCTACGCCGGTGATGTCCTTGATATCGCTCAGGATCTGGCTGACGTCGTCGATCACCATCTGGACATCGGCCAGCGCCCCGTCGACCTTGCCCGCGGCGCCCGTGATGGTGCCTGCCGCCTGGCCGATCGCCGTATTGGCCTTCGACGATGCCGTTCCCAGCTGAACCATGCCGTTGGTCAGAGCGGTGTTGAGCGAGGTGTTGAATGCGCGCGAGGAGGCCCGGGCCGTGGCGAGCAGCTGGTCGCCCTCCTGCAGCGCGGTGGTAAGCGCGGGAACCTGGTCGGATAGCGCCGACAGGGTTTTCTTCGCCGAGTCGACCGCGCTCTTCGTCGTCTCGATCGTTCCGGTGGTGCCGCCCAATGCGGAGCGAACGCTGCCGAGCGCGGTCGTCGCCTGCTTCACGCCGCGCATCAGGCCGCTCTGCGCCCCGTCGCCGTGCTCGTCGATCTGCACGGTCGCAGCCTGCATCTGCTCGACCAAAGTCTCGCTCACCGTGGAGACGAACGTTTCGTTGATCTGCTCCTCGATGGTCTGGGCGCCGGTATCGGTCACCTTCGGAGCGATGGCGTTCTTCTTCTCGTTCACGTAGTACAGGAGCTGCGGCTGGTCGAACTCGCCCGTAAGCATGCTGATGAGATCCGCGCTGAAGTCCTTCGGAATCACGATGGCGGCGTAGTACTCGCCGGACTCGACGCCCTCCTTCGCTTTTTCAGACGAGGTGAAGACCCATCCGAGCTGATCGTTCTCCTTCAGCTTCTCAACGGTCTGCGCGCCGGCGTCCAGATCGCCGACGAGGTCGTTCTCAACGCCCTCGTCGTTGTTGGCGATCGCCACGCGCACGCCCTGCGTGTTGCCGTAAGGATCCCAGTTGGCCACGATGTTGTACCACGCGTACAGCGACGGAATGATGCAGATGCCGATGGTGATCACCAGGGCTACCGGGTTTTTGAGCAACCGCTTCGCATCGCGCTTGAAAATCTGAAATACCTTCTTCACTTGCACCATCCAACCAGATCGACGTCGTTCCCCTCATGCGCCGCCCGCCCACATGCGGGGCCCATCAGCACATCATCGATACGATTTTTGCACTATACAACGACTGTGTATAACGCACACATGAGGAGAAACAGGATACCCATCCTTGCGCAAACAAACACATTCGAAGCATATCCAACATTTGTTTCATTATCTTTAAGGGAGCATCATGGCGCCCACCGAGATAGCGGCCCATCAATGCGTGGAAAACACCCCGCCGCGCCGCCATACCGCATCGCTACGATATGACGGCGCGGCGGGGTCGCGCGACCGTCAGATTCGGTTATCGCATCGTCGCGCCTAGCGGCACGCCCAAACATGGTGCTCGCTCACGATGAAATCAACGGGTACGTCGAGGCGGCTGGCGGGCAGCGGATTCGAGCTGATTTGCATCGTGCGGGCCAGGGCGATCTTATCGCCGGGATAGTGCCACAGGAAGCGGTCGTAGAATCCACCGCCGTAGCCGATCCGATGACCCTGTGCATCGAACACCAGCCCCGGGACCAGGCAGACCGAGCCGAACAGCTCGCGCTCTTCAAGCCTCGCGCAGGCGGCGGGATCGGGCTCCGCTATCCCCTTGTAACCCAAAGCAAGCTGATGGCGCCCCTCTATGCGGTAGAACGACAGCTCGCGCGTCCGCGGGTCCACCAGGGGAGCCGCCACGCAGCGGCCCTCGGCCAGCACGCGATCGATAATGGCGTGCGTATCGATCTCGCACGCAAGGGAAACGTATGTCAGGACCAGCGGGGCTTCGCAAAAGATGGGAAACGAGAACAAGCGCTCGGCGATGGCGGCATCGGATCGCGCGGCGGCCTCAACGGAAAGCCTCTTCCGCGCCGCGACGTAACCGGTGCGCAAGGCACTCTTATCCGCATCGGTGCCATATGAACTTGCCATGCATTCCTCCGAGCCACCCCGTCCTCATTGATTCCCTATTCTATCAGGTGCCATCAAACTGCGGACAAGCGCTTGGCAATCGGGCGGCCAACACGCCCAAATAGACATGTTGACCGCCCTGGAATGCCATGGCTGTGCAGCCGAACCCGTCTCGGCCGCGCACGGCCGCAGGTCGCTTCGGCATCATGCGACCGCGAGACCGGCGTGACGTAGGACGGCGGCGCCTGCTCGACGGACTACATCAAGCTGCAGATGTTTTGCGCGAACGCCACGGGGTCGTCGGGCAGGATGCCCTCGACGAGCAGCGCCTGGTCATACAGCAGACCGGCGTAGCGTGACAGCTTCTCGGCATCACCATCCTGCTGAGCGGCAACGAGCTTCTCGAACACGGGATGCTTCGCATTGAGCTCCAGCACGCGCACGCTCTTGGGCATGCCCTCGAGGTCGGCCTCGGGACCGCGCGCCAGCACCTTCTCCATCTCGAGCGACAGCGGGCCTTCGGTCGTGATGCATGCAGGGGCGTCCGTCAAGCGCGCGGACACCGCCACCTTCTCGACCTTATCGCCCAGCGCTTCCTTCATGGCCCCGAACAGATCGCCGTGCTCGCGCGTCGCGTCCTCGGCCTCCTTCTTCTCATCCTCGCTCGCCAGGTCAAGGTCCCCCGTCGCGACGTTCTTGAACTCGATGTCGCGGTCCTCGAGCTCGGGCTCGGCCCCATCGGCGACGGCCTTGGCGGCAGCCTCGCGGGCGGCGTCGTCTTCGTACACCTTCGGCAGATTGCGAGCATGATACGAACGCATGGCCTGGAAGGTAAACTCGTCCACATCCATGGTGCACAGCAGCACATCGTAGCCGTGGTCGAGCACGCCGCGCACCACGGGCATCTTCGCCAGGCGGTCGCGGTTGTCGCCGGCGGCATAGTAGATCGCCTTCTGGCCCTCAGGCATCGCGGCCGCGTACTCGGCAAGCGTCACCATCTTGTTCTCGCGCGCGCTCCAGAAGAGCAGCAGGTCCGCCAGCTCGGACGCCTTCATGCCGTAGCTCGAGTAGATGCCGAACTTCAGGCCGCGGCCGAAGTTCTCGAAGAACGCCTCGTACGCCTCGCGCTCCTCGTCGCACATCGCCTTGAGCTCGCTGTTGACCTTCTTCTCGATGCGTTTGGCGATCGCGCGCAGCTGACGATCCTGCTGCAGGGTTTCGCGCGAGATATTCAACGAGATATCGGCGGAATCGACGACGCCGCGCACGAAGTTGTAGTAATCGGGCAGCAGGTCGGCGCACTTCTCCATGATCATGACGTTGGAGCTGTAGAGCGCCAGGCCCTTCTGATAGTCCTTGCTGTACAGGTCGAACGGCGCGCGCCCGGGAATGAACAGCAGGGCATCGTACTCGAGCGAACCCTCAGCGTGGAAGCTGATAGTGCGCGCGGGGTCGTCCCAATCGTGGAAGGTCGACTTGTAGAACTCGTTGTAGTCCTCCTGGGACACGTCGGAGGAGCGCTTCTTCCAGATGGGCGTCATCGAGTTGATGGTTTCGAGCTCCTGATAGTCCTCGTACTGCGGCGTATAATCGTCGCCGGCATCATCGGGGCGAGGCAGTTCGCGGCTCTTGGTCACCATCATCTGAATCGGATAGCGAACGTAGTTGCTATAGCGCGTGATGAGGTCCTTTAGGCCCCATTCGCTCAGATAGGTATCGTAGTTCTCACCCGGCTCGCCGTTCTCGCCCGGCGTGTTCTCACGGATGGTCAAGATGACATCGGTGCCGTGCTCGGGTCGCTCGGCGTCCTCGATGGTATAGCCCTCGAGACCGTCGCTCTCCCATACGTGGGCGACCTCTTCGCCGAACGCGCGCGAGACGACGCGGACCTTGGAAGCGACCATGAACGCCGAGTAGAACCCGACGCCGAACTGGCCGATGATATCGACGTCCCCGCCCTGGCTCTCCGCATTCTCGCGCTTGAACTCCTGGCTGCCCGAATGCGCGATGGTGCCGAGGTTGCGCTCGAGCTCCTCCGCGGTCATGCCGATGCCGTTATCGGACACCGTAAGCGTGCGGGCATCCTTGTCGAACGAGATGCGAACCGCGAGGTCCCCCTGATCGAGCTGAACGCTCGAATCCGTCAGGCTCTTGAAGTTGAGCTTGTCGACCGCGTCAGACGCATTGGAGATCAGCTCGCGCAGAAAGATCTCCTTGTTGGTATAGATGGAATTGATCATGAGGTCGAGCAGCTTCTTGCTCTCTGTCTTGAATTCGCGCATGTGCACCCTCCAGCTGCATGGGGCGATATCGATGCCGCCCCGATTCATTGACGGCACCTATCCTACCCATAATGACGCTCATAAAACCTAAGCCATAAAGACTTAGATTATTTGCGTAAACTAGAACAGAGATGTCGCTGTAAGAAGCACCCCGTTGAACAGCGCCTCGGACGGCGCCGGCCCGGCCAAAAGCCTCGGTCGATAGCTGGCGCTGCGCCCGCTGAACAGCAGCATCTTCTTGTACTCAGTTTTGGGACAGGCACCGCTTGAGGGCCTGCTTGAAGATACTGCTTGAAGCCGGGCATTGGAGTCATGAGGGCATTCCGGAGGAGCTTACCGACTACTCGCCATGGCTCCGGGCGGGCGTTGGAGTCATCCAACGCCGCATCTGCCATCGCTCCTCCTTGCCATATGGCTCCGGGCGAGCATTGGAGTCATGGATGTCACAATATGTCAGCAATAATTGGAGTGCTTGGCTCCAAGAAAGCCATGGAGCCCTGGCTGCCATAATTGGACGACAGAACATGACAGATTAGACTCCAAGAAAGCAAATAGAGCCACGGAAAGCAATACGCCGGGGCTCTTATTGACATCCGCAACTCCGAAAACGAAAGAGGAGCCACGCATAACAGCCGCGCGGCGACTGCGCCGAACCCAATATCGTCTCCCCAGATTGCTACCGCTTCATGTGGCGTCCGCGGATGGAATACTTCGCACGGGCCGTCGCAAGATACTCGTAATGGCGAGCGCAATGGGCATCGCTCGCAAGATAGCTGTACAAGAACTGGCTGAAGAGCCGCTTGGCGTGCTTGCGCTCCCTGCCGAAGCGGCCACCCGCGATGAAATCCGCGGATGCCTGCAGCTTGCAGCCCATGTGCACGAGGTTCTCGGCGATGCGGATGTCTTTCTGGACCGCCGCGTAGCGTTCGGGATGAGCGATGATGACCTCGTATCCCATACCCTGGAGCTCGTAGATCGTACGCTCGAACGAGGTGAATTCAAGCGCCCCCGCACGCGTGGGAAGCTCGAGCAGAAGCTCGTTGCTGCCATCGAAATGCAGCCGCTCGGCACTCTGGACGCCGAGCTCCATCAGCTTGGAGTAGTGGACCTCGAACCCCATCTGCAGGGGGAAGCCGTCCGCTTGGGAGCGCAGCATCTCGAAAGCGGCCCACATGGCATCGAAGTCGAAATAAGGGTCGCGGCAGTGCGGGGTGCATACGATCGATGTGACCCCCGCAGCCTTCGCAGCCTCGAGCATGGCAAGGCTCTCATCCAGGTCGCGCGCGCCATCATCCACGCCGGGAAGAATATGGCAATGAATATCGCGCATCGTCGGACCGCCTATCGCTTGGTGAATCGGCTGCCGCCACCCTGGGAGCGCTGCCCCCTATCGTGATTGGAAGAGACGGGGAGACCGCCGTCGGCGAGCACCATCGAATCTGTCGGCTGCTGCAAGCCCTTCGTATAATAGGAGTAATAGTCGCTAGACCCTTGGTTAGAATAGTTCATAACGAGTCCGATGATGTTGACATCCGCCTTCCGCAACTGCTCGACCGCCGCGACAACCTCATTGCGCTTGGTAAAGTTCTCACGGATCACGAACACCACGCCATCCACCAGTTGTCCGGCTTCGGCAGCATCGACGAACGCGCCCACCGGCGGCGTGTCGATAACGACGTAGCGAAATTGGCTCTCGAGACGAGCTATGAGATCCGCAAACCGACGCGAGGCGATAATATCCGCAGGATTGGGAATATGCGGCTCGCTGTCAAGGAAGAACAGGTTCATCTGATCGGTCTCGACAAGCGCCTCCTCCAACGTCATCTGCTCCGACAAGACGGAGTACAGCCCTCCCTTGCTATGCACCCCCAGCATATTCGCAAGCGACCGGCGACGCATATCGCATTCGACGAGCACCACGCTTGCGCCGCTCGATGCAATGGCGCGCGCCAGATTGCACGCCGTCGTCGTCTTTCCCTCTTTCGGCTTAGCGGATGTGATGGCGATCGATTGGATCGGACGGTCGACGCCCGCGAAGCGAATGTTGGCCAACAAGGTCTTCATGGCATTCTGAACAAGAAGCTTGCTGTTGCCCTTCCTCTTCTTACCTGCCATGACTACTCTCCATCCTTTCTTTCGGGAATCCAGCCGATGACGGGAATACCGAGCAGCTCCTCGGCGTCTTCGGCGTTACGGACCCGCGTGTTCACCATATCCATGATCACGACGCAGGCAACCGCCGCGAACAAACCGGCGAGAAACGCCACCGCGGTGTAGAGAATACGATTAGGCCCCGAAGGAGAGGACGGCTCCTCCGCCACATCGATCACATTGACGCTCTCCGCCATCTGAACCTCGCGGGCGACATCGGAAACCTCGCTAGCCATGGCATTCGCGACCCGCGCCGTACCGGCGGCATCCGGCCCGGTGACCGAAAGCGTGATCACGCGAGAAGTCGTTTCGCTCGAAACGCTCACCGAATAATCGGCAAGGCTCTTCATCGAAAGCTGCTGGGCGGCACCTTTCAAAACCACATCGCTTTGAAGCAGGCGCGCGACATCGTTCGCGATCATCTGCGAGGCGTTCAGGTCGGAATAATTCGTTCCCGCCTGATCGCCTTCAGCGCGCGCCAAGATATACATGCTCGTCTGCGCCGTATAGGTATCGCTCATGACGAACACGCTCGCCGCTCCCATCACGACGGCGCAAGCAAGCGGCAAGACGACCACAAGGGCTAGATGTTTTTTAATGAGCCGAAATAATTCAAGCAGCGTCATCCCATAAACCTCCCCGATACACAACAGTTTGCTTATGTTAGCGCAATCATCATCCGAATACGATAATATGCCATCCAATCGAATATATTACAAACAATGCGATTCGGTTCGCGCTGATCCCCGCTCGGTCTCCAAGCATGGAGAGAAGCGAGCGATCCCGTTCTTTTCAAGAGGTTGAAAGCGCACGACGACCACCGTCCCCTCTCCGAGCTCGCTTTCGATCCGGATCGTCGCATCGTGGAACAGCGCCGCGTGCTTGACGATCGCCAGCCCCAGACCGGTGCCCCCGCGCATCTTCGACCGACTCTTATCGACGCGGTAAAAACGCTCGAACACCTTCTCCTGCTCTTCCTTCGCGATGCCGATGCCCGTGTCCTCAACGCGGATGAACGGAACACCCTCCTCGATGCCGCAGCCCAGCTCGACCGTCCCCGCGGGGCGATTGTAGCGAATCGCGTTGCTCGCCAGGTTGTATACCATGCCGTCGAGCAGCCGCGGCACCCCCTCGACGATGACGGGGTCGCACGCGGTGGAGAGCTTG
The DNA here is from genome assembly GCA_963558435.1 of uncultured Collinsella sp. Classification (GTDB taxonomy): domain Bacteria; phylum Actinomycetota; class Coriobacteriia; order Coriobacteriales; family Coriobacteriaceae; genus Collinsella. The sequence goes on from CAUWGM010000004.1 coordinate 39,563, forward strand.
ACATCGGAAGCCGCCGCCACGCCCTCGAGCCGCTGCGCGACGGAATCGATCAGACGGGGAACGTCGACGGGCTCCCGGGACCCCAGGGTCTCGAGGGCGCCGGCGTCATCGCTATGCTCGGCCTCGTCGAGATTGGACAGGGTGAGGATATCGTTCACCAGCGAGGTGAGCCTTCCCGCCTCCGCGTGGATGCGGCGGGCGAAATCGCGCTGGTCCGCCTCGTCCTCGACCATGCCGCTGCCGAGCAGCTCGGCATAGCCCGAGATCGCGGTGAGCGGGGTCTTGAGCTCGTGGGTGATATTGGCGGTGAACTCGCGGCGCATGCGGTCGTTATCGGCCAGCACGCGCATCTGCCGCTTGAGCTCCTGTCGCTGGTTCTCGATGCGCTCGAGCATGGGAACCATCTCGGCATACGCGTGCTCGAGGTTGTTCTTGGGATGGTCCAGGTCGACCAGCAGCAGCGGCGCGATGATGGCGTCCGCCTCGCGGCGCGCGGCGAACCACGCGATAACCGCCGCGACCGCGCTCAGCGCCAGCAGCGGGCCGAGCAGCCGGGCGAAGATCGCGATATAGCCCTCCTGCGGCTTTGCCAGGCGGATGATGCGCCCGTCGCTCAGGCGCACCGCCTCGTAAATCATGGTCTCGCCGAGCGTCGAGCTGGCTCGCTCCGCCGACCCCGATCCGGTCTGGACCGCCTCGCGAACCTCCGGTCTGCTGGCATGGTTACCCATGACATGCGGGTCCTCTTCGTTGTCATAGAGGACGGCACCGTCCCGCGCGAGAAGCGTCAGGCGGCTGTCGCCCAGATCGAGCGATTCCAGCAGATCTTGGCTGCTGGGATTCTGCTCCAAGACGGCGGCGGCGACGCCCGCCTCCTCGCGGAGCTCCTCGCGGGTCGATTCGACCAGGTTCTTCTGCAGATACGCCGTTCCCGCCAGCGTGAACGCCGCTATCGCCGCGATCGCGGCCAGAAAGATCGTCGAGAAGACGCGATGGGAAAGCGAATGCTTGGCCTTCACCGTCCGCACGCCCCCTAATCTGTCAAGCGGTCGGCGAAGCGATAGCCCACGCCGCGGACCGTCTCGATGCAGCCCGCGCGCTCACCGAGCTTCTGGCGCAGCGTCTGCACGTGCACGTCCACCGTGCGGGAACCGCCGTCGAAATCCCAGCCCCATACGCTCTGCAGCAGCGCCTCGCGCGAGAAGACGACGCCCGGCTTGCGCATGAGGTACTCGAGCAGCTCGAACTCGCGCAGGGTCAGCTTCGTCTCGGCGCCATCGACCGTTACCCGGCGATGGCTCGGCGACAGCACGATGCCGTTCGCCGACAGCGTATCGCCCACCTTCTTCATCATGCCGCCCCGGCGCAGCAGCGCGCGGCAGCGGCTGGTAAGCTCCATGAGCGAGAACGGCTTGGTCAGGTAGTCGTCGGCGCCGCCATCGAGCGCGACGACCTTATCCAGCTCGGTGTCCTTCGCGGTAAGCATCATGATGGGGAGCGTGGCGGTCTCCTGATCCGCGCGCAGGCGCTGCATGATCTCCAGGCCGTCCGTATCGGGAAGCATGATATCGAGCAGCACGGCGTCGGGCACGCGCTTGGCGACCGCCGCCTTGAACTCGCTGTCACACGAAAAGCCCTCGGCCTCGATCCCCTGCTGGCGCAGCGCGTACAGCGTCAGGCCGCGGATGTTGTCGTCGTCTTCGACGTAATAGATCATGAAACGTACCTCCCAACATGCTTACCGGCCATCATACCCCCTCGCCGCTATCCGAAGCGCCCGGTGAGGTAATCCCGCGTGCGCACGTCGCGGGGATTGCGGAACAGCTCGCCCGTCTCGCCGTGCTCCACGAGCTCGCCCAGCAGGAAGAACGCCACGGAGTTCGAGATGCGCGACGCCTGCTGCATGTTGTGCGTGACGACCACGAGCGCATAGTCCTCCTTGAGTTCGAGGGCAAGCTGCTCGATCGTCACCGTCGAGACCGGATCGAGCGCCGAGGTGGGCTCGTCCATCAGCAGCACCTCGGGCTTCACGGCGAGCGCTCGCGCGATGCACAGGCGCTGCTGCTGGCCGCCGGACAAACCCAGCCCGGACTGCTTCAGCTTGTCCTTGACCTCGTCCCACAGCGCGGCGCGGCGCAGCGAATCCTCAACGAGGCCGTCCAGCTCATCGCGATCCTTGATGCCGAGGCCGCGCGGACCGTACGCCACGTTATCGTAGATGCTCATAGGGAACGGGTTGGGACGCTGGAACACCATGCCGACCTGCTGGCGCAGGCGCGTGACGTTGTAATCCTGGTAGATGTCCCGGCCGTCGAGCTCGATCGAGCCCTCGATGCGGCAGTCCTCCACCATATCGTTCATGCGGTTGAAGCAGCGCAGCAGCGTCGATTTACCGCAGCCGGAAGGGCCGATGAACGACGTGATCTCGCGATCCTTGATATCGATCGACACGTTCTTGAGCGCGTGGCGGTCGCCGTAGAACAAATCGAGATCGCGCACGGTGATGCGCGACGGATGGTCCTCCGTCTTCGCAAGCGCTTCGTTCAGCACGCCCTTCTCGGCGTTGCGCGCGGCATCGACCGCCGCGCTCCGCCCCTGTTGCGCCTCGCCCACCTAACAGCCTCCTCTTACACCACCGGGTATAGCTCATCAGATGGTACGCGACCCGTTTCATGCAGACGAAAGGCGCATGTTAAGGCAACGTAAGCTCCGGGTGGCACGCCTGCGCGGGCAGGTCGATGTTGAACACCGTGTGCTCCGGCGTGGAGATGCAGCTGATCGCGCCGCCGTGCGCGCACACGATCTCCTTGGCGATCGCCAGGCCCAATCCCGCTCCGCCGCGATTGGTCGCGCGCGCCGCATCGAGACGATAGAACTTCTCGAAGATCACCTTCAGCTTGGGCTCCGGGATGGGGTCGCCCTGGTTCTCGAAGCTGATGCGCACGGCGCCGTCGGAGCGGCGCTCGGCGAAAACGCGAATGGTCGAGCCCTCGTAGCTGTACGCGATCGCGTTCTTCATCACGTTGTTGAACACGCGTGCCATCTTGTCGCCGTCGACCAGCACCGTCAGGCCGTCGGGCACGTCGATCTCGGCGCGCTTGCCCTGCTCGGATAGGATGGGATAGAACTCGTCGGCTACCTGAGCCAGCATGAGCGCCAGATCGATATAGCCGCGCGTGAGCACGATATCGTGGAAATCGAAGCGGGTTATGTCGAAGAACTCCTCGATCAGCGCATCGAGGCGATGGGCCTTCTCCAGCGCGACGCCCGTGAAGCGGACGCGCTGCTCGGCGGGCAGGTCGGGTGCCTCCTCGAGCAGCGAGAGGTATCCCACCACGCTCGCAAGCGGCGTCTTGATGTCATGCGCCAGATAGGTGACCAGGTCGTCCTTGCGGCGCGCCTCGTCGCGCAGGGCCTGATCGCTCTGGCGCTCGCGGGCCCGCACGCGGTTGATCGCCCCCTCGACCTCGAGATAGTCTCCATCAAGGTGGTCCCAGCTATCGCGATGCTCCACCAGGCGGTCGACCACGTGCCGGGCGATGACCTCGTCGGCCTGCTCGCGGCCGCGACGCTGCCCGTACATGAACATGGCGCGCCCGGCGAAGAACGTTCCGCACACCGCGAGGGCGAGGAAGAAGCCGCAGAACATGAAAAAGTAATCGATATCCAGAAACAGGGGGCCGGCCGTCCTGCGAACCACATGGCCCAGAAGCAGCAGCGACTCCCAAGCGATGCCGCCCATCACCACGCTGCGCCGGACGTTGATGAAGCGGTCGACCAGGATGTAGCCCACCAGATAGCAGAAGAGCAGCACGACGATGTTGTCGATTCCCACCAGTTCGAACAGCAGCACCGCGAGCACCACCAGCGCCACCACGCGGCTGTCGAAGAACACCTTGAGCTTCTCGAACGCGTCCTCGATGTGGTCGCCCGCAGGCGTGCCCGCAGCGACCTGGCCCGACGATGGCGCGGCGTCGGAGCCGGCTGCCTCGCCGCCCGCGGCCGCAAGAGGGTTTCCGGCTACGGCGGCGCGGGAAGCCGCCCCGTCCCCGCACGGACGCGGAGCCCCCGCACCGGCCGCCCCGCCCTCCCATGCGTTCGGGGAGCCCGTCATGGGATTGATCGGCGCCTGCGGTGCCTTCCGTTTTGAAACAGCCTTCTTCGCCACCAGATATCCCCTATCGTCTCGAACCGCTTCGACCGCGCGGAAACCCCGCCAGCCTCGGGCTCCGCGCCGGCGCCCATCTCACCCGGCGAGCGTCCGCCTATTTCTCGATGGTGTAGCCCACGCCCCAGATGTTCTTGATGAAGCGCGGGTTCTGGGCGTCATCCCCCAGCTTCTCGCGCAGGTGACGGATGTGCACCATGACGGTGTTGTTGGAGCTCGCCATGAACTCCTCGTCCCACACGGCCTGGAACAGCTCGCCGACCGGCACCACGCGCCCGCGGTTTTCCGCGAGATACAACAGGATCGAGTACTCGAGCGGCGTCAGGCGGGCCGGCTTCTCGTCGACCATCACGCTGCGGGCATCGCGGTTGATCACCAGGCCGTTGAACGCGAGCGTAGCGGCCGCCTCCTCCGCTTCGCTGCGCGTACCGTAGCTGGTATAGCGCCTGAGCTGCGCCTTCACGCGAGCAACGAGCTCGAGGGGCCGAAACGGCTTGACCACGTAGTCGTCGGCACCGAGCGACAGCCCCTCGATCTTGTCGGTCTGGCTATCGCGCGCCGTCAGCATGATCACGGGATAGGTGTGGTCGGCACGGATCGTGCGCAACAGCTCGAAGCCGTCGATATCGGGCAGCATGATATCCAGCACCGCCAGATCGAACTCGCGGCTCAAGATCTCGCGCGCCGCATCGGCCCCTGTGTATGCCAGGGTCACCTCGAACCCCTCGTTGCGCAGATAGATTCCAACAAGGTCCGTGATCGTCTTCTCATCGTCCACCACGAGAATGCGCGTTTGCATATCGAACTCCCTTCAGCGTTCCCATTATCGCCGCGAGCCATCGCGGCGGCGAGACGCCTCAGCACGGGTTAAGCACACTTTAAGGTATTACCCAAACGAACCCCACAGCGAACTGCCGCTATACTCATGGTCAGCAACCAACCCCCGCATGCGAAGGAACCGATTCCGAATGGATAGCCTGATCAACACCGCCCGGCGCGCACGCGCGACGCACCGCCTCCTCGCCGTCCTGGCCCTCGCCCTCGCGCTCGGCGCCTCGCCCGCCGGCGCATACGCCGAGATGCGCGACACCGACGCCATCTGCGGACGCGCCTACACCGAGGAGACGCGCGAGACCGAAGACCGACCCGATATCGCCTGCCAGGAGGCCATCGTCATGGGCAAGGACGGAACGGTCTATTTCGAGCGCGACGCGGACAAAGAGGTGAAGATCGCCTCCATCACCAAGGTGATGACCGCCATCGTCGTGCTTGAGAACACCAGCGTCGACGACGAGCTCGTCGTCGACCATCGCGCGGCGACGGTCGGTCAGTCCTCGGCCGACCTGCGCGAAGGCGATGTGCTCACACGCGACGAGGCGCTCAAGGCGCTCATGATCCCCTCGGGTAACGACGCGGCCATGGCGCTCGCCACCTTCACGGGGTCCAAGATCGATCCCGCGAGCTCCGATCCCTACCAGGTCTTCATCGACGCCATGAACGCCAAGGCCCGGGAACTCGGCATGGACCACTCCGTCTTCGCGAACCCGCACGGCCTCGATTTCGACGGCTGGGAGGGCGACTTCCATTCCACCGCTCGCGACGTGGCGACCATGTTCGCCCATGCGATGGAGGATGAAACGTTCCGCGAGCTCACCGCCAATCCGGACAACCAGATCACGGTCACCTCCGCCGATGGAACCGAGCGCACGATCGACATGGTCGAACGCAACAAGATCCTCGGCACCGAGGGCAACATCGGAGGCAAGACCGGCGGCACCTACGAGGCGCTGCAGTGCTTCGTCGGCGCGTTCCAGCGCGATGCCGGCGGCGAGATCTACACCGTCACCCTCGGATCGGACGGAGACCAGCAGCGCTGGGACGACACGCTCGCGCTTGCGAACTGGTACTACGACCACGTGGTCGCCTACCCCATCGCGCCCACGACGCGCACCTGCGGCGACGGCATGCCGCTGGTCGCCAAGGCGCCCCATGCCGACTGGTCGGATAAAACGGTCGATATCACCGTCGAGCACCCCGACCAGACGGTCGACCTCTTCAGCCTGGCGGGCGATGTCGATCTGGAGCTCGATCTGGCCGAGCTGCACGGCGACGTGAAGACCGGGGACGCCGCGGGGACGATCCGCGTCATGCAGAACGGCGCCGAGGTCGGCCAAGGCACCCTCGTCTGCGCCGAGGACCAGGCTGCGCCCGCCGGCTTCGACTGGGTCATGGTCCAGCTCGACCGCCTCTTCCGTTTGATGAGCGGACGCCCCGGCACGGCGGAGGTCAAGCAATATGCCGCCGCCATCGACGTGCACGACGTCGACATGGCATCGTAGCGCGCCCTAGGCGACGAGGCCGCCCGCGGCAGTCATCTGCCACAGGCGGCCTCGTCGTTTAACGGAGACGCACGCTCATTTCTTCTTGCGCCGACGCTTCTTCGCCTGCTTCGCTTCTTGCTCCTCGCGCTTGCGGCGCTCGGCGGCATCGCGAAGAACCTGGCGCTGCTCGGCATACTTGACCTCGGTAAGCTGCTTTGCCTGACGACGCGAGGCGAACCACACAACGAACGCCACGACGAACAGAACCGAGGTGGCGATGCCCGCCATATGCTCGAGCCCCTGGTTGCCCAGATGCCCGCCGAGCCTGAAAACGACATAGCCGAAAACCGTCAGCGCGAGCAGCGCGTATGCCACGCGGGCGAGCGGCAGGCTGCGATGGATCTCGCCATCGACGTTCGGACCGCCCAGAGCGGCCTCGCGGCGCTCGCGCAGGATCTGATCGGTCGTCTTTTCAGCCGCCGGCTCCCGATGCTCCGGCGACGCCGCATCGCCCGCATCCGAAACGGGCTCCCGCAGTGACCTATCTTCCATCATCCACGCCTTCCAAACAGCTTCGTTGCGTTGCGCCAGACAGCATACGCGATATCCTCAGGGTTTTCACCCGTCCTGGATGAACGGTCCCCTGTCAGCGCGGCGGCGGTCCAAGCGATCATGGCCGGCTCGCATTCCAAGCCGCGCAACGGCTCGGGCGCCATGTAGGGACAATCCGTCTCGAACAGCAGCCGATCGAGCGGACATGCCGCGAACGCCTCGCGCACCTCGTCGTTTCGCTTGAACGTCGCCGCGCCGCCGAAGGCGATGTGGCAACCCAGGTCGCAGAAGCGCTCCATCGTAGCGCGGTCCTCGCCGAAGCAGTGAAGCACGCAGCCGGCGTCCGGAATGCCGACCTCCCTGAGCACGCGATAAGCATCCGCATGCGACGTACGGGCAAGGTCATCCGCCTCATGCCGCACATGGAGCTCGATGGGGACGTTGCGCGCGCACGCAAGCTCGAGCTGGCGCGCCATGACCTCCATCTGCAGATCATGCGGCGCAGCCTCGATATCGTCTTCGGCATCGAAATGATAATCGAGGCCGATCTCCCCGATACCCCGGCACAACGGGTCATCCAGTGCCGCCTCGACCTGCGCATGCACCTCGTCGCTGTACGACGGCGCGCCATACGGATGCACGCCCGCCACGTATCCTATGCGGTCGAGCAGCGCCGTCGGCCTTCCCAGCATGGGGTCTTGTCCCAACGGGTCCGCAACGGGGTAGGCCTCCGCATCCAGGCGCCCGGCCTCCTCGAGCAGCCGGCGCGCACCCTCGATCCATTCGCGCAGCTGCTTCGCATGCGTTCGGGGGTCGTGCTCATCGGTCAACGGGTCATAGACCGTGGTCATCTGCCGCACGCCGGCCAACGCGGCGCGCGCGATCACCTCGGCCGGTTCCTTGCCCCAAAAGCTCATGAGGTGCGCATGGGTGTCGGCAAGGGGCGCCGGCGGCATGGGAACCGCATAGCATTTCTTCTTCTTGTGAAACGCCAGGGCGAAGCGGGCATCCACCGATGCCTCCGCGGCGACCGACGCACCTCCGAGCGGTGACTTCGCATCCGCTCCGGCTAGCATGCGCCCTCCGTCGCGTTCGACCCCAGCACGGAAGCCAGGCGGATGAAATCCTCGACCTGCAGCGACTCGGCGCGCGCCGTGGGCGCGATCCCGCACGCGGCAAACGCCTCGTCGAGCAGGAGCTTATCGAACCCGCCGGCCGACATCGAGTTGCGGATGGTCTTACGGCGCTGCGCGAACGCGGCGTCGATCACACGCGAAACCTCGGCGCGGCCGGGACCTTCGGCCAGCAGGTCGCACACGCTGCCGTCATGGAGGCGCTCGATGCGCACCACCGCCGAATCGACATGCGGAGCCGGCATGAAGCAGCGCGGCGGAACCTCGAAGCGGCCGGTCACGGTGCCGTAGAGCCCCAGCTTAGCCGTATATGCCCCGAAAGCCTTGGTTCCCGGAACCGCCGCGATTCGATCGGCGACCTCCTTCTGCACCATCACCACGGCGGCATCGAGCGCCGGCATGGTCTGGAAAAACGAGAGGATGATCGTAGCCGCCACGTTGTACGGAAGATTAGCCACCAGCATATCGGGCGCGCCGCCCGATACCTCGGCGATGTGCTCCGGCGACACCGTCAGCGCGTCGCCCATGATGTAGCGAAACGTCGGATGGAGCGCGGCATGGGCGCTCAACACGGGCTCGAGCTCGCCATCCATCTCGATCGACGTGACGCTCGCGGCATCTTGCAGCAAGGCGAGCGTCAGAGTACCGATGCCGGGGCCGACCTCGAGCACGCGCTCGTCTCCATCCAGGTCGGCCAGCGCGCAGATGCGCTCGATCACATGGTTATCGATCAGGAAGTTCTGACCCAGGCGGTGCTTGGTGGCCAAACCGTAGGTCTCGAGCAGCGCCCTGGTAGCGGACGGGCTTGCCAAAGGGGAAATAGTCATGAACGCGGTCCTTAGAACGGCGTGGTTTCAAGCCAAACTATAGCTTACAAAAAATATGGGCACCGTTTTTCGTATAGATTCTGAAACCCTTTAAGTAGCAACCTGTTTTGCTCGACAAAATAGCAGGTCATAGAATTGCCACCATATTGGTATACAAAGCAGGACCGAGATTCCGTACGAAAAACGTTACCCACACGTCGGCCAAACACAGCGAATGCCCCATGAAGGCGAAGTTCTGAAGGCCGAAAAAGGAGGGGACGCCACCAAACGGCGCCCCCTCCCCCATTACAGCACGCTGAACATGCGAGTTTACGCCAGGCGCGGGAAGAGCGCCTCGCCCTTCTCGACCGGCAGGCCCGCGGCAAGCTGGCCCCAGGTGCAGGCGGCAGCCATGTCGTCGGTCGCTGCCTCGCCCTCGCAGCCGATACGGCGCAGGGCCTCGGCGCTCGTGCTCGGCATGAGCGGCATGAGCAGGTGCGCGGAGATACGGATGGCCTCGAGGAGATTCCAGATCACGTTGGCGAGCTCGCCCGCCTTCGCAGGATCCTTGGCGAGCGTCCAGGGCTCGGAGTCCTCGATGTAGTGATTGGCTGCGTGGATGAGATCCATGACCTCGCGGGCGGCGTCACCATAGGCGAAGGCCTCCATCTTCGCGGCATAGCGCTCGAAGATGCCCTCTGCGGCAGCCGCCAGCGGGTTCTCGGCATAGCCGACGGCGTCGGCGGCGCGCGCGGGCGTGACGCCCCCGAAGTACTTGATGCACATGTTGGTCGAGCGCGAGATCAGGTTGCCCCAGCTGTTGGCCAAATCGGCGTTGTAGACCTGCTCCATGCGGCCGAAGCTGATGGCGCCGTCGGTGCCCGGGGTGACGTCGGTCATGAAGTAGTAGCGATAGCCCTCGACGCCCAGCTTCTCGATGACCTCGCGCGGGGCGATGGCGTTGCCGCGGGACTTGGACATCTTCTCGGCCTTGCCGGTCTCCTCGTTCTTCACGGTGAGGAAGCCGTGGGCGAAGACGTGCTCGGGCAGGGCCTCGCCCAGCGCCATGAGCATGGCGGGCCAGATCACGCAGTGGAAGCGGATGATGTCCTTGCCCACGATGTGGGTCTGCACGGGCCAGCGATAGGCGAAGTCCGCAGCGGCCTCATCGCCCTCGGCGCCGTAGCCCACGGCGGTAAGGTAGTTGGTAAGGGCGTCGAACCACACGTAGGTGACGTGCTCATCATCGAAGGGCACCTCGATGCCCCAGTCGAAGGACGTGCGGGAGACGGAGAGGTCGTTCAGGCCGCCCGCCACGAAGGAGCGCACCTCGTTCATGCGGAAGTCGGGCTGGACGAAGTCGGGGTGCTCGTCATAGAGCGCGAGCAGCTTATCCTGGAACGCGGAGAGCTTGAAGAACCAGCTCTCCTCCTTGACGCGCTCGAGCGGGCGGTCGCAGTCGGGGCAGAGGTGGGCGCCTTCCGTGCCGCGGGCCTCGTCGGCCTTCTCGACCTGGGTCTCGGTGAAGAAGGTCTCGTCCGGCACGCAGTACCAGCCGTCGTAGCTGCCCTTGTAGATGTAGCCGGCCTCCTGCATGCGCTCCCACAGGTACTGCACGGCGCGCTTCTGGCGGGGCTCGGTGGTGCGGATGAAGTCATCGTTCGAGATCTCGAGCTCATTCCACAGCTCATGGAAGTGCGGGGCCTGGGAGTCGCACCACTCCTGCGGGGTCATGCCGTGCTTCTCGGCGGCCTCGGCGACCTTCTGGCCGTGCTCGTCCATGCCGGTGAGGAACTTGACGTTGTAGCCGGCGGCACGGCGGTAACGAGCCTGGACGTCGGCGATGATCGTGGAGTAGGCCGTTCCCAGGTGCGGGTCGGCATTCACGTAGTAGATGGGGGTGGTGATGTAATAGGACGGCTTCGAGCTCATGACGCGCGGCTTCCTTCCTTCTTGGTTTTCATGCAATTCTTCATTCTAGCAGGGAAGCCGCGTAGCTCGCCACCCATGCCGCGCGATTTGCCATGGGATGCCGTCGCACGTCCTATTGATCTCGTCATACGCCTTCCCCGAGACGAGCAGAGGGCTCGAGGCCCTCCTCACGCGGTATCGACGGCCGATTTTCAGCGCAGGGAGGGGCGCGAAATGCAGTTTTGACGACTTTTCACAGGCACATCCTCTTGGGGCTTTGCATACATGGTTAGCAGCATTTCCGTTACCTGCGGTTTTATGAGCGCGACGAAGCCCGCTACTCGGTGTTTTTGCTATTTGATGGGAAAAGTCGTCAAAACTGCACACGAGGGACGCTCAATTCGCCCTTTTCGCGCTACTGGGCGCGCCGTGTGAGTTTGCGCTGCTCACCTTCGAGGTGCCCGGGGGCGACCTCGAACCCGGCAAAGATATCTCCCTTGACGTCAACAGGATTCCGGACTGCGGCCAGCTCGAGCTCTCCACCGACGATATCGTCCACTGCGCCTCAGCCGAGGAAGTGGCCCAGAAGGCGGACCCGGACGGCTACGCGGCTGAGATGCAGAAGCGCGAGGACGCCGACGCCGAGACGGTAAGCGCCGTTTCGTCCCAGCTCAACGGCTACTATTACACCTTCTACGTCAATAACTTCTCGTATCGCATCGAGTTCTACGAGCCCAACTCGTACAGTCTCAGCTCCCTGGGACACGAGACCACGGGAACCTACAGCGTCAAAAAGGGCTATGTCGTGCTCACCAACAACGACAACGGGGCCGTTAACGAATGCCCCTATTCGTTCGACGAGGCGGGCGCGCTCAAAATCGAGCTCGCCGACGGCTTCGACGTCAAGGAATAACGCCCTCGAGCAAGGCCGGCCCCGCCAGACACCGTCCAGCGGGGCCGGCCTTCTTTCAAAGCGCCCGGAACCACACGATCAGCCGGACGGCAACACCGAAACCACGCGGTTTACCACGAGATTTCAGCGATAGCCCCTGTGTCGAATCTAATAGCACCTAGACTCCACTTAACTCAAATGGAAGCACCTTACCAATACTCCCTATCTATCTCATCGTGAAGGCGCTCGATATTGTCGAACAGCTCCGAAGTTCTTTCTTCGCCGTCCTCGTATAGCCGAACGACGATTCCGTACCCTCTCATTTCGCGTTTAATCTTATTGATGAGCTTGAGGCCACCCCCGTCTACGTAATCGCACACATAAAGAAACTCATCGGCAGCGGCACGGCGCTTGACCTCTCCCAAGGGAAGCCCCGTTAGCTTCTTGAGCTCCATACAAGCCCTTGCGGGCACGTCCATCACGGGCAGTTTAACTGCAAGAGTGTTGTCCATATCCATAGGTGCTCTCCTAAAAGTCTTGAATACGTCGGATCCGTTTTCCAGGCAGGCTGTTCCTATACGCACCGCCATGCCAACCCGTGAGATGCTCGCGTTGCGTTGCTGGATATATTACTTCCCCTCGATTGGCGAGATGGGGATAAATGCGGGCGCTATACGTATGATGGGCATGTAGCGTTTTACCTTTGAATCGCGCCGCCCCACCTGCAAGGATTGACAATCGCTGCTCCCGACTCCAATTTCTCGTGCCCCGCTCGCCACTCTTGAGCCGCTTGCGTTCCTGCTTCCAATACTCCTTGACCCCGGCGCGGCGACGCCTCCTAAAACGCCTGTCCCACATATAGCGCGCGTACTCCTCGCGAGTTGCGGTTCGCGCACGGATCTTCTGGGCAATCATTCGCCTTGTTCTAGTATTCAGCTGCTTCTGCGCAACGGGATGTGCGCGCAGGTCCATTCCGTCGACGCGAGACGCAATGATCGCTTCGGCATCACCCCGAAAAGCAATTGCGCCCTTGGTCCCATCAAACAGCTCAGAGAGAGGTTTAGACATCGCGACCGCCCCTCATCTTGAAGTAGGAGCTCGTCTTACCATCAAACTGATAGATGGCAATGCCTTCGCTCTCAAGATCACGGAAAACCGGATGCCTATCAGACCCTACGACAACAAGAGAGGACGGCCTGGTCCTTTTCACAAGCTCCCTAATGCCCGCCTCAAAGACGGGACGATTCTCTATTCTCCGTATGCCGCTTCCCACCGTTCCGACGCTCAGCATCCCCTCCACAGGAAGCGCATCGAAGCAGTAGTCCCAGGTCTCCTCAGTACCCCAGCGGGCATTTGGAGCAACTGGAATGCCGCGCTGGTTGGCACCGTGCTCCATAACGCGCATCTTGTGGAATTGATAACGCTTAAGCGGCTCGGGAAAATCCGCATACGTGCTGAAATCAATGCCAGCGATACCATCGAAATGAGAGGCGACCTTGTAGAAAAAGTCCCATTTCTTCCAAATGCCTTCGCGAACGCCATCGAACTCATAGTCGTCGACGAAGCAGTGTATGAATGCCTCAACATGATAGTTGCGATCCCCATTTGCAATACGAGCCTTGTGAAGCCTCTTGGCATCGCTCCACGAGATAACAGCCTTCGGCGGATTCTTAGCCGTTGCCCTCACCATCGGATTATCGAGAGCCGACCACTCGACATTTTCATATAGGCCGGCATTCCAAAGATCGCGAATACCCTTGCGCGGGCTTACGCCCACGGCCTCCAAGGTGTTAGCCATCGCCACTCCAAACCTCATTCCAGCAGCCGAAACTGTTTCGATTGCCGCTGCTAGAACCAGCAAATCGAACAGTTTCAGTCTCCGTTCTGAAGAGCGAACAGTCGTTCCCCCTGCGTTGTGATAAGGTTGTCAGAGGTTGTCAAAACACTGGAATGGGAGTCCTCCTTTGTTCAATCTTGCAACTTTCACGAAGACCGCCAAAAGATACGCTTTCAACCCCACAGAATCGAATGAGGCGTTTCTCAATAAACTGTTAGAGCCTTACGTTGTCGCTGGAAGAGTGACTGCCAGAGGCGGTGCCGAATTCCATCTAGACAAGTACCGCACGAGCAAATTGCTTAGCGGGAATGCAGATGTACCAAATGCACTTAGGGCTGTCGAACTTCAACACGGTCTAGAACAGAGGGTCTCCGAGGAATGCATGGTCCTATGGGACGAAACCCTCAACTCTTTGTATTTCGAAGAGCTCGCCAGGGACGTCCTCGGCCTCATCGATTCGAACAATCGAAAAGAGGCCCCATTAAAGGATCGATTAGAGTCGGCTCTTGATGATCCATGCCTCTTCCTTGCTCGTGCACTCATAGGCGTTGTTGGCCTTGAAAACAAATCGCAGTCTAAAGGGATAATCTGGAAAAGAGGTACCGGCTCTCTTGAATGGACAGCATGCGACCTCTTTAGATTCGCATTTGCCTCAAGAAGAAAAAGGAAGAATCTTGTAGCCATCCCCGTCGACTGTTCCTTCAAAACCCATGTTGCAAGGAGCTATGAAGCCGCTGACGCCGATGGGGTCTCAGAAAACACCGTGCACGGAAAATGGCTCATCCGCATGGCACAGTCCGGCATCCTCGAAAGCGACTTGAAAAATCAGCTGGCAGACGCGCTTAAATCAACCGAGAAAACCGAGGATGGAGCCTATCCCATAGGCACCGTCGCCGTACTGGAGACCTATAAATGCGTCTTCCTCCTTTTGGCGATTTCGCATTTCGACGGCAATGGCAACGCCCAAAGCACGCAACAGGACATCGCAAGCGCCATCGAATCACTGCTTCGCCATTACGACACCCATGGACAGGGCGCCGACCTCTATCTACCCCTACTCGGCACAGGACTATCAAGAGCCGGCCTAAGCAACACTGAATCCTACAAGCTGCTTGTAGATGCAACGACGAGTGGGGCCGCCCACATCTCGGGCAAAGTAACTATAGTCGTACTCCCCGAAGTCGCTGACGAACTCGGCCTAGCAAGGTAGGAGATATCAAATGGCCTATAGAAATGGAAACTACGCAGCCTTTTACGTTGCCGAGCCGTTTGACGAAAGGGGGCTAGGAGCTTACGCAGCTCACGACTTCTGCCACTACCAGCTGCTCCGAGCCTGGGCGAGCCAAGATTGGCTGTTTCCCTTCAACGATTCGCACGAGAAGACCTATAACGTGCGCGACGGAAGCAGCTGGGAGCTCACCCTCAAACCGCGCTTGCACGAGCGCCTTCGAAACTCGAAAAACATCATCTTGTTTCTCAGTTCGAATACAAAGCCAAGCAAGGCCTTGACCGAAGAAATCGAATATGGCGTAGGGACCCTCAAGCTCCCCATTATTGTCGTGTATCCGGAATTCGATCCCATAGCGGCTGGCGGATACTTTGATTCCCGCGTATTCGAGCTATGGAGCGCCTTACCCGCCTTCAAGCGCCTGATGAATACGGTGCCCACGGTCCATGTGCCCATGAGGAAAGACGACATCTCGCGCGCCTTATCGTCTCCAGGCTACCAAGTCCAGTCGAAAACGAAGCCGGGGCTTTACCGTCTCTAGCCCGCCTCGTGCGCAACCTTCGCATCTGAAAGGCGAGAAGTAGATGAACGATCAAATCCTTAACATGGTTGACCAACATCGTGAAGACAGCTTCTTCACCCATGCGGAGTTCAACGATGAAATCCGCGCGCTTGCAGAGCAAAAGCTAGGCCTCAGGCTCCCTGAGCAGTATGTCGAGTATCTCAAAACCTTTGGCCATGGGGGCGTTGGCGGTGTCGACATTTTAGGAGTTGGCTGCGATGGCAGCCTGATTTTCGTTGAGGAGACCCTGCTATATCGCAAGTATGGTTTGCCCAAAAACCTTGTAGTAATCGAGAATCAAGACGAATGGCTGATCTGCATCGACTCCGTCACTGGAAAAATCGTTTCCTGGAGCCAGGGGGAAGACGTGCTTCCCGAGCACGATTGCTTCGATGATTACGTTATCGAAGAATTCCACGAAGCAATAGACAACCTGTAGAACCTCCGATGAGCAAGGTCAGATTCGCCAGACAATGTCTGACGAATCCGACCTTCCGCCCGACGCCGACCCATCCATCGGGTCAATGCCGCGCGATGTCCGCGCGCTTTACCGCGACATGCCGCTGGTTATGCAGCTCTGGAATATCTATCGCAGCCGTGCGATCGGCTCCTGGCTACAGGAAAACGAAATCAAGGTCATCGTTAACATGCGCTGGGGCGACGAACGAACCTACCGGATCTGCTGCGAGGGCGTAACGCGGAAGTGCACGATAGCGGTCGGCACCAACGGTACGATCAGGAACCCTGAAGACAGGCGCTATTTCGTAGACGGCCTTGAGACAATAGTGAGCGAACTCGAACCCAGTTCCATCGTAGTGTATGGCAGCGCACCCAACGACATCTTCGGCCCTTACCGTAGCGCGGGCATCATAATCGTCCAGTTCGATTGCGAGACCACGTCTGCACACCGGGGAGCGAAATAATGGGCGCGGGGGAGCACGGCGGATTCGGCAACACCGCCGGGTCTAGCAAATCGGGAATCTTCACGCGAACCTGGTTCGAGGGAACGGTGGTGGTTGCCGGTGAGGCCCGCGATGTCAGCCGCAGGGTGTACCAGCGAAATGACATCGATTTCGAATTGCGCGACGCCACAGGCAGAACCAATCTACAACGCATGAAGGATGGAAATGCCCCCATAGGAAACGATGGACAACCGGTTCATTTGCATCACGTTATACAAAAAGAGCGCGGTCCACTCGTAGAGGTACGTGAGGTTACACATACCGAGTACCATCACGTCTTGCATGGTCTCGGTATTTCAGGCGGGAGCTTTCGCAACAACAAAAAACTAGCGAGACAATATGCTAACTTCAGGAAAAAATACTGGCGTTGACGTGCAGCAGAATATCTGAAAGGCGAGAAGTAGATGAACGATCAAATCCTTAACATGGTTGACCAACATCGTGAAGACAGCTTCTTCACCCATGCGGAGTTCAACGATGAAATCCGCGCGCTTGCAGAGCAAAAGCTAGGCCTCAGGCTCCCTGAGCAGTATGTCGAGTATCTCAAAACCTTTGGCCATGGGGGCGTTGGCGGTGTCGACATTTTAGGAGTTGGCTGCGATGGCAGCCTGATTTTCGTTGAGGAGACCCTGCTATATCGCAAGTATGGTTTGCCCAAAAACCTTGTAGTAATCGAGAATCAAGACGAATGGCTGATCTGCATCGACTCCGTCACTGGAAAAATCGTTTCCTGGAGCCAGGGGGAAGACGTGCTTCCCGAGCACGATTGCTTCGATGATTACGTTATCGAAGAATTCCACGAAGCAATAGACAACCTGTAGAACCTCCGATGAGCAAGGTCAGATTCGCCAGACAATGTCTGACGAATCCGACCTTCCGCCCGACGCCGACCCATCCATCGGGTCAATGCCGCGCGATGTCCGCGCGAGGGGTTACACTGTTTCCATCCATACGCCCACTCCCGCGCCGCGCGTTGCGCCGGCAAGAAAGAGGTGCTTGACCTTGGCAGCCCCGTCCAACCGCGAGACTCAGCGCACCGAGCTCCACAAAGCCATCTGGAAGATCGCCGACGAGGTCCGCGGCGCCGTGGACAGCTGGGATTTCAAGGCATATATCCTGTGTTTCCTGTTCTACCGCTTCATCTCCGAGGACCTGGCGGAATACATCGACGAGGACGAGCGCGCTGCCGGCAACCCCGATTTCTCCTACGCCGACCTCACCGACGAGGAGGCGGAGGGCGTCCGCGAGGACCTGGTCGAACTCAAGGGCTACTTCATCCTCCCCTCCCAGCTCTTCCAAAACGTCGCCAAAGCGCCCGAGAAGGACCCCGAGCTCAACATCCACGTTGCCGAGATCTTCAAATCGATCGAGGGGTCGAGTGTGGGCTGCTCGTCCGAGAAGGACTTCAAGGGCCTGTTCGACGACGTGGACGTGACCTCCAACAAGCTCGGCGCCACGCTCGAGGAGCGCATCGGCCGCCTGGCCAAGATCATCGCCGGCATCCGCGACCTGGACTTCGGGCGCGTGCGCGACGCGCAGATCGACCTGTTCGGCGACGCCTACGAGTACCTTATGAACATGTACGCCAGCAGCGCGGGCAAGTCCGGCGGCGAGTTCTTCACCCCGCAGGAGGTCTCGGAGCTGCTCGCGCGCATCGTCATCGGCAACAAGACCGCCATCAACAAGGTATACGACCCGGCCTGCGGCTCGGGCTCGCTGCTGCTCAAGTTCGCCAAGATCCTGGGCACCGAGAACATCCGCCAGGGCTACTTCGGCCAGGAGATCAACCCCACCACCTACAACCTGTGCCGCATCAACATGTTCTTGCACCATGTGCCGTTCGATAAGTTCAACATCGAGCGCGGCGACACGCTCATCAACCCCATGCACTGGGATGACGAGCCCTTCGACGCCATCGTTTCCAACCCGCCCTACAGCACCAAGTGGATCGGCGACGACGACCCCACCCTCATCAACGACCCGCGCTTCGCGCCCGCCGGCGTGCTCGCGCCCAAGTCCAAGGCCGACCTCGCCTTCACCATGCACATGCTCTCGTGGCTCTCGTCCAAGGGGCGCGCGGCGATTGTCGAGTTCCCGGGCGTGCTGTACCGCGGCGGCGCCGAGCAGAAGATCCGCAAATATCTGGTGGAAGGCAACTACGTTGAAGCCGTCATCCAGCTGCCCGCCAACCTCTTCTTCGGCGTGACCATCGCCACCTGCATCATCGTGCTCTCCAAGTCCAAGGCGGACGATCGCGTGCTGTTCATCGATGCGTCCAACCTCTTTGAGCACGTGGGCAACAAGAACAAGCTCATGCCCGAGCACATCGAGAAGATCAACGCGCTGGTGCAGGAGCGCACCGAGGAGCGATACCTCTCGCGCCTCGTGGGCATCGAGGAGCTGGGCGACGAAAACAAGTACAACCTCTCCGTGTCCACGTGGGTCGAGAAGGAGGACACGCGCGAGAAGATCGACATCGCGGAGCTCAACGCGCGCATCAAGGACATCGTGGCGCGCCAGCAGGAGCTGCGCGAGCAGCTCGACGCCATCGTCGCCGACCTGGAGGGGTGAGCATGGACATGGAGCACGCGGGCGACCAGCGCCAAAAGAGCCATCGCAAGAACCCAATCCTCGCCGATGTCATGAGCCGCATGAACTTCATGGAGCGCCGTGGTTCGGACCTCATGCTCATTTGCCAATCAACCGCGCGCGAAGAGACCTACAAGCCGCAATTCAAGCCCACGTTCAAAAACTATTGCGATGCGTTCTACGTGACCCTTTACAACATGCGCTGGGATGCACGGACTGGCGCGATTGGTCAGGTCAGACTGGCAGACCTTAAGGGCGTCGTAGCAACCGATGAAGAGGCGGTGCCTGGCACCCCACAAGTCACCACCCAAGTCACCCCCCAAGTCACCCCCCAAGTCGCAAAGCTGCTCTTCGCGCTTCGAACATCCAATTTAGGCCGCTCGGAGCTTCAGCAGCTCTTTGAACTCAAAGACCGTAAGAGCTTTTCCGAGCTCTACATCTCCCCCGCCTTCGATGCCGGACTCATCGAGCGTACCATTCCCGGCAAGCCCAACAGTCGTCTGCAAAAATATCGACTGACGGAGCTGGGACGGGATACCCTCTCCACCCTCAATTCAGATAATCCCGTGAACAGCACTGCCTCCAACAAGGAAGGTAACAATGAGTAAGATCGACGAGATGATTGCCGAACTCTGCCCGGACGGCGTGGAGTACAAGCGGCTTGGGGATATCGGCACATTTACGCGCGGTGCTGGCATTCAGAAATCTGATTTCACAGATGAAGGCAAACCCTGCATCCACTACGGACAGATTTACACCTACTACGGACTTGAAGCATCGGAAACGAAGTCGCTCATCTCGGAAGAACTCTATGCAACTCGCAAGAAGGCGAAGCATGGCGACCTCATCATTGCAACCACCAGCGAAAACGAAGATGATGTCTGCAAATGTTGCGCATGGCTCGGAGATGAGCCGTGTGCAGTGAGCGGCGACGCCTACATATATTCGCACTCGGCAGACCCAAAATACATGGCCTACCTTTTCTGTTCCGCTTCGTTCCAAGCGCAGAAGAAACGCAGAATCACGGGCACTAAAGTTCTTCGCGTCAGTGGCGATGCCATGGCCACATTTGAGCTACCCATCCCGCCCATCGAAATCCAAAAAGAAATTGTCAGAATTCTTGACAAATTTGCGGAGCTGGAGGCGGAGCTGGAGGCGGAGCTGGAGGCGGAGCTGGAGGCAAGGAAAGCCCAGTACGCCTACTACCGTGACAAGCTGCTCTCTGTCGAAAACCTCGAGGCACTCGAGGGGAACGCCGTACCGCTCAAGAGTCTTGCCTGCATTTGCAGCTGGATGGGATCAGGCGGAACACCAAACAAACAGCACCCAGAGTATTACGACGGAGGCAGCATACCTTGGCTTCGAACGCAAGAAGTAAAATACGAAGACATCTATGAGGTTTCTGGGCGAATTACCCCGCTGGGCCTTGCCAATTCTTCCGCCAAGATGATTCCAATTAACTGCGTAATAGTCGCTATATCCGGAGCGACTGCAGGTAGATGTGCAATTAATAAAATTGAATGTGCAACAAACCAGCACCGCCTTAACATGGTGATCGATCCCTCAATAGCGCATTACCGCTTTGTATACCATTCCATCTGCAGCAAAACACAAGAGCTGCTTTCAAGAAAAGAAGGTGCACGAGGCGACCTCAGCGCAGGACGAATTAAATCGCTTGAAATACCCGTCCCCTCGCTCGAGACGCAGCAGAAGGTCGTCGACATCCTCGACCGGTTCGATGCCCTCACCACCTCGCTTACCGACGGTCTCCCCGCCGAGATCGAGGCGCGCCGCCAGCAATACGAGTACTACCGCGACAGGCTCCTCAGCTTTCCACGTCTCACAGCGGAAGGATAGGCATAGCGGGCAACGCAGCCACGCATCCCCCGTACCCGTGCGCCCCCCGAACTAAGGTAACTGCTGCAGCTACTACTGTCATCTACTGCGGCTACTAGCGCAATTGAGCCGTCTACTGCTGACATTCAGCTTGCTACTGCTGACATTTACTGCGGTACTGCTGACCTCCAGTATGGTACTAGTGACATTGCTAGGGCACTAGTCACCCGACGGAATTCCCTACTCTGGCGAGGCGTGACCGCCGCACCCGATTACAAGAACTGCGACATATACGTCGGGATGCACGTGACCTCTCCATCTCGGCGCACATCCTTGGTGTAGACGAGGAACCTGCGGCCGATTCGGGAGGCGTACTTTCCCCAAATGCATCCAACGAGGCATGCGTCTTATATCCCGACGACTTCACCTCGACAGGACAGATCTTCTTGCCATCCCGCACCACGAAGTCGATCTCGTAGTTGCGGTTGGCTCCTTCTTTTGGCCACGTGTGGCAGATCCCGATTTCCGCACTTTTTATATTGCAGATTTACCCGATTTCCGCACTTTTTGTCCGTCTTCACTCCTGCGAGAACGATGCAGCAGATGGTTCCTGCGCGACACACATACTGGACGCCATGGCAGCCCACCGCATGCTCGAGAAGGGGAGGTCGGGCACGGTCCCAGCAATCCGCAACGAGACGATAAGCAAGGTATGAATGTCATTTCCTTCCCGGCGCAAGCCGAAATTGTCCATTCTCGAATCGAAGAGGCGGTGTAAGTGGGAGGCGGTGCGGGCAATGGGCTCAACTTCGGTGCAACTTACGGTTCTGGACAGCTGCCACTGGAATACGCAGCGAAAAGCACCTCTACACCTGAGCCAGCAAATGACACCAGCCCGACAGTGAAATCGGCTCGCGAGTCCCTACTGGCAGAAGCTCAAACGGAAAAGGTAAAACCCTCATCAAGGAGCTTTACCATACAGATGGTGGAATTGGTGACGGAGGCACCGCAGATGCCATACGCCACGAGCTTGCAACAGGCGAAAAGGTTGGTGGCAAAACGCACATCAGAAAGGGACGTGAAAGGCTGAAGCAGATTGCAAAGATGCTGAGGAAAGACCCCGACGGACCAGACTCGAATCTCCTTCGCAGGCTCAAGGCTGATCTAGAAAACGCACTAGGGAGAACGCAATGACCGAACACGAACTGAACGCCATCCTGATGGATGCCTTCCCCGAACTCAAGGAGGAACTCACCCTTTACATGGAGGAAGACGGGGACGGTATGGACACCGGCTGCTTACCGGCTGCTTCCTTACTCATGAGGATGTCCTCCACCCCTTTATCGACCAAGCGTTCAAGGACGAGGACCAGCAGATTCTCAAGCGGGTTGGAGCCTACGTCGAACACCTCCTGGACCTCGGTGACGAATATGCAGAAAATGTCGCCATCGTTGGACTTGTCGAATGGCTCGCCCTCGAACGAGCAGATGCAGCAACGCGCATTCCCCTTGGCCCAAAAGCACGAATGTTGTTTACCGAGTACAACATTTACTAGCATGCAACCAGCCTGCCCATGCTTGAAATAATGAGGACCGAGCATCATCTGGTGCTCGGTCCCCCTGCTTAAACGGCTACCCGGCTGAGCTACTCCTCGTAGAGAATCGTGTCGCAGGCGGTCACGCGGACGGGCATGTGCTTGCGGGAGATGACGATGTACTCGAAACGCGGATCCTTATTAGGACCTGGCACTAGAACCTCCTCGACATGAAGGTCAAGCTCATACCACTCCTCGAATCCGGGGAGGTTGCGAGTGTCCTCGCCGGGGTTCCACTCGCCGTTATCTTCCCATTCACCGTTGTCGCAATAACAGAGGTAAGAATCACCCTCACGGAACGTCACGGTGAGCATGTCGTCCTCATGCTTCAAGCTATACTTCTCGATCCAGATAATACCGGCATCTCTTTTTTCTTTGAGGTCCATATCTAATCCTTTTTGGCGGGACGGGCAGGGACAATATGACATCCGGTCTTGCTGTAATGGATAATACCGCGACTCGTGGGAAGCCTGTCTTCGCCATCGGGCGACACCCAGGTTCCGATGTTTTAGCCGAAATCAACGGCCTCCCTGTTCGGCTCCCGCCATCTACCGCTTCCAGCATACTCCTCGACCAGGCGTTGCGCCTCGACGATCGAAAGATGCAGCACACTCTTTCCAGGGATGTAGTTCTTGTGCCCCGGAACGTGCTTACCCTGCTTATCGGCATGGATGCGAGTCGTAAAGCCGTTGACCTTCCGAAAGCCGTCGTCGCGCGAGCCACGTGTACCGGTGAATCGCCCGCCGCTAGAGAACTTTGACACCGAGCGCACCCCCTCCGAGGTCGCCGCGGCCGCGCGAGGCGTACGCATGCACGGGGATGCCGAGCCCGATCGGATAGTCGAGCACGCCGTAACTGTTCGGGCCATAGGAAATGATCATGGACGGCTCCAGCGCGTCCACAAGGAGGCGCAGCCCGCGGACGAAGCGGCGGCGGTTCCTAAGGTCCTTGACGCAGCCGCGCGGGCTCACCGCGATGGCGCGGCCCTTCCTAAGGCCGGCGACCTCGCGCTCGAGGGTGTCGGGATCGCCTCGAAGGAGCGGGATCGTGGGGACCCCGGAGTCCTGCAGCTTGAAGTCGCAGGCGCGGTTGCGGTAGATGTTCCATTCCTTGAGCGGGAGAGGGAAGTCGACGCATGTGCTGTAGTCCAGCCCGATGACGTGCTGGAACTTCATGAGCTTGGGGATATACCTCCCGGGATTGTTCCAGAACGGCTCGATGTCCTGATCGCGCTCGCAGAAATGGACGGCGCAGTCGAAGTTTGTCCAGTCGGCGCGCTTCGCGACCGAGAAGGGCACGAGCGCCGTCGGGACGAAGCGGTCGTCGCGCAAAAGCGGCATGTCGTAGTCGGGGTCGAGCTCGGCGCCGTCGACCATGAAGGCGTGAAACGTGTCGCGGGGGTGCTTGTACTTCGGGCGGCCCCTCTCCGGGGAAGCGGAACCGTCGTGATGAAGTTTATTCATAACTCTCCAATAAACGATGGGGATAGATCCGGTTCGAACCGATTCCCACGATACGTTCGGCCGCGTCCCCGGTCGTTCCCACGGCGTTGCCGATGGGTTATATTCAGTTATCAGGAGTTATTGAAATGAGGAATAGCAGCAGGTACACGCTCTATAGATATTCGATTGATTGCAGGAATAAGAAACGCTGGAAGGCCTTGCATTGCACCGCGCCACGTAAAAGGCCCGCTCGCGCCGATAGGGCGAGCGGGCCCACAGCCTACGAAATGAGGCCGCGCGATATCACTCCTCGTAGAGCACCGTGTCGCCGGCGGTCACGCGGACGGGCATGTGCTTGCGGGAGATGACGATGTACTCGAAGCGCGGATCCTTGTTGGGGCCTGGGGTGACTACCGCTTTCACCCTGAGGGCAACCTCGTACCATTCTTCATATCCTGGAAGATTTCTTGTGTCTTCGCCGGGATTCCACTCACCGTTGTCTTCCCATTCGCCGTTTTCGAAATAGCAGAAATACGAATCGCCCTCGGGAAAGGTCACTGTGAGCACATCGTCCTCATGTTCCAAGCTGTGGTTTACAATTCGGATAATGCCTGCTTCTCTTATTTTCATGATGTCCATGTCTGATCCTTTTTGATGGGATGGGCCGGAACGATATGGCATCCAGTCTTGCTGAAGTGGATGGTGCCACAGGTTGTGGGGAGCCTAGTATTGCCATCGGGCGACACCCAGGTTCCGATGTTCTGCCCGAAGTCAATAGTCTCCTTGTTCGGCTCCCACCATCTTCCGCTACCAGCATACTCCTCGACCAGGCGCTGCGCCTCGACGATCGAAAGATGCAGCACGCTCTTTCCAGGGATGTAGTTCTTGTGCCCAGGGATGTGCTTACCCTGCTTATCGGCATGGATGCGAGTCGTAAAGCCGTTCACTTTACGGAACCCGTCGTCACGCGAACCCCGCGTGCCGTGGAAACGGCCGCTATCGAACTTGCACAATGGGCACAACCTCCTCAAAGCTTCCGGAGCCACCGCAATAAAGCCGATTCATAGACCTCCTGTGAACGATCTGGATGCAACCGGTTCGAACCGATTCCCACGATACGTTCGGCCGCGTCCCCGGTCGTTCCCACGGCGTTGCCGATGGGTTATATTCAGTTATCAGGAGTTATTGAAATGAGGAATAGCAGCAGGTACACGCTCTATAGATATTCGATTGATTGCAGGAATAAGAAACGCTGGAAGGCCTTGCATTGCACCGCGCCACGTAAAAGGCCCGCTCGCGCCGATAGGGCGAGCGGGCCCACAGCCTACGAAATGAGGCCGCGCGATATCACTCCTCGTAGAGCACCGTGTCGCCGGCGGTCACGCGGACGGGCATGTGCTTGCGGGAAATCTCAATCCACTCGTAACGCGGATCCTTATTGGGTCCCGGAACGACGACTTTCTCAATGTGGATATCGAGAACGTACCACTCCTCGTAGCCAGGAGCCTCGTAGGCGGCGGGACCCAGATCCCAGTCCCCGTTATCCTCCCATTCACCATTGTCATACCTACCGAGATACGCATCGCCCTCTGCGAACTCAAGGCGCAGCAAGGGGAATTTGTTATCCAAGCTGAAGTTTTCGATCGCGCCAATGGCGTCATCCATCTCATGCCTAATCTCCATGTTAACCCCTCTCTCTTGGAATAGGCTGAGCAGGGACAATATGGCAGCTCTTCTTTCCATAATGAATAGTTCCTCGCGTCGTCTCGAGACGCTGCGTGCCGCCCTCGTGAATCCAAGTTCCAATCGGGCGCTTGAAATCGATGATCTCCTTATGATCGCCCTTCCATTCGCCAGTTCCAGCATACTGATCGACAAGGGCCTGGGCCTCCACAATGGACATCTTCAAAATGCTTTTTCCCAATCCCGGCCTGTAGGCAGCATGTCCGACAATATGCTTTCCCTGATTCCCGAGATTGAGCTTCGTCGTAAAGCCGTTCACTTTACGGAATCCGTCGTCGCGCGAGCCCCGCGTGCCGTGGAAGCGCCCGCTATCGAACTTGCACAATGGGCACAACCTCTTCAAGGCTTCTGGAGTCACCGCAATCAAGCTGATTCATAGACCTCCTATGAACGATCTGGATGCAACCGGTTCGAACCGATTCCCACGATACGTTCGGCCGCGTCCCCGGTCGTTCCCACGGCGTTGCCGATGAGTTATATTCAGTTATCAGGAGTTATTGAAATGAAGGGAAACAGCAGGTTGCTCACACTCTCGCATCTAACAAAGACCGTGAAGAAATACATCCTCGACTCCTCCACAAGCAACGAGGAGATCCTCAACACACTGCTCGAACCCTACGTCGATGCCGGAAGGGTACGCGGCCGAAAGGGGGAGGCCTTCCATCTCAATGCCCCAAGGACGAGTAGCCTCATCAACGGCAAGGCGGACGTCCCGAAGGCCCTGAAGCATCCTTTGCGGCGCTATGGCATCGTCGACTCGACGGCGAAAAACATGGGGAGCTTCATAGCCGACTACATCGGGGAGGAGGACGCGCCCCTCCTGATGAGCGACATCCTTTCGTCCCTCGATTCCGACGAGCCAGCGAACCAAAGCGCTCGCGAAGAGCTCTCCGCACTCAAGGCCGATGCCCCGCGCTTCCTCGCGGCGGCCCTCGTCGAAAGCCTCAGGAACTGCAACCTCACCACAAGTCGAAGGTTGCTCTGGCAGCACGGCAGCGGCTCGCTATCCGTGGAGGTCGGAGACCTGTTCTCCAAGGGATTCGGCAGGCGGAGAAAGAACAGGAACATCGTCGTGATTCCGGTCGAGAGCAGCTTCGACACCATCGTTACGACCGGGTGCGAATCCATCGGGAGGCCCCGCGTCTCGGCCAGGACCCTGCACGGCAAATGGCTGCAGAGAATGTATGCATGCGGCGAAACACCGGAATCCCTCGAGGGGCGCATCTCCGCCAACCTCTCATTGAGGGGCATCGAGGCGGGCTCTGACATCGAGGGGCGCAACCGATATCCGATTGGAACCATCGCCGCAGTTGAGAACGACAAGGCGTTGTTTTTCCTCCTCGCGGTATCGGACTTCGATGGGGGCAATATATCGAGAAGCTGCCCCGATATGGTTCATGCAGCAGTCAGTGCCCTCGTCGACACCTACAACGCCATGGGGCAGGGTCTCGACCTGTACCTTCCCCTTATGGGGACCGGCCTGTCCCGCGCAGGGCTCTCGCATCTCGACTCGTACCACCTCATCACCGAAACACTTGCCGGTCGCGCACAGGACATACACGGCTCCATGACGATCATGGTATGTCCGGACGACGTGGTACGGTTGCAGCCGAGCGATAGTACTTATTAGAGGAAGGACGCACCATGGCCTATCGCACGAGAACCTACATCGCGGGCGACTGGACGGGCGACAGTAACTTAATCGAAGCCCTGCAGTTCTGGAATAAGAGCTCGTGGTGGGGTCTATCCTACATCGATGCCCACGAATTCACCCAAGCACGGGATACGAGCTTGCCCTGCAGCATAAAGAAGTCCCTTAAGGAGCGCCTCGACGCCTCTAAGACCTTCGTCCTCATCGTAGGAGATCACACCAAAGATCTCACCAAAGGTGGATGCCGTCACTGCCGAAGCTATTCCGTCTATGGAACGTGCCACCGGGGATACAGCGTCAGCCACCGCAGCTTCATAGAATACGAGTGCGAATATGCCGTCGAGCACGACCTCAAAATCGTTGTTCTCTACAACGGATATTCGATCATGCGCGATAAATACCCTGAAGTGCTACGTTATAGGGGAATTCACCTTCCAGCTATCCGCTACACCGCAGAACTCAAACCGGAATGGGATATACATGCCATTGCCAAGGCGATTTGCGGATAGTTTATCGACCCTCCCTATAACCATCCAGAAAGGAAGCGGTATGTTGACGGACGACCTCGAACTCGTGGGCGGCTCCCCCGCCCCTTCCTACAGCCTCATCCTCGAGGGACCCACCTCGACCGTGTGCGCGCAGGTGCCCGAGGTCGCGCGGACCGCAGCCTCCTATCAAACCGAGGCCCAACTGGAAGACGAGCTCATCGAGCAACTCGTGGACCAGGGCTACGAGCGCGTCTCCCCCACCAGCGAGGCCGAGCTCGTAGCCAACCTGCGCCGACAGATCGAGCTGCTCAACGGCTTTGCCTTCGCCGGCGAGGACTGGGGGCGCTTCTTCCGCGAGGTCGTAGCCAACAAGGCAGAGGGCATCGTGGAGAAGACGCGCCGCATCCAGAAGAACCCCGTCATCGACTTCACGCTCGCAGACGGCACCCTCAAGAACGTGATGCTGATCGACCGCGACCACATCTACAGGAACCGCTTGCAGGTCATGAACCAATACGAGGCCAGCGAGGGCGCGCATAAGAACCGCTACGACGTGACCATCCTCGTCAACGGCCTGCCCCTCGTGCACATCGAGCTCAAACGCCGCGGCGTGGCGCTGCGCCAGGCGTTCGACCAGATCGAGCGCTATCAGCGCGAGAGCTTCTGATCCCAGTCGGGCCTGTTCGAGTTCGTCCAGATCTTCGTCATCTCTAACGGCACGCACACCAAGTACTACTCCAACACCACCCGCTGGCAGAAGACCGAGAGCAGCCGGCGCGGTAAGAAGTCCTCGGCGAGCTTCGCGTTCACCAGCTGGTGGACGGACGCGAACAACCACAAGATCGCCGACCTGGTGCCCTTCGCGGCGTCGTTCCTCGCGCGCGGAACCCTGCTCATGATCCTCACGCACTACTGCGTGCTCGACGTGACGGACACGTTGCTGGTCATGCGCCCCTACCAGATCTGCGCGTGCGAGAAAATCCTCAACCGCATCCTCGTGTCCGAGTACGACCGCCGCCGCCTGGGAACGCTCGACGCCGGCGGCTACATCTGGCACACCACCGGCTCGGGCAAGACGCTCACCTCGTTCAAGACCGCGCAGCTCGCCGCCGGCATGGAGGGCGTGGACAAGGTCCTGTTCGTGGTGGACCGCAAGGATCTCGACTACCAGACCATGAAGGAGTACAACAAGTTCCAAGAGGGCGCGGTCAACGGCTCCAAGAACACCCGCTCACTCGCCGAGAACCTCGAGGCGCCGCTCGGTCAGCGCAAGATCTGCGTGACCACCATCAACAAGCTGGCCGTCTACCTCAAGCGGCCCAGCGCCAAGCGCGAGGTCCTCGACCGGCACACCGTGTTCATCTTCGACGAATGCCATCGCTCGCAGTTCGGCGAGATGCACAAGGCCATCACCCGCCACTTTAAGAACTACCACCTGTTCGGCTTCACCGGCACACCGATCTTCGCCCAAAACGCCGGGGCGGGCGCCGACCCCAAGCTGCGCACCACCGCGCAGGCCTTCGGCGACTGCCTGCACACCTACACCGTGGTGAACGCCATCGACGACGGCAACGTGCTGCCCTTCAAGGTCGACTACGTGAGCACCTTCCACCGCAAGGCCGAAGACACCGACGCGCAGGTCGAGGCCATCGACACCGACTCCGCTTGGCAGCACCCCGAGCGCCTGCGCAACATCGCTGGCTATATCCTGGATAACTTCGACCGCAAGACCAAGCGCGGCGGCCAGGTGTACAGCGTGAAGGGGACCGCGCGGCGCGGCTTCAACGCCATCCTCGCCTGCGACTCGATCAAGTCCGCCGAGTCCTACTACCGCGTGCTGCGCGAGATGATCGGTCGGCGCGAGGGATGCGAGCTCAAGGTGGCCACGATCTTCTCGTTCGCCCCCAACGCGCCCGAGGACCCCTGCGGCTTCATCGACGACGAGGAACTCGAATGCGACGGGATGCCCCAGGCGGACCGCGATTTCCTCGATGGTGCCATCGCCAACTACAACGCGATGTTCTCCACGAGCTTCTCCACGGACGCACAGGGCTTCGACGGCTACTACAAGGACGTGAGCCGCCGCATGAAGGGCGAGGACGTCGATGGCAAGCCGCTGCCGCAAGACCAGTGCCTCGACCTGCTCATCGTGGTGGACATGTTCCTCACGGGCTTCGATGCCAAGACGCTCAACACCCTGTGGGTCGACAAGAACCTGCGCATGCACGGCCTCATCCAGGCGTTCAGCCGCACCAACCGCATCCTCAACTCGGTGAAGGCCTTCGGCAACGTCGTGTGCTTCCGCAACCTCGAGGGGAATGTGGACGAGGCCATCGGGCTGTTCGGCGACCCCAAGGCCGGCGGCATCGTGCTGCTCAAGCCCTACGACGTGTACTTTGCGGAGTATGCGGAGAAGCTCGCGCATCTGCGCGAGGCATTCTCGTTCGACGCGCTGGACGAGCCGATGGGCGAGGAGGCCGAGCGCGACTTCATCAAGACGTTCTCGGCGATCCTGCGCCTGCGCAACATCCTCTCGAGCTTCGACGGCTTCGAAGAGGACGACACCATCGACACGTGGGAGCTACAGGACTACCAGAGCGTGTACCTCGACCTGCGCGACAAGCTGCGTGACCGCGAGCAGGCAGAGAAGGAGTCCATCGCCGACGACCTGGTCTTCGAGATGGAGCTCGTGCGGCAGCTGGAAATCAATATCGACTACATCCTGATGCTCGTGGAGAAGCGCCATGGCGACAACGTGCGCGACCGCGAGATCGCCGAGCGCATCCGCAGCTCCGTGGCGGCGTCGCCCGAGCTGCGCGACAAGCAGGACCTCATCGACCGGTTCCTAGAGATGGCGGGCTTTGGCGAGGCGCCCGCGACCTTCTCGATCGACCCGGAGGCGAGCGAAGAGCGCAGGCACGAGGTCGTCTCCGCGCACTGGCGCGAGCTCGTGCGCGAGTCCATGGAGACGGAGCTCGGAAGCATCATCGAGGACGAGCGCCTCAAGCCCGACCAGACGCGCGCCCTCGTGAGCGAGGCCTTCGAGACAGGCGGCGTTCCCCAGGAGGGCACCGCCGTGGCCAGCATCCTGCCGCCGGTGTCGCGCTTCGCCAAGGGCAACCCGCAGGCGGAGAAGCGCCGGCGCGTGACAGCGCTGCTCTCGGCG
Organism: uncultured Collinsella sp.; assembly: GCA_963558435.1. Taxonomy (GTDB): domain Bacteria; phylum Actinomycetota; class Coriobacteriia; order Coriobacteriales; family Coriobacteriaceae; genus Collinsella. Next base: position 70,444 of record CAUWGM010000004.1, read on the forward strand.
TTCTACAACCGCTTCCGAAGCCTGACCGCGCACTACCCCATGCGCGACGAGGCGGAAGCGAGGTAGCCGCCGCCATTCGAAAGCATGCGTGTTTGTCTGCTCGATGAGCCGCAGGAAGCACAGGGGCACGACGCGTCGAAGCGCATTGTCAGCACTATGCGAAAGGTCCCGTCCACGAGCGCATCGCACATATGGACGGGACCTTCTTCATCCGGGGACGGACCCGACGTCAATCAGATTCAGCCTGTGTCGCGAGCACCAGGTTGTACACGTCGCGCTTCTTGCGCGAGTACTTCTGGGACAGGCGCTTGGCGATCGCGTTGGCGGGCTCGCCGGCGGCAAGGGCCTCGGCTATATCCGCGGCCAGCAGGTCGTCGGGGTTCGCACCGGCGTCCGCGCCCGCGCCGGCAGCCAGGGCCGCCTCATGGAGCTCGAGCTCGTCGGCGCTCGGCGGCGCCACCACGAGCACCATCTCACCGCGCATCTCCCCGCGCTCGCGCACCAGCTCGAGCAGCTCGGGCGCAGGCGCGCGCAGGACCTCCTCGTGGAGCTTGGTGAGCTCGCGGCAGAGCGCAGCCTCGCGCCGGGGGAACACCTCGGCGATCGCGGCCAGCGAGTCCTCCACGCGATGCGGGCTCTCGTAGAAGAGCAGCGCGCCGGGAATGCCGGCGAGCCGGCGCAGGCGCCGCACGCGCTCGCCGTGCTTACGTGGCAAGAATCCTTCGAAGAAGAAATGATCGCAGGGAATGCCCGTCGAGACCAGCGCCGTCACGCACGCCGTAGGCCCCGGCACGACCTCCACCGGAATGCCCGCATCGAGCGCGGCATCCACGAGCACTTGCCCGGGGTCGGAAACGCCCGGCATGCCCGCATCCGACGCGAAAGCGAGCGTCTCGCCCGCAGCCATCCTGTCGATGAGCTGCGCCGCCCTGCCGGCGATCACGTTCTCGTCGCAGCGAATCAGCGGCTTCGAGATGCCCAGGTGGTTCAGCAGCCTCGCTGTGACACGCGTGTCCTCGCAACAGATCGCGTCCGCTCCCGCAAAGGCGGCGGACGCCCGCGGAGAAAGATCACCCAGGTTGCCGATGGGCGTGCCCACAACAATCAGCCTGCCGCCGCGACGCGATTCCATAGAGCCTCGCTCCTCCATACGCACGACCATGGCTACTCGATCATCGCACGCTCGAGCGTGCCGAGCGCCAGGCGGGCATCCCATGCGGCGATACGCTTCTCCGTCTTCCACGTTTGGAAAAACCAGCCGCGCGTATCGACAAACGATGCAAGCTGGTTCGAGACGAACACGCGCTCGTAGGCGGAGCGGCCTTCAGGGGTCACAGACGCGCTCGACATCACGGCGGCACCGGACCACTCGCCAACCAGAACCGGGAATCCCGTTGCCCGCGCTTCGCGGATCAGCTTGCGATTGCGGGCGACAGCCGACGACAAACCACGCGGCGAGGTGATGTCCTGGGCGAACTCGTCATGATAGTGGTACAGATGAACATCCATGATGACGTTTTTGTACTGCGCGCCGCGCATGAAATGCTTCCACATGCTCGGATGGGCGGAAGCGGAGAAAACGACCGCTTTGCTCTCGGGCATATGAGCGCGGACGAGCTCGTAGGCATCGCGATAGAAGTTGCGCAGATAGTGGCTGGGAATGCCCTCGGTCATCGTAAAGAGGTTCTTGCGCACGCTCATGACCGGGCTATCAAGCAGCTCGATGCCGAACAAGCTCTTCGCCTTCCCGTAGCGCGCCGCGAGCTTTTCCAAAACCTCGAGAGCCACATGGCGACCGTTCACCGAGGAGTGCCAATCGGCAGTCGACGAAGGCGTGGTGGGAGAATCATTGGAATCACCCTGGCCGCCGGGCACCGTGGCTAAATCAAGGAGGACCACCATCTCGTACTTTTCAGCCCACTCTATAGCGCGATCGATGTAATCGACGGCCGAGATGAACGAAGCACCCTCGTTTTGCGACCCAAACGTATGCCAGGGGATGGGCAGGCGCACGGCATTCAGCCCTATCGAGGACATGCGACGAAAATCATCTTCGCCGACGAACGTCTCGTAATGCTGACGCAAGCGCTCGTTGTACTCCGTGCTGCCCAACACATCGTGCAGCTCCGAATCACTTGATGCGCCCGTAGCGGTAAACAGGGAAGGGGAAACCCATGGTTCGGGAATAAACCAACCCGAAAGGTTAACGCCGCGAATCTTTTCGTCCACACCCGCCTCCAAACTTGCAGAGTCAATCTTGGAAGAGTATACCCGCCCGCACAGACGAAGGTTTCGACGCGCGGAGCCGAACATGGGCTCACGATTGGAGCAGCGCAATCTAAAGGAAAAAGCCTCCCCAATGGGAGGCTTTTTACAATTCAAAGGTGGCCAGAGGGGGAGTCGAACCCTCGACACGCGGATTTTCAGTCCGCTGCTCTACCAACTGAGCTATCTGGCCAATTGATGTCCGTCTCACTGACGGCTTGATTACTATAACAAATCTCCGTGACCGTGCAAGCGACTTTTTCTAATTTCTTTCTACTTCCCCCAACTCTTTTCCAGGCATCTGCCGCACGCCCCTCCCCTCGCGACCGAAAGCACGGGCGCGCAGCCAGGCGCATGCCATATGGCGCCGTGCATCACCGCCGCACTGGTTCCCCGCGCTCATATCGCGGTCCCCGACGCCCCAACCGACGCCCCATCGACATCGTGCATGCGCTCGATCACCACTACGGCATCGCGATGGGACAGAATTCGGCAAGGCCCTACGTTTTCACAGTGCAGCAATACGCGGCAATCGGCGTCGAGAAACACGATGTCGATCCGCCTGCGCATTCCGAAGGTGTGGACCGATGAGCAATTCGGAAACACGACGGGACCCAGAGGACGGTCGTCTGAAAAGTCCGACCCCAACAAGCCTCGTAAACGCTGCCAAAACGAACGCGCCACAACCATATGCGAGGGATTCCAGCCCGCCGCTTCAACCATGCGCCTATAATCCAGCTCTTCCTTCACATCAAACCACCACCCCCGGCTTCCATGGATCGACCACCACCGTCCGGACATGTCGCAACTCCGCCGGCGAGCCCAGGGACACACCCGCTATCGATAGCGCAGAAGGCCATGGCTCATATACCAGCTCGCACGTAAACGTCCGCTTACGAGGCGCCAGCGAGAACGTATCGCCCGACGCGAACCCCTCATCCTGCACACTAACCTCAACGGACACCCCGTAGCCGTCCAAAGCCGAATCCAGCTTGTCGCGAACGATGGCGGCGATGTCGCCCCCCGCTCCCGAATCCCCTTCCGGGGAGACCCCATGGGCTATTACGACATCCGGGGCGACTCGATCGAATCGAGCGACCGCCACCTCGAAGCGCATGAGGTTGTATGAAATCATCGCGAGCACCAAGAGCACGGGCAAAACCACCGCCATCTCGACAGTCGCCTGTGCACGGTCATCGCATACCGCCATCCCCAACATTACGCCCCCGTTTTCATTCCGATCGAACGATATCCCCTAACCGAACCGTCAGCGGAATGCTGCCGCCCTGCGGAAGCGGTATCTCCGCCACAACCACCTCCGTAGATAAAAGCGCATTCTTGACCTCATAGCCAACCGCCTGCAATATGGCAGCGGGGTCAGAACTCGAGGGTGCGATCAAGCGAAGCTTCTGCTGCAAGCTCTCCAAGCTCCCCACGTCACCGCGCTGGATGATGTTCGCGCTATCGGTAAGCACCGGCTTTCGCAACGACAGGTTCACGGGCTCCAGCCCCAGCCCCTCCAAAGCGCCATGAATCCTCTCCTCCAGCCAGCCACCGACGGTCTCACCATCCTGGCCGCCGGATTGCCCCAACAGGTCGTCCAAAGCCGATCCCACGCGCTCTCCCGCATTCCCGTAGGCAAGCAGGAGCTCCCCCCAAACCCCCAAAAGCTCGTCAGCCAACCCCAATAAACCGCCGTCGGCAGAAACGGATGAAAGGAACGACGCGAGAACGTTGTTTTCCCGCGTCGCCTCGTCGGGGGCGAGCGCCGCACCGGCAATCGCCCCGCGCGCCGTGGCGCGCGAGCGCGGGGCAAAGGGACTGGACAGCTCTTCAGGTGAATCAACTGGAGAGGACGCCACCAAGGCTATACATCCGAACCGCCCGGGTGGAGCGATTCGAGGCCTCTCGCCCTTCAACCCCTCCAATGCCTCGTCGAAAGCGGTGCTCACCTTTCCCGCAACCCCACGCGCCCGCTCCTCAAGCTCGCGCTCTTTATCACGCGCCGCCTCATAGTCTTTCAAAGCAAGGGTGTACTCGCGAAAATGGTACTCGAAACCATTGTCGATTGAGGTCGATGCCGCCGGAACCCTGCCCACATCCGCAACCCCGAATCCGCAAACCGAGCATTCGCGCACGTAGCCCTTTTCGATATCGCACAGGGCGACCGGCCCCGCATGGACACCGGTCACCCCCGGACACGATAGGTCACCGTGAAGCACGACGCCCACGCCCTCGATCGATGACGGCCAGCGCGCCTCCGTGTAGAGCGTCGTGTCACGGATTTCATCGGTGTTCCTCGGCAGCGGATCGAGCGTCGTCTTGAAATTGCCCCCTTCCTCGCCCACATATGCCTTATCCAGTTCCCCGCATACATATTCATAAAACGCCTTGCGGGCGGCGGAATCGCTCCTTGCCTCCACCCCCGCACCCTCGGGTGCCTCGTTATCCGCCCGCCAGCGGTAATACGCCCTCGCGCGCTCCAAGCCAACAGAGGGGTCCCATGTGAGGCTCGAAGAGAAATCTGGATTCTCGGCCGCGGAGATTCCCGACAGCTTACCGGCTCGCTCCTGCATATTCATGCCATCTCGACCGCAGTCTGCAAGCCATGCTCGCTCCTTGGCGCGGGCGCTCTCTTCCCGAGCGTCTTCAAGCGAAGCCGCCACCTCACCCAACGCGTCTGCAGCGCCCTCCACGCCGCCCAGCTCGATCGCCGGACCCTCGAGCGAGGGAAAACTCGAGTCGGATTCCCTGGGAACCGCCAGCGCGGTCCCCGCATATTCAGTGGCCGCCCCTCCTTGCGCGCCGCATATACGCGTTCCACGCGCCGCGACTAAATACGGAAGCCCCTCCTCGAGCCGGCTCAGCCCACGGGATGCCGAGGCGCATAGGTCGTTTCGCGCCTGCAGGACACGGATCCCCGAATGGACGAGTTCCATCGCACCGGCTCTCATGCCGGGCACAAGCGTCCCCACCAGGCCCGCTCCGACCGAAATGAACCCCGTTAAACCCATGCTCAGCACCACCGCGTCCACCGTGGTGGCAATCGTGTAATACGACGACACCACGTTCGCCCCCGCCATCGCCGTGGCATCGGCAGACGCCTGCACATCTCCAGACCGCGACATCGTCCATACCGCCGTAGCAGACGAGAACAATAATGTCAGCACCACGAGGATCGTCACTGCCGCAGCCACCGTGGTATACGCACCGTCCTCTATAAATAGGTCGATACCTGCGCGAACATGCCGCGGCCGTCTGCATCCAGTTCTAATCCGCCCGCTCTTGCATCCAATCATCGTATCCGCCCTTCAGCCACGAGGGCCTCCCATCAAGGGTCGCCCTCACCCGAAGCCTCATATCACCCGATCCGTTTCGCTCCCCGAACGCCCCCACGAACGCCCCGATAACCGGAAGGGGCCTCACCCATCCGCGTACCTCCACGTAGGCAGCTCCCTCGCCATCGTCTCCATACTCGATCTCCCACGACAACGGTCCTCCCGCATGGAATATAGAAGCGTCGGGAATCGCCGCCAGGCGTCGCAGCGCATAGCCTTTAACCGCTCCCTCGTCCACATGCTCCCCCACCGCGACCAGCCTGCACGCCTGCGTCGCCGCCACCTCCATCATCGCCTGGGTATAGAGCACGCATGCGGGCTGCAGCGATAGGAGAACCACGATGCAAAAACTCGGCAGCAGCAATGCCGCCTCCACGGTCGCCTGTGCCCTTTGCTCTCTTACCGCATCAAAACAATGCGATATCAAAGAAGCCCGACGCATCAAGCGCATGGGAAGTCGCCTCCTCGACCAATTCAAGCAAACCGCCCCGAACCCCTATGCGCCACAAAGCACCAAGGGCGAGAACCATGGAGACGAAGACAGCCATCACCACCGCGTACTCGAGCGTCCCCTGGGCGCTATCCTCCTGCAGCAGCGCACCGCTCGCCTTACCGCCCGCTACGTCCCTTCTCGAAACCACCGCTTATCCCCCCTCCGCCGCGACCATGCGTACCACGCGTATCGCCGTTCCCTGCTCGACATCGCTCTGCGTCACCAAGACCACATCCGCCCAGCTCTCCCCATCCCACAGCAAGGCGCCCCATGCATTCCCGCTCATATCCAGATAGCCGCTTGCAACAACCGAGCTCGAGCTTTCTTCATAGCGGTAACGCTCCACAATCCGCGAGCTCACCTCGACAACATCGCCGTCCGAGCGCCAAGCAACCGAAACCGCACCGCCTCCGAGGCCCTTCCGACACCCCGCCGCCAGATCGGCCAAGAAGCGATCCTCCGATGTTGCGACAGACGCATCGTCATCGCGCAATCGGCGTTCGACATCATGCATGAATTCGGACTTCCCGACATCCCCCCGCTCCGCCGAGGGCCCCGACGTTCTCGTTGACTCATCCGCAGCCCCTCCTGCACCAAGAGACCCCAGCCATAAAAAGACGAGGATCGCTATCGCGCTCAAGGCCGTCGCGATCCAGGGCCGCACCTTGAAGGCCGCCATCACAAACTATTGATTCCCGACTCGATCGCACCCCACAGCTCGCTCACCTTGTCGCGAAATGCGATGATGGCGAGAATCGCGATCACCACCAGCACGCCGACCAAGATCGCGTATTCGGTGGTTCCCTGCGCCGATTCATCTCGTAGAACCCTGGTTGCAGCCTTCAGCATCTCCTGTGGGCCCTTCAGCAGCACACACTCCAACTTCTTCATGGCTACCTCCTATATCATCCCGCCCGCCGCCATAAGCGGGCCCATAATGGATAAAAGCAATGCAGGAAGAATCAAGGTGCCCGTAGGTATGAGAATCTTCACCGGCGCGCGCTCGATGCCGCGTTCGACATGTGCCCGATGCGCCGCCCTGCACTCCCTGCTCTGACTTTCCAGCGCGTCTGAAAGCGGAGCCCCCAACTCCATCGCCTCATCCACAGCGGTCGCAAATGACTCCAACGAGCGCACCCCCAACGTCCGCGCAACCTCTTTCAATGCATCCCCGCGCGTCGTCGCTCCAACACGCCAGCGCAGACGGGCCCTTCCGAGCTCGGCGGCCAACGCGCTGGTCCGATGCCCGCAATACAGCTCCAACGACGCATCGAACGACAATCCGGCAGACAAGCCAAGCCTGACCATATCGATCATTTCCGCGACCTCTCCCAGCGTCGCCCGGGGACCAGAGGACCCCATCGTCTGCGCCGCATCCGCTAGCGATCGTGCTCGAACAAGAAGATCAGAAAGCAGCCGACCAGCCGTATCAGCGAAAGCGCACAGATCATCGTTGGACAAACCGCCCGCCAGCCATGCACACAACCCCGCTCCCAGCCCGGTTGCGGCAAGGGCAAGCTCAAAGCCCGTCCCATCCATCAAAGCTCCATCCTCATGATTTTTCCGATAATCACCACGGCAGCCACATTGAGCAGCAATGCCGCCACAACACAGAACAGTCCTGGCATCGTCGCAACGCCCGCCCTGAAATCGCTTGAAAACAAGAGAAGAAACGCCATCATCCCCATGGGCATAGCCGAAACGATGTGCGCCGACATACGCGCCTGGGCGGTTTTTACATCCAGAGTTCGCCGCAGCTCGATACGCTCCCCAACCGAATTCGCCGCATCTGCCAGCAACCCCGAAAGCGGCGCTCCGGTTCGCTTCGAGATCTTGAGCGCGAGCGTCACCATATCCATTCCATGAACGGGCAGGCGGCTCAACAAGATATCGAGCGTCTCAACAGCGGGAACACCGCAGTCGATCGACAGGCCGACGCGCATGAATTCGGTCTTGACCGGCTCTTCCGCATGAGCGCCCACATAACGCATCGCCTGCGCCAGCGAGTGCCCCGATCCGATGGAGATCGACAGGGCGCGAAAAGCCTCGGGCAATCCGCGCTCGATATTATCGGCGCGCCTCTTCTCCTCGCGCAGGCACGTGACGACCAGCGCTGCGACGCAAAGCACCGCGCCGATGACCGCGCCCGCGACCATCCCGCTCGCCCACCATGCCAACCCGGCGCTCAACGTCAGGAGGACCGCGAGCGACACATGGGAATACTCCGACACATGAGACGGCGGCATCCGTGAGCAGGTACGCTCCAGCCTTCCTATCCAAAGCACGACGCAACGGGGTAATCGGCCAACGAATCGCCCCATCGCATCGTCGGCCCGCCGTACGATCGACAGCGCCTCCGCCCAGCTTCCCGCACCCAATGCCGCTGTCGCGCTCCCCGGGCAGCACGCGCCGGCCACCGATACAGCGACCAGAGCCCCGATTACCCCCGCAACGATTGCCTCCACGACTCGACCTCCCCTTCATCAAACACTCCCAACTCCACGCCTCGTTCCACAAATGGAGGCTCCCGTACCAATGTCCAAGACTCATGAACCGCGTCGAACCCCACGTACTCCTCCAGGTGAACGCCGCCCGACTCGGCGCGCGTCACGCCGCAGTAAGAGGAGACGAATCTTTTTCCATTCGCTCTTCGCTCCGACATCACGATCCCGTCAAGCGCCATAGCGATCTGCTCCTCTATCAGAGCACTCGGCAAATCGATTCCAAAACGCGCCAGAAGCGTCAAGCGCACGACCGCCTCGCCCGCAGAGCCCGCATGAAGCGTCGTGAGCGAGCCATCGTGCCCGGTGTTCATGGCCTGCAGCATATCGATGCACTCGGCGCCGCGCACTTCGCCCACCACGATGCGATCGGGTCGCATGCGCAGCGCGTTGGTCACCAGATCGCGAATCGTCACAGCTCCCGCCCCCTCGATCGAAGAGGAGCGCGCTTCCAGTCGCACGACATGCGGATGTCGCGAGAACTGCAGCTCTGCGGAATCTTCAATCGTCAAAATGCGTTCCGAAATCGGTATCTCGGTCGAAAGCGCATTGAGCAGCGTCGTCTTTCCCGATCCGGTCCCCCCAGCCACCGCAAGGTCCTCCCGCGCACGCACGGCAAACGAAAGCAGCGTCGCATACCATGCCGGAAGAGAGCCGATCGCTACGAGTTCGTCCAGCGTGCTGATGCGGTCGGAAAACTTTCGTATGGTCAAAAGCGTGCCGTCGATCGCTATAGGCGGTATGACGGCATTCACGCGGTACCCGTTCGCCAACCGGGCGTTCACCATGGGACTCCGCTCATCGACGCGGCGACCGAGCGGCGAGATGATCCTGTCGACGACCAACCGTATCTGCTCTTCGCTCTCAAACGGACGCTCCAATGGATGGAGAACACCGGCGCGCTCATAAAATGCCGCTTGGGGCCCGTTCACCATGACCTCGGTAATCGAATCATCTTCCAGCAGCGGCTGCAAGGGACCGAGCCCGACGATGTCGTCGAGCACCGCCGCGACCAGCTCCTCGCGATCTGATCCGTCCTGAAAATCAGAAGCGAGCACGTTGAGCACGGCGTCGACCGCAGGGCGAAGCTCGCTTCGTGCGCGCTTCGGATCAGACAGACCAGCGATTCGCGCCGCCTCTTCATATCCCACGCGCTCCAGAACCGCTTCCTTCACCGATGGTCCCATTTCGCTCAGCAGCCTGGTGCCACGGAGACCCTTCGGTTCGCCATTTCCCTGAATCGCCTGATTCTCCCGCACACGTTCCAGCACGCTCATGATCGACCACCGGTCCTTCCTCCCCAGGGAAGCCGGATGCGACGCCTTGTCGCGCCGTCTCGTTCATCCCGCTCCTCCACGGGCTCCTCCACCGGGCATCCCAGCTCGCGCAGCAGCCGGCCAACACATGCCTCTACGCTTCTCACGTGGGCGTTCGTTGCTCCAAACAGCTCGGGAAGCTTACCGAAGGCAGCCGCTTGCGCCATGTCGTCCCCTGCCTCGACGATGCGCATCCTCGAACGAAGCGCCGTCCCCATCTCGAAGCGCATCGCGTCCTCCTCGGAGCACCCGCGCGCACCCATGCGGTTATACAGGCTCGTCATCCTCGTTCGCGGGACGCCGAGCCGTTCCGCCAGCTCAACCAGGCGAGATGATGAAGGCGCCGCATCTCGACCGCTGCCCACGACCAGGCACCGATCGCACGATGCAACCGCCATAGCCACCGCATCCCCCCAGAAAACCGATGTATCAACGAACACGATGTCCGCAACGCCGCGCAGCGAAGCGAGCAAGCGATCGATTGGCCCCGCCATGAGCTCGGCCTGCTCCGGAGCGCGCAACGGACCCCATGCGGTCAAGCCAGGGGCGATACGCATGGCGGTGCGCTCGACCGCGCGATCGAAATCCGATTCTGCCGCCTCGATGAGCAAACCGATATCTGCCGCCTCCTCGGCCCCCAGCGCAGCAGCGGCGTTTCCAAACATCAAGTCGAGGTCGACCACGGCCGCCCGAAGACCCCATTTCGCCGCGCACAGGGCGAATTCGACCGCTAGGGTCGTCTTCCCCACGCCGCCGCGAGCGGAGACCAGGGCGACAACCGGAGCCCCGCCTCCCTTTCCCCGCGCCGCCGCCTCGGCATGCCCCCGAACGCATTCCGCATCGTTCGTCGGCGATACCGGTATGTGATCGCCAGCTCCCCCGAGTCGCGCGCCCGCATGATCTCGCGGGCGCGGCGCATCGTTTTCAGCCGCTTCCCTGTCTTCACATCCATCGGGCGACGGATGGCCCCCTCGGCTCTCCCGGGGCATCTCGAGCGAACCGTCATCGCCGCCGCAAGCTCCCTCGCCCCTCGCATCGGCCCCTCTCTCCGATCGCACCTCGCAGTTCAACCGCTCCGGAGCCTCAGAATCCGCAGCGGCGATGACCTCTGTTGCACCCGCATAGAACACGCGGGCGATATGACCCGGGTCCACATCCCGTGCGAATACCACGATGTCGCGCGCCGCACCTGTTCGGGCGAGCTCCCCCACAGCGCATTCGACCGATTCATCAACCTTTTCGACATATAGGGCAGCCCCCGTCTCCCCCTCGGGAAACGCAGTCAGGAACCCCTCGAAATCATCCATTGCACCGAATCGCAGCAAGCAAGCGCCCGCATCGCGCGCACAGAGCTCTTCTCGCATCTCCGCATACCGCTCCAAGGGACAGCACGCCAGCCATATCCTGCCCATCTACTCGCCCTCCCTTAGCGAATCGCCCGACGCGCGAGGCGCTACCAGCGTGACCGCCCCCGACGTCGTCGCCGCCAGAACCTCGTTGACCGCCTCGGGTTTCACGCCGATCGTCACCCAGGCAAGCTTGCCGCCATCGGTCGCCTCGACGCTTGTTTCGATTACCACGGCGCTTCCCAACCGATTCGCAACAGCATCTTTCGAAACATACACATCGACCTCGTCGCCACCTTCCAAGGCGCCTCCCACCGCATGGGCCTCATCGACGGCGACCGATACGGCCACGAGTCCGGATGGGATATCCAGCGCCGCCTCGCGCGGCTCGGTGTAAACCGGGCAGAGCACCGCTCGCTTCGGGATCCTCGATGTCGCGGTTTTCCCAACAACCTCGCGCAACGACGCGGCGGCATCGGGCGGAAGCAACGCGGCAACCCACTCTTCCACCACGACGTTCGTTTCATCGAGCGTTTCACCCGGATCGATATCTCTCGTTGCCACGCACACGCTCACCAGCTCGCCACCGTAGCGCTGAAGCGCCTCGCGCTGCATCCGCTCGGCCTCTGCCCGTACGGACGACACATAGAGAAACGCGATCGCGGCCGCGGCGACTCCCGATATCACGCTTAGTACCACCCTTGTTCTCCGCTTCACTACCGTCTCCCCTTCATCGTCCCTTCCATGTCGCAAGCCGAACGCGCTTGCGGTAACCCCATTCTTCCGTGGCACCGCACGATCAAGAGGGGCATCCGAAAACAGCGGGCGAAGCGCTAACAGAAAACTCCCCGCCCTCCAACAAAGCTGTTGGAAGACGGGGAGTTTGCAACACGTTCTGAGGGGAAGCCGATTGAGCGGCGGCTAAACGGACCCGGCCGCGCCCCCTACCGAAGCACGAGTCCTCGCTATAGGTGAATGTCGGGATCCAAGCTCTGGGCGCTCACACGCATCTCGCGCGTCAACGAAAGGAACGCCTCGACGCGCAGCTCGTCGATCTCGCCCGCGGCCACCGCCTCGCGCACGGCGCAACCGGGCTCATGCGTATGGGTGCAGTCATTGAAACGACATGCCCGTGCCGCCTCGACGATCTCGGGAAACGTCCGGGCAAGTCCGCGCTCGTGCCCCACCAGGGGCAAGCTGCGCAAGCCCGGCGCATCGGCGATGACGCCGCACGGCTCCGGCAGGGACACCATCACGCGGGCGACCGTGGTATGACGCCCCATATCATCGCGCTCGCGCACGCCGCTCGTCGCCAGGGCCTCGTGCCCCAGCAGGGTGTTGAGAAGCGTCGACTTGCCCGCACCCGATTCCCCCAGGATCATTCCGCACGTCCCCGCCGGCAAACATGACCGAACCTCGTCCATGCCCACGCCTTCAAGCGAGGAGGTGACGACGACCCGCGTATCGCTGCCGCCCAGGCGCTCGATCTCGCTCCGATATGTCGCCAGCTCGTCCTCATCGCACCGATCGGCCTTGGTGAGGACCACCACGGGGGTCGCCCCGCAGTCGCGGATCAGCACCAGCGAGCGCGCGATGCGGTCGCGAACGAGCTGGAGCGTATCGCGAACCGAGCCAAGCGGCTGCACCACCAGGATGGTATCGACGTTTGCGGCGAGCACCTGGCGCTCGCCGCGATTCTTACCGCGCCAGCGCTCGAATACGGTGCGTCGGGGCAGCACCCGCTCGATCACGCCCATATCATGGCCGGAATCGCAGCGCACCGCCACGCAGTCCCCGATTGCGGGAAGCATGTCCGCGCCCTTCGCGAAAGCCACCGCATGCTCCGCGCGCAACGTCAGCCCATCAGTCGCCACCAAGGGGAACCCGCGATCGAGCCGAACGACCCATCCGATGCGCATGCTATCTGCCGCGGCATCATCGCCATTCGCACGCAGTGTTTGGACGAATTCGCCAAACGCAGCGCGCTGCTCGTCGTTAATCGTGAAATCGCTGAAGGCGGGAACGTCGCGCAGGGAATCGAGCTTAGGAAGCTCCCCGATCACCGCCGCGTCGACGATGTCGGCGCCCGCGCGCCTGCGGGCCCGCGCCTTCTTGATCTTGCCCTTCGCTTTCGCCACACATGCTCCTCGCGTTGGAACCGAACGATACATCCAGGTTCGAGTATACCAATCGCGCGACGCATCCATAAAAAGGGCCGCTCCGTGTTCCGAGCACGGGGCGGCATGCACATGTGGAGCCGCTGGGAGGATGGAGAGGGTGTTTCCTTATGGCTCTATTGATGCTTGTTTCCAATTAAACAATTTCTACCGCGGCATATTAAGGCTCACACGATTCACACCGATGGGGCACCGCACCACCATAACTCGACCGCGCCAGCCACTCGCGAGCACCCGCCCCGGCATCACCGCGTGGAAAGGGATTCGGACAAGATCCACCCGATCGCCGCACATAGAAAAGGGGCCCGGATGCGGTGAGGCCGCACGCGCCGGCGGCGAGACCACTTCTCATCGGCGCATTGAAAAAGGGACCCGGATGCGATCCGGGTCCCTCGCAAGCCAGCTGGCAGGCGTATGGAAGCGACGTGCTCAGGCGGATGCCTAGTTGTCCTTCTCGACCTTGCGCATGATGGCCTTGTAGACCTCCATGATCGGGATGATCAGGAATGCCAGGCCAAGAGCGGTCAGCAGCGCCATCGGGTCGAGGGTCATGAAACCGAAGACCTCGGCGAGGAAGTCGACCTCGACGGGGATGACCGTCAGGACGAGCGCCAGCGCGGCGGCGCCCCACAGCCACTTGTTCTGCGTCTTCATTGAGAAGATGGAGGCACGGCGGCTGCGCATGTTGAAGGAGTGGAAGATCTCGACCATGGACAGGGTGATGAAGGCCATGGTGACGCCCTCGGCATCGGCGGTGCCGGCGATCATGTCGGCGATGTCGATGTAGCCCATGTCGAAGTACACGCCGGCGAAGAAGGACGCGAGCACCAGCAGGGTGATGATGACGCCCTGGAACGCGATGTCGAGGCCCATGCCGCCGGCGAAAACGCCGTCGGAGGCGTTGCGGGGCTTGCGCTTCATGACGTCGCCCTCGGCCTCCTCCATGCCGAGCGCGAGCGCGGGCAGGGAGTCGGTGATGAGGTTGATCCACAGCAGCTGGACCGGCTGGAAGATGGTGAAGCCGATCAGCGTCGCCACGAACACCGAGAGGACCTCGGCGATGTTGGCGGACAGCAGGAACTGGATGACCTTGCGGATGTTGTCGTAGATACGACGGCCTTCCTCCACCGCGTTGATGATGGTGGCGAAGTTGTCGTCCGCGAGGACCATGTCGGCGACGTTCTTAGTGACGTCGGTGCCGGTGATACCCATGCCCACGCCGATGTCGGCGCGCTTGATGGACGGGGCGTCGTTGACGCCGTCGCCGGTCATGGCGACGATGTTGCCCAGGTTCTTCCAGGCGTCGACGATGCGGGCCTTGTGCTCGGGCTGGACGCGGGCGTAGACGGAGATGTCCTTGACGCGGGTCTTGAACTCCTCGTCGGAGATCTTGTCGAGCTGGGCACCGGTGATTGCCTGGGAGGCGTCGGAAACGATGCCCAGGTCCTTGGCGATTGCCACGGCGGTATCGATGTGGTCGCCGGTGATCATAACGGCGCGAATACCGGCCTCCTTGGCCTCCGCGATAGCAGCGGTGACCTCGGGGCGGACCGGGTCGATCATGCCGGACAGGCCGCAGAACACCAGGTCGTGTTCGAGGGCCTCGGGGCTAAAATCGGTGGGAGCGACGTCATAGGTACGGTTGGCAAGAGCCAGGACGCGCAGGGCCTGGTCGGCCATGGCCTTGTTGGCGGTCAGGATCTCGTTGCGGCGCTCATCGGTCATGGGAACGATCTTATCGCCCTCGTACACGTGAGTGCACAGGCCGATGACGACGTCGGGAGCGCCCTTGGTGAACTGCTCGAAATCGCCATCGACGTCCTTGACCACGACGGACATCATCTTGCGGCCGGAATCGAACGGGGCCTCGCCCACGCGCGGATGCTCGACGTCGAGCCCCTGCATGCCAGCCTTGGCTGCGTCGTTGACCAGGGCGCACTCGGTGGGCTCGCCGACAGCCTCGCCCTTCTCCTCATCCCACTTGGCGTCGCAGCACAGCGCCATGCCGGCGAGGAACTTCTCCTCGGAGGCGGCGAGTTCGTGCTTGACGACGGTCATCTTGTTCTGGGTGAGGGTGCCGGTCTTGTCGGAGCAGATGATCTGGGTGCAGCCGAGGGTCTCGACGGCGGTCATCTTGCGGATGATGGCCTGGCGCTTGGACATCTTGGTGACGCCCATGGACAGCACGATGGTCACGACGGCGACCAGGCCCTCGGGGATGGCGGCAACGGCCAGGGATACGGCGACCATGAAGGTGTCGAGCAGCATGGCCGGGTTGGAGCCCAGCTCGCCGAAGTGGCGGAAGATGTCGACGGCGAAGATGATCACGCAGATTGCGAGGACGAGCTTGGTGAGGATGCCGGAGAGCTCGTTGAGCTTCATCTGGAGCGGGGTGAGCTCCTTCTTGGCCTGGGTAAGGGCGCTAGCGATCTTGCCCATCTCGGTATTCATGCCGGTGCCCACCACGACGGCGCGGCCGCGGCCGTACACCACGGTGGAACCCATGTAGCACATGTTCTTGCGGTCGCCCAGCGGCACGTCGTCGGCGTCGGCCGCGAGCGCGATGGCGTCGGCGTGCTTCTCGACCGGGACGGACTCGCCGGTGAGGGCGGCCTCCTCGATCTTCATGGACGCGCTCTCGATCACGCGGCAGTCCGCCGGGACGGAGTCGCCCGCCTCAAGCAGGACGATATCGCCGGGAACCAGCTCGGAGCTGGGCATGTGGACGAGCTTGCCATCGCGGATGACCTTGGACTGCGCGGCGCTCATCTCCTGCAGGGCCTCGAGGGCCTGCTCGGACTTGGCTTCCTGGACCACGCCGAGCACCGAGTTCAGAATGACGACGGACAAGATGATAGCCGCGTCGGCCCACTCGGGCTCGCCCTGGATGAATCCGGTGATGACCGAGATCGCGGCTGCGACGAGCAGCATGATGACCATGGGGTCCGCCATCTGCTCGAAGAAGCGCTTCCACATGGGCGTCTTCTCTTCTTCGTCCAGCTTGTTGGGGCCGACGCTCGCCAAGCGAGAGGCGGCTTCAGCACCGGACAGGCCTGTCTCGGCGTTCGAGGACTGCGCGTCAAGCACGTCCTCGGCCGAAGCCAGGTACTCCTTTTCCATATTCCCTCCTGGAATCTACCCGTAGGGATGCAGCGCCCCGCATCCCATTCCAACAGTCTGACACCCGATTATAATTCCCCCAGGAGGGGCAAGGGCTTGTCATAGGTCGATATGGTACCCAAGTGGCAGGTGGATAGTACGAAACCCGACAGATGTTCCAGAACTACAGCCCGCGCGAGCGATCTTTGCGCCCGGTCCGCCCCGCCGCGCCCGCTCGCGCGGAATTGCCCGCGCAGCGAGGACGGCAGCACGGATGGGGGGCGATGCGGCGATACCAACATCCGCACGTGATGAGAATATGTGGAGCAGAAAGAAATGCCCCAACCATCCGAACCGGCCACGGCGCCGCCGGGTAAGGAAATGGTTGCGCCCAACAGGAATAATCTTCCGTTCGCATAGTGGATACTTGACAGAAAGCAACTAAAAGTAATCCATTCCCCCGACTGGTTCCCCTATAATACGTAGCGGTTGTAAGGCGCCATAAGCCACGTCAGATGGAGGTCTGAATGTTCAAGCGCACTAAAATTGTATGCACCATGGGTCCTGCCTGCGACAGCGATGACATCCTGCGCGAGATGATGAAGGCAGGCATGAACGTTGCCCGCTTCAACTTCTCCCACGGCTCCTATGAGGAGCACCACGGCCGCATCGAGCGTGTCCGCCGCATCGCCGCCGAGCTCGACCTGCCCATCGGCATCCTGCTCGACACCAAGGGCCCCGAGGTCCGCACCGGCCTGCTCGAGGGGCACAAGAAGGTGTCGGTCAAGGCCGGCGACGCCATCATCGTGACCGCCGAGCCCACCACCGAGGAGAACCTCGGCACCGCCGCCCACATCTCCCTGGACTACCTGAACCTCCCCAACGAGGTCAAGACCGGCTCCCACATCCTAATCGACGACGGCCTGATCGACCTCAAGGTCGACCACGTCGACGGCGCCGACATGCACTGCATCGTCATGAATAACGGCGAGATCGGCGAGCGCAAGGGCGTCAACATCCCCAACGTCGACCTGAGCCTGCCCGCGATCACCGAGCGCGACCGTGAGGACATCCTCTTCGGCATCTCCGAGAACGTGGACTACGTCGCCGCCTCCTTCATCCGCAACGGCAAGGCCGTCCGCGAGATCCGCGAGCTGCTCGACAGCAACGGCGGCGAGCACATCTCCATCTTCCCCAAGATCGAGAGCTCCCTGGGCGTCGAGAACTTCGACGAGATCCTCGAGGAGTCCGACGGCATCATGGTCGCCCGCGGCGACCTGGGCATCGAGATCGCCCCGCAGCTGGTCCCCTTCGTCCAGAAGGAGATCATCGCCAAGTGCAACGCCGCCTATAAGCCCGTCATCACCGCCACCCAGATGCTCGACTCCATGCAGCGCAACCCGCGCCCGACGCGTGCCGAGGTCGCCGACGTCGCCAACGCCATCTACGACGGCACCGATGCCGTCATGCTCTCCGGCGAGTCCGCCGCCGGCATGTATCCGGTCGAGGCCGTGAAGATGCAGGCCAGCATCGCCATGGAGACCGAGCGCCATCTGCCCGCGCATCGCGAGCTCAAGGTTCCCGCCGGCGCTCACGGCACCCGCGTGATCAACAACGTCGTGGGCCTCTCCGCCGTCAACATGGCCACCACCGTGCGCGCGCGCTGCATCACCGTGCCCACCACCACCGGCCGTTCCGCCCGCCTGGTGAGCCACTTCCGCCCCAACCTCCCCGTCGTCGCCTTCACCCGTAACAAGTGGGCCGTTGCGAAGATGCTCATGTATTGGGGCGTCGTCCCGTTCCACGTCGAGACCGAGGGCGACGATGTGAGCCTCACCGCCGAGCACGCCATCGAGGCCGCCCGCGACCGCGGCTTCCTCAAGAAGGGCGACATCACCGTCGTTACCGCCGGCGACCCCAAGACGTCCGTCACCCTGGAGGACAAGATCACGTCCACCAACATCGTCTGCGTCGCGCAGGTTCGCTAAACGGCGACGGCACGCCGCCGTTTTCTGCAAAGGTGCCGCATAGAAGCTCAAAGGACCCGATGGCCGATGACCATCGGGTCCTTTTCTGCAAAACCCACGTGCCCCCCCCCAAAAAACAATGATGCCAGCGTTAGCAGGGCGAGCAGGGCACTTGGAACCGATCTTGATCCATGCTAAAACGTTTACAGAAATCTAAAATCACGGTTTTGCACGACTTTGTCGCATGGACTTGGATATCCAATTGAAAACAAGTTCTTTACCTGTAGTTTTGTTCTCGAGAATGCGCATGTATCTCGACCCCTAGGAAAAAGTCGTGCAAATCCGTATTTTTTATCTATTAAGGTAGCTCAATTTGTTGTTCCGCAGCCAGTGAACCCCTTTTGTTGATATCCGTCTCACTTCTTGGGTATCCAAGGCCTATATCATCGACGGGAGGTGCGCGATGCACGAATGGTTTTGTGGGAGAACGGCGTTTCATTGCCATCGCACACCTCCGCAACTCAAATGTCTTATGCCGCTGTTTCCCGACATCGGGTATCCGAAACAGAAGCTCGCGCTCAAACGCCAATATAACGATGCCTGTGGTTGGAAAAACGTACTGGGCCCACTTCCTCTCGATACCATCGTATCGGAACCCGACTTTCGACGAAAAGGAGCTGTGATCCAGCCCCATCTCTGGAGCGGCGAGCCTCCATCACCTTCGTTTTACGATGATCCCGATCTTGGTATCAGTTACGCCTCGCCGCAGTTCACCCTTCTGACCATGGCGACGCAGCTTTCAGTTGTCCAACTCGCCATGGCGATGTATGAAATGTGCGGATCGTTTGCGGTGTTCCAACCCAGCAAAGACCTCCAGAAGGCACTTGACCGAATAGAGCCAACCAGACTCAGATGGCCCGGCGGATGGAAGCAGGTTATGACGACGAAAGGGGAGCCGACATCTCTATGGAAACGCGATCCCCTCGTAGAATTACCAGATCTTTATGCATATGCACAGCACTTGGATGGAATTCGCGGCGTTAAAAACTACAGGGCAGCCTTGAAGCTCATTACAGGAAGCGCCGCGTCACCGCTGGAGGCTCGACTCTCCATGCTGCTCTCGCTTCCACGGAGCCGAGGGGGCGAGGAGTTTCCCACGTTCATCAATAACCAGCGCATCGACCTTTCGTCGTCGGCGGCCCGACTCGCCGGCAAGTCTACATGCTACGCCGATCTCTATTTCCCTGAGACAGAGGAACATCCCGCCATAGACGTGGAATGTCAGGGCCGCGCCGTCCATGCAGGCGACCAGCAAAGCGAAGCCGATGCCAACCGGGCAACCGCGATCCAGATCATGAATATCGAAGTGATACAGGTGACGCACGCCCAAATCATGGATGAAAGAAGTTTCGAAACATTTTGCGACTATCTAGCTCACAAGCTTCAAGTGAAACGCGCTCCTAAAACTACCCGTATGGCCACGCGCGCGCAGACGCTCAGATCGGAAGTTCTCGGCAGCTGGGACTCACTTGGCGGCGGCCTCTAGGGAAAAACCCGAGCGGGCAAATTACCATCGAGATCAAGCATCATAAATCAAACGGGCTATCTGCAGCCGGAGCGCTCGCGATACAAGCGCTCGAGCAGGTCTCCCACCTCGGCAAACGTCGCATCGAAGAACTCGTCGCTCAGCAGCAGGTACGGAGGATGCTCGCCGACCCCCTCGTTCACGCGCACCGTCTCGTGGGCGACGCCCACCGTCGCGAGGACGTCGTCGCGGGAGATGGGATACTGAGCGAACCTGCCCGCGGCGGCGACCAGGCGCGCGCTGGCGACGGGAATGAGCGTAAGCGCGCGCGTTCGGCCGAACCAGTCGAAATCACTCTGTTTTTTAATGCGGAACGACTCGCTCGGCTTGCCGCCGTGGGCGGCGAGGTACTCGTTGACGCGCGTATTCCAGACGTTATCGGCAAGCAAGTGCGCCCAGGTACCCAACGCCATGTCGCGGCACGATGACGCGATATCTTCCGGCGCGGGCTCGACTTCACCGGAAACATCCCGCGGGCACGCGGGACGCCCCGCACCGTCCCGGGCGTCGCCCGCGCCTTCGGCGCCATAGCGCTCGGGAAAGTGGATACGGTTGATGCGCTCGCGTTCATCCACGATACTGGCCGCCGCGACCGGTTCACCGGGTTCCGCATCCAGCAGCGGCACGACATGGGCCGACCAGAAGTCAAACTCGCGCGGCTTCGGGATGTGCTCGGGTTTGGCGAAATGCGTGATGCGGTACGGAATGGGCTCGGCTATCCCTGGAACCATGTAGCCCACGCGGATGTCGGGGACAAGGTTGCCGAACAGGAATGCGTTTTGATCGCGCACCGCATGCGCCAGCGCACCTTCGCGCGCGAACACGTCCTGCGTATGAGCTATGTGTATGTTCCAGCTAGGCATACCGTGTCCCCTTGCCTTTCGAACGGCCCCCTCAAGCCGAAGCTCGAAGGGGCCTGAAACAGGTATATGGAATGATTCCCGAAAAGCGGGATTGCAACCTCGCGTACGCGGTGCACGGACAGATACGGCGCCCGGCGCTTGATATCCCAGGTACGCTACACGAGGAAGCGCACCTAGGAGCGGACTTCAGCGTTGAGCGCCTTGCAGACCTTCGTGACGATCTTCTGATGCGCCTTCTCGACTTCCTCGGACGTCAGCGTATGGTCGTCGGAGCGATAGGTCAGCGCGAACGCCATGGACTTCTTGCCGACGCCCACGCGGACCGGGTCGCGGTACACGTCGAAGAGGCGCACGTCCACCAGCAGCTTTCCGCCCGCGCTGGTGATGCGGCGCATCAGGTCCTCGCAGCAGCAGCTCTCGTCCACCACGATCGCAAGGTCGTGCTCGACGCTGGGGAACTGGGAGAACTCGCGATACGCCTCCTGCGCGCCCGCGCCCTTGATGAGCGCGTCGAGGTTCAGCTCGAAAGCGACGACGGGAAGGTCGATGCCGTACACGTCGCGGGCGTCGGGGTGAATCTCGCCCACCCAGCCCAGCACGGTGCCGCCCGAGAGCACCTCGGCGCAGCGACCGGGCTGCAGGAACGCGTATGCCTCGCCCTCGGCCGCGCGGAAGCGGACCTTCGGGATGCGCAGCTGCGCGAGCAGCTCCTCGACGACACCCTTGCCGTCGAAGAAGCGCAACGGCATGGGCTTGCGAATCCAGGTCACATCGCCCATCGAGCCGGACAGCACGCCGGCCACGCTCTCGCGCTCCTTGGGCGCGCTGGCGTTCTCGCGGCCCAAGAACAGCGTGCCGATCTCGTACAGCTGCACGTTGGCGGTGCTATGGGAGATGTTGTACTCGACGGCTTGTAGCAGACCGGGGATGAGCGAGCGGCGCATCTCGGTCTGCTCGGCCACCAGCGGATTCATGATGCGCACCGGGCAACCCAGGTTCTCGGTGCCCATCTTGATGCGCTCGAGGTCGCCGGGGGCGGCGAACGAGAAGTTCATGGTCTCGTTCAGGCCGCATGCACGCAGCACGCGACCGACCTTGCGCGTGAGCTGCTGCTCGCGCGTGAGCCCGCCGATATGGTTCTTCGCAGCGGGGATCGTGGCCTCGACGCGGCCCATGCCCCAGAGGCGCAGGACTTCCTCGACCAGGTCGATCTCGCGCGGCAGGTCGGGACGGAAGGTGGGCGGCGTCACGCGGAAGACGGCCTCGCGGCCCTCGCCCGCCTTCTCGACCGCGCAGCCCAGGCGCACCAGCACACGCTCGATGTAGTCGGCCTCGATTGGCGCGCCGCACAGGTCGAGCACGCGTGCGTAGCGCAGGTCGATGGCCTCGACGGTCTTGGGCGCGGGATACACGTCCACGCAGCCGGGAGCCACCGCGCCGCCGGCGAGCTCCTCGATGAGGGCGCAGGCGATGTCGGCGACGTCCCGGCAGCCGGTCTCGTCGACCTGGCGCTCGAAGCGGATGGAGGCATCGGAGATGAGCGCGAGGTCGCGGCTGGTGTGCGAGGTGCGGCCGGCGTTGAAGCAGGCGCTCTCCACGAGCACGTCGACGGTGGCGTCGGTCACCTCGGAGTCCATGCCGCCCATGACGCCGGCGAGCGCCACCGGGGTCGCGCCCGCCTCGCCCGTCGCGATGAGGCCCATGCCGGCAGACAGCGTGCGCTCGACGTCGTCGAGGGTGCGGAAGACCTCGCCCTCGCGCGCGGCGCGAACCGACACGGTGCGCTTTCCGTCGCGCTCCTCGAACGCGGCGAGGTCGAACGCGTGCAGCGGCTGGCCGGTGAGCATCATGACGTAGTTGGTGATGTCCACGACGTTGTTGTGCGTGCGGATGCCGCAGGCGTTCAGGCGCTGGACGAGCCACTCGGGCGAGGGACCGACTTCGACGTTGCGCACGACGCGGGCCACGTAGCGGTCGCACAGGCCCTCGTCGACGAGCTCGACGGAGACGGTATCGGCGGTGGCGGCGCCGGACTCGGCCTTGATGGCGGGCAGCTCGACGTGGAAGTCTCGGTCGTAGATGGCACCGACCTCGCGCGCGATGCCGATCATGGAGAGGCAGTCGGCGCGGTTCGGCGTGATCTCGCAGTCCAGCACGGTGTCGGACGTGCCCAGGTACTGCGCGAACGGCATGCCCACGGGGGCGTCCTTTGGCAGGATCATGATGCCGGCGTGGTCGGCGGAGAGGCCGAGCTCGCGGGCTGAGCAGTTCATGCCCATCGAGACGACGCCGCGCAGCTTGCTCTTCTTGATCTTGATGTCGCCGGGCAGCTCGGCGCCGATCATGGCGGTCACGATGTGATCGCCCTCGTTGAAGTTCTGGGCGCCGCACACGATCTGCAGCGGCTGCGCATTGCCCTCGGCGTCCACGTTGGCCGTACCCACGTCGACCATGGTGACCCACATGTGGTCGGAATCGGGATGCGGCTCCTTGGAGAGCACCTTGGCCGTCACGATATGGTCGAACGCCTCGCCCACGGTGTCGATGGACTCGACCTCGGTGCCGGTGCGGATGAATTCGGTCGCAAGCTCCGCCGGGTCCTCCGGAAGCTCGACCATGCTGGACAGCCAGTCATAAGATACTTTCATCTCATACCTCTTCTATCGAAACCTCAAATTGGGGACAGGCACCAATTTGAGGTTGGAAACTCAGCTATGGACCTCAACCTCAAATTAGAACCTCAAATAAGGGACAGGCACTAATTTGAGGCGCGATCTCTACCTCGGGCCTCGATTTGGGAACGGACGCCCAATCGAGGCGAAACTCTACAACGAAGACGGGTTTTCCAGGTACCCAAGATTCGGGTGGAAGAGGAGGGTGCACGCCTCGCGTGCGGCGCCCGCCGATTGGGCCCGAAGATCGGGTGCCTGGGAAAGCCGTCGGAATGGATCGACCTAGAACTGCTCCAAGAAGCGCATGTCGCCCGTAACGAGCGCACGCAGGTCGGGCAGGTCGTAGCGGAGCGCGGCGATGCGCTCGACGCCGGCGCCGAACGCGAAGCCGGAGTAGACCTCGGGGTCGATGCCGCAATTGCGCAGGACGTTGGGGTCGACCATGCCGCACCCCAAAATCTCGATCCAACCGGAATGCTTGCAGAAGGGGCAACCCTTACCGCCGCACACGCCGCAGGAGACGTCGACCTCGCAGGAGGGCTCGGTGAACGGGAAGAAGTGCGGACGGTAGCGCGTGGCGCGATCCTCGCCGAACATGCATTTGACGAAGTAGTCGAGCGTGCCCTTGAGGTCGCCGAAGGTGATGCCGCGGTCGACGACCAGCCCCTCGACCTGGTGGAACTGCGGCAGGTGGCAGGCGTCTGCCGTATCGGGACGGTAGACGCGACCGGGAGCGATCATGTAGATGGGAGGCTCCTGGTTCTCCATGGTGTGGACCTGCACGCCGGAGGTCTGCGTGCGCAGCAGCACATCGGACTCGCCATGGGCGTGCTGCTCGGGATGGGCGGCGGTGCCGGGCGCGTTATCCTCGATGTAGAACGTATCGCGCGCCGAGCGGCTCGGATGGTCGAGCGGGGCGTTCAGCGCGGTGAAGTTATACCAGCTGGACTCGACCTGCGGGCCGGTCTCGACGGTGTAGCCGATGCCGCAGAACACGTCCTCGATCTCCTCGATGATCTGGTTGATCAGGTGCTGATGGCCCAGATGCGGACGAACGCCGGGCAGGGTGATGTCCACGGCCTCGGTTGCCATGAGCTCGCGGACGGCGGCGCGCTTGAGCTCCTTCATGCGGCCCTCGAGCAACGTCTCTGCCATACGGCGCATCTCGTTGGCGCGCTTACCCAGCACCGGACGCTCCTCGGGCGTAATCTTGCCCATCATGCGCATCAGGCTAGTGATCTCGCCCTTGCGGCCCAGCAGGGCCACGCGCGCCGCCTCGAGCTTCTCGCTCGACTCAGCGCCTTCGATCAGCTCCTTCGCGCGCGTTTCCAGCTCTTCGAGCTCGTCGATCAAACTCATTCAATACCCCTCTCGGTTGTTGTGTTGCCGGCGTGTTGACCTAAAGAAAAATCCGCCCGTGGGCGCGTGCTTTCGCACTGCCCAAGGACGGATGAAGTTCCGCGGTACCACCTTGATTGGCCGCCGGTTTTCTCTCCGACGAGCCCCCTTTTGACCCATGTCGCGGGGCCGCGCGGCTCCCCTACTGAGTGCGCGCCCGCCCGATAGAACTCGACGAGGCGACCGTTCAAGTCGCTGCTCGGGAGTGAACTCGTGTCCTCGCTGCCGCAGGCGGGCTTTCAGCCTTCTGACCCACCCTCTCTGTGCCGCAGCGCGTGAGGCGCACGACCTCTCCGTCAACGCATTGGTCATTATGATAGCACAGCACGGCCTAGCGCAAGGCGGCGCTCGCGCGCGACGCCGGCCCGCGTCTCAGAAAGGGGACAGGCACTAAATTGAGACCCCTGGGATCCGGCATCTTGCCTCCCCGTGCCCCGGTCTCAATTTAGTGCCTGTCCCCTTTCTGAGGAGCGCGCGGAATGGAGAAGGAGGCCGACCCGAGGACCGGCGCCCTTCGCCTTCACGCCGCCGTCCTTGCCGCCCACGACTTCGTGGACCTGCTCCCAATCCTTGCCGTCGGCAGAAACCAGTAGCTCCCAGTCGGTGGGCTCGGCATGGAAGCGGATGACGATCTCGCTCACCGTCTTGACCGAACCCATGTCCACCTGCAGCCATTGCTCGTCGGTCTTGGCACCCGACCAGCGCGAGGTCTCGGACATGTCGCCCTCGCAGCCATCGCCGCGGTGAAGCGGCCGTCGATCACCTCGGTGCCCGCCGCGGCGCATCATCGCCCGAACCCGCCCGCCGCGTCGCACGTGACCTCGTCACAGACCGCGCGCCCCGCTTTCGCTACACTATTCTCGCAAGGCCGCTTCCCTCGGCCTCATCGCATCGACCGCCACCCTCCGATCGCCGGGTGCCCAACGACCACAGGTTACGGCCCCGCACGAACATATATGCAACAGGCGGGCCAACACAGTGTTACCACATAAAACAATTTATGCGACACCCCGACACCATATAAAGGGCTTCATGTGACACTGCCTCATTCTGAACCGCTCTTTGCAGGCGCAAAGAATCATCCACGGTCTGCCGTAACGACAGCCGCAGCAGTACGCCATTCAAACCCCATTGTCCGCGCGACGCGGCTGAAATCGCCCTGACCAATCTTTCAGCAGCGAGTCACCCGTATTGGGCTAAAGTGTATTTCCAGCAAAATGCCCGGAGTACCGTAAGGAGCTCCGGGCATTTTTATCTTCAAGTCTAACGTTTGCGCCTGCGCATCGCTCCGCCAACGGCAACGCACGCCGAACCAGCTAACACGGAAATAACGGGCACCAGAGAGGCATAACCGGTTGCAGCCAGACGGTCATCACCCTGGTTGGCCGCCGACCCTTGATGCTGCCCGCTTTGACCTCCTTCAGGACCGCCGTTCGGCTTTGGTGCCGGATTGGGAACTGACTCTGGCTCAGGCTGAGGTGCCGGTTGGGGCCCCGGCCCCGGCTGCGGCTGCGGCTGCGGCTGCGGAACAGCTTGCTTCTCCTCAACCGTCACCTTTATCGTGGACCTCACTCCGTCAGGATTCTCAAGCCCCTTTGGCATCTCCAAAGATCCCTCCAAAATATACGTTCCCGCATGTTCTGAATTAAATCCATCGCTCGACCAAGACACCCCAACGCGGGTCTTTTGGCCTGCAGACGTCAAAAGACGGACAGACTCGGGCAGACCGAGCTGATCAAACTTAGTGCCAAACGGAACAACAATAGAAGCTTGGTCGTCCACGGACGTCACAACAAGCTTTACATCAACTGCCGTCAGAATGCGATTGAGATATGTTTCCAACCGATCAATACGAGCCTGGGTTGTCCCCTCGGGCAAATCGGATACAACAGCAACCTGATGAGGTACTGCACCCCCCAGAACATGCCAGCTGTTATCAAGCAAGGCGCGCATTGAAATCAGGAAATCAGCTTTCTGATGAACGTGCTTGCGCGACAAGTCAATTGCATTCGCCCTATCCAGCGCAGCGGTCAATCCCGACGTATCAACGCCGACTTGCTCATGCCTATCCGATACAACCGCTTTTGCGAAGTTAATCGAGGTTTTGTCTCCGTTGTTCTCCGCGGCTCGATTTGCAGGATACAAGCGAACGACATACCTCCCTCTCCTGAGGCCGTCGACCTTGAAAAACGAACGAGTGGCAGCCTTGTTGCTATCAACGGAC
This sequence comes from uncultured Collinsella sp., assembly GCA_963558435.1. Lineage (GTDB taxonomy): Bacteria > Actinomycetota > Coriobacteriia > Coriobacteriales > Coriobacteriaceae > Collinsella. The sequence goes on from CAUWGM010000004.1 coordinate 97,688, forward strand.
TTGTCGTACAGGCAAATGTCGTCCTTGCCGGCCACCTTTGCGCCCGCACCGTCTAACACTTCCACATGAGCATATCCAGACGTATTGGAATGGCGAGCAAACAGTTCGACGCCCGTTCCTTCAAACACCAGCTCCGCATACGGTACGGGGCTCTGACCCGTACACGCTTTCTTAAGATATCTGTTGCAGAACTCGTCCTGGCCTTCCTTTTCGAGCGTCCAATCCTGAGCCGGGTTCTTCGAGCTATAGAATACCTTGCCAACTTCTCCCTGCACCTGCGCCCGATCGACATTCTTGCAGGTAACCGTTATTGAGCCGTCAATACCTTGCTGCTTCAATCCGGCCAGAGCCTCCACGATGCGGTTGGAAAGACGCCTGAAATCCGCCTCACCCATCTTCTCATCACGTAACGCATCTTCCGCCGCAAAGAGCGCTGAATCAAGTGCCTGCAGGGCGGTCGGCTCCTTACCCTCGCGCGAAACCCGCTTCGCTTCATCCATCTTCTGGGCCATGGCAACGCAAGCCTGCTGCTCCGGGTCTACCTTGGTGTACACATTGGCATACGCGAACGAAACGCATGCGTTGCTGTTCTTTGTGTTGTGCTCGCTCTTTTCCCCAGTGACTATCACCTCGACCTTGTGCGTCGAATCATCGAGGCCGTCCCTTTCGAAGAATTTCACATTGCTCTCTTTGGCCGCCCGATACATATCGACCGTCTCGACCTTTTTGCCATCGAGTTTGATCTCGGCCTTTCCATGCGCATCGTCCAGATGGCTGAAAAGCTCGATTTTCTCACCCTTAAAGGTGATGGAATACTTATCGCCCTTAACCCTATTCTTCTTTGCGTAGTGCTTGTCATTGTCCTTTTGCCACGTATCGGCGTTTTTCGAGGTATAGACAACACCGCCCATCTGGTCTTCCATAACAATCTTGTTGTGATTGATACGCTGGGCCGACAAGGGCAGCAAGCTTTCAGTCGCATCGCGTAATTGGCTGGTCGCTTTACCGATAGCCGAACCGGGAACACCCTTCTCCTGCCGCGCTGCTCGTGCATAGCATAAAGCATCGTCCAGCCGCGCCAACGAACGAGGGTCGTAAGCTGAGCGGTCTATCGCCTGAGCGTCCGCAATGGCCAAATCGAGCTCCAGGGGAGACTCGGCATCATGTTCAGGAGCCTGGGGCAAAGCGTCGTTGCTTTCCACACGCTCGCTCGTATCGGCAATCGAATTGACCGTAACCTCACCGGAAACATCCGCCACGCCGTCAAACACCTTCACGCGATCGATGTTCACGCTTCCGGTCGCATTGATTTCAACGTGATGTTCGCCCGGCCGGAGAGCCTGCGAACGGAATACGCAGAAGTTGCCAATCGTTCCATACTTTCCATTGTTCTTGCACTCAAACTTGCCCGCAGGCTGGCCATCGATGCTAACGGTAGCACTTCCGCCGTTAGGCGAGCTCTCCGCATACAGGGCCAGCCGGGTCCCCGTAAAGGCAAAGCTAGCCGTTCCGCCATTCGCGGTCTGCATGTAGCTACCGTTGAACGCATCGGCTTTCTTTTTCTGCTTGGACCACTTGTTGTCGTAGCTGATTGCACGGTCGGAATCGTCCATATCGACGCCCATATCGGCTGATACCCTTACCACCGTAGAACCGGGACTGTCTTTATCAGAACGAAGATAGAAGCCGGTCATGCCATCGGCCATAACCGGACCATCACCCGCGTACACCAGCTCTCCCGGTCCGGAAACAATTTCGGCCTCAACGACTTCATCGCCATAGAACTCCCGCTGGTCGTTCGCATCCTTCAGCTCTGCCAAAATCCATGCCACGTCTGCACCATCTGCCGCAATGTCACCGACAGTATTGTGAACATCGATGCTGGCCCCGCTCTTCTCGACAGCGTATGTCGATGCGAAAACCTTATGCTGTTTGACCGGCTCCTGATTGCCCTCTACATAGGCCTTTGCAAGAAGATAGGAATCTTTGCTCCATCTATGCTCTGCCTTTAGCTCAAATTCGAAGAGACCATGCTTAAGCTTTGTGAGCTTGTTTGGGGCGTCAAGCCTGCCAACAAGCTTCTCGTTGCCCTTCCCATCACCGTAATACAGCTCGACGGAATCGCAGTTTGAGGTAACCGCGATCTTCTTAACGGCATCGTCTTTCCACTCACTATTGATAAACACGATATCGCCCACATCCTCACGATTGGGCGCCTGACATGCCATTAGACTTGCCATCCAGGTCTTGTTAAGGGGGTCGCGCCACTGACCGTATACGCCGGCATAGCGACGCTTCTCAACGTTCTTTGCACGCTCGCCGTTCGTGTTTGGGGTGAGATAGCCAAAAAGGTCCCATTTGAGCGTTCCCATGATGCGGTCATCGCCCATAAGGGTTTCCATCTTCTTGCCATCTTTATACACCTGGTCACGCTTGCGCGTTTCCGAGTCATTGGGAACCACAAAATGCTTGCCCAAATTAGTATTCCACTCTGTCACGAACCAGCTTTCAGCTTTTTGAGGCTTGTTGACCCGCTTCTGCTCGTTTGAATCCTCCGGATTGAAATAGTCGTGCCAGCCGTACACATCCGCTACGGGTGTGGAATTCTGATGCTCCTCCTGAATGGTCAGACGACTTGGGTCAAGCTTTTTAACCGTCTCATTGCGCTTCCTGGTCCACTCAAGGCCATGCTCGTCGGCGTTGCGCTCATTAGGGATGATGCTCCACATAACCACTGATGCATGGTTGCGGTCACGCTTCACCATCTCGTCTGTTGAGTAATCGAATTGATCGAGGCCGGGCGTATCATTCCAACCCAAAGGTTCTTCCTCAACCAGCAGGCCCAGGCGATCGCAGGCATCGAGGAAGGCGGGGTCGCTCTCGTAGTGGCTCGTGCGCACGAAATTAATACCCAAGTCGTTTTTAAGCATCTTGGCATCGCGCTCATTAAGCTTGTCGGTAAGAGAATTGCCAAGGTAAGGGACCTGCATATGTCGGTTTCCGCCAACAACATCGATATCCTCGCCATTCAGCTGGAATTTTGCGCCCTTAACACCCGGTTTCCCCGTTGTCTTGAATGTACGGATACCAATGTTGGTCTTTTGGCTATCGACCTCCACTCCATCCAACACAACCTTAGTCTCAACCTCATACAGATACGGGTCGTCGCAACTCCACAGACGCGGGGAAGTCACGATCATATCCTGCTTGATGTTTTTCACTTGACCAGCCGCAACCGCCGCACTGGATTCCGCTCGCGCTACCTCAGAACCATCTGCAGCCCGAACAATGCTCGTCACCGTTGCTTGAGCCGTATTCTTTCCGCTATTCATCACATCGATCGAGCCGTGCAACTTCGCCGTCTGCGCGCCCACAACCACATCATCATTGTAATAGAACACAGACTCAGCATGGACTGGATCAACAAGAGTAAGCTCAGCCTGACCGTGAAGGCCACCGAAGAAATGGAAATCGATCTGCCTGCCCGGAGGCATTTCATTTGAGTGATAGCGGCTATCAACCTGAACGGATATAACGTTATCGACATCACCGAACGTCACGAAATCGGTGATATCAAACGAGAAATGTGTGAACGCACCTTTCGCCTCGCCCACAAAAGCACCATTCACATAGACGCGATTGATCTGTCCGCCGCCACGGAAGCTGACAATCACCCGGTCGCCCTCGTCCTTTTTATCGAGCGTGAAATGGCGTCGATACCAGTCCACCGTTTGGAGCGCATCGATATCCGGATTGCACAGATCATACGCATCGCGTGCATGGGGGAGGGATACGCGTTCGGCCCCCCTATCATCATAATTTGGCTTGCGGGCACTCGGGTCGTTGCCTCTCACAAAGCGCCAATCGGTGTTGAAATCAAGAACCTGACGTTGATTAGTCTGCTGCTCTGCATACGCAGACTGCGGCAACATGAGCGGAGCAGCGACAGGAGCAGTTGCCATAAGAGCTCCTGCAATAGCGACGGCCGCACAGCCCATTGGAATCCTACCCATCCGGATTATCCTTCCCATCCTACGCCAAGCTCCACCAGCCCGCAGGGTTGAATACACAATTCGGCTAAGAATCTCACGCCCGCTTCGTTATGAAAGTGACATCCCCGTTTAAATCGACAGATGGGCGGACAGAGCACGCGAACGGTATAGCCACTCCGCGCACTCAACCGACTCGGCAAAAACCACGTCGAAGAACTCATCCGTGAGCAATCGATACGGCGCGTGATGCGGCTCCCCCGGATTAACACGCACGACGGCGCCCACCGAGGCGATCGTCTTCTCCACCGCATCTTCGTCGATGGGGTACTGCGGAAACATGCGAGCTGCCTCAAATAGCTCGGAAGTTTTTTCTGGCACAGTCTCGATGTGCAGAGTTTTACCAAACGCATCGAAATCGGCCTGTTTCTTGATGCGAATCTCCTCGCCCGGCTGGCCGCCAATGCGGTCGAGGTACTCGTTGGTCCTCATGTTCCACGTATTGTCGGCCAGAAGATGCACTCACGCTCCCAGCACCATATCGCGCACCGCCAAATCGCACGAGACCTCGAGCGCGGGGGCCACGTATTCGTTCCAAAACTCCTCTTCGTGAGGCTTGGGGCTGGGCACCGGGTCCGCAAAATGCGTAATGCGATACGGAATACGATTGTCGATGTCGGGCACCATATACCCCACGAAAACATCAGGAACCAAATTGCCGAACAGAAAAGCGTTGCCACTGCTTACGGCGCATGACAAATCCGACACGCGACCAAGCAAACAATCCACCTCAGCAACATGTATGTTCCAACTCGGCATGACGCACCCCGTTCTTCGTTTTCGTCAGAATATGACTGACATGTTAAGCGTGAAACCTCGGCCGATCGCTCTGCTCAATCATGACCACCCGCATAGCGGGTGGTTTGCTCTTAGGGTGTAACCCTGAGGGTCCCAGGCCAGGGACTCAAGTCCCCGGCCTGAACTGCGTTCAGGCCCGATGGCCCCTTGACGCGTGGCGGGCCCGTCGAACGGGCCGCGTCACCTCCTCTTGAACGGGTCCTCGTACTCCTTGGCGCTCAGCCTGTCCAGGGCGATGTCGGCGGGCCCCCGCTCCCTGATGTACTTCGCGATCGTCGCCTCGTTCAGCCCGACGTTGGACACGTAGCAGCCCTCCGCCCAGAACCTCCTGTTCCCGAACTTGTACTTGAGGTTCGCGTGCCGGTCGAACATCATCAGCGAGCCCTTCCCCTTCAGGTAGCCCATGAAGCTCGACACCGAGATCTTGGGCGGGGTGCTCGCCAGCATGTGCACGTGGTCGGGCATCAGGTGCCCCTCTATGATCTCGACGCCCTTCCATTGACAGAGCCGCCCGAGGATCTCCCCCAGGTCCCTCCGGTATTGGTTGTAGATGCCCTTCCTTCTATACTTCGGTGTGAACACGATGCGGTACTTGCAGAGCCACTTCGTGTGCGCGAGGCTGCTCGCCTTCTGCGCCATGGCTATCACCTTCCCCTCGGGGCCGGCGACCTGAACAATCACCATCCTAGAGGGGGAGGCGGCCAGTCGCATAGCGGAACTTGGCCTCCACCCGCCCAGCAGGTGGTTTTCTATGCCGCGCTAGCGCGCGGCATAGACTAAAGTCCATGAAATGAAAACGAGCCCCGCAACCGCGAGGCCCGTCCTCTTAAGCCTGAACAAACTACGAGGAGCCGAACTATACGTTCCTACTCGAAAGTCGCAACGAACGTCTTCATTGGCTTGGCGTCAGAATCGACCACTCGCTCGCCGTCCTCGTTGAACTCCTCTTTCATGACGGACAGGCTGATCTTCGCCTTCTTGAACTCCGCCTTAATTTCATCGGAGACGCTCACGTAGATCAGCAGGTTGCGCGACTCCATGGGGCCAATTTCGTGATCGTAGCCCGAACCATCCGCCTTTGCGGCAACGACATTGGCATCAAACTTAAACTTGTCATTGACTTCGATTTTTGCCTTAAGGCCCTGACCCAGACTGCTCTCCTGCGCGGCCATGTTCTTGACGGTGCCGTTGATCACGAAATAGGAGCTCCCTTCTTCGTTTTCGGCTAACGTCCAGGTAAGGTAATCAGTGCTCACACCGATTTCATCAAGCCACTCAGCGGAGACCAGCGACAGATCGTAGCGATCCTTTACCGAGAATGCTTCGCCAACGGCCACCTCCTGGACCTTGGAGTCGGACTTCTTCTCCGGCTCTGCCTCGGAGCTAGCCACAGGGGCAGAGCCCTGCCCGGCGGACCCGCCGCATCCAGCCATGGGCAGGGCAAGCGCACATGCCATTCCCGCCGTAACAGCCATCATGCAAGCCTTTCCAAACACTTTGCTCATCCGTCTCTTTCCCTTCACACTCGTTTGCCCGGCCGCGTGCCCGGACTAAGCAAATAACGCCGAATATAAGCCGATTGGTTTCCTATTTGGATAGTGCCACGTGTTGGAATCGGCACTAAACGTTTCTTCCTTAACCTTGAAAGTCGCTTTGCAATTGGTAAACGCGGCCTTGATATCGTTTGATACGGAGGCGAACACCACCATGTTCCTGGCCTCCATCGCTTGCAGCTCATCGTCAAAGCGGCTGCCGTCCTCGATCATGACGCTTGCCGTGATGTCATACTCATCGTTAAAACGATACGTGCACGCCAGGCCGGTGCTCGTGCCAGAGCCCAGACGGCTCGGCTGAGACGATATGTTTTTTATCGTGCCCCGGACAACGAAATACGCCATCCCATCCTTGCGCTCGTAGTAGTTGTAGAACGAGCTCGTATCGGGCGGAAGCACCTCGTCAACCCATTCGCCGCCCGTTAGCGTAATTTCATAGCGACCAGGCACGGTGAACGTGCTTCCAACATCGACCGGCACTTCCTCCACTTTGGGCGCGTCCCCTTCGGTGTTATCCGCAACGGAGCCCGTCATGGCAGGCTTTTCTTTCTTTTCGCTCTTCGATGAATTCGCGCCGGCAACCATGCTTCCCGTCGGCATGGCGCCATCACCTGGCTCTGATGCGCACCCTGCCAAACCGGCAAGCGCCACAAACGCCATAGCAAAGACAACGCGCGAAACTCTCAAGACTCTCGGCCTCATTTCCAATCACTCTCCGCGAATCTTCAACACGCTAGGCCAGCAGCTATTCAGAAAGCTCTTGGCCCTTCCCGGCGGACGCCTCGATAACCTCGTCGTACTCCTCCTGCGAGATGCGCTTGCACGTGACGAGCTCGCCATCGACATTCAAGCCGTCCTCTTCGGGAACAACGACCATACCTTCGACAGCGGGGCCGCTGATATCGAGCAAGTTCTCCTCCCCGCCCTCGGGCTTCTCCATCTCGGGAACATCCACGAGAATCTGGCCGTCCTCTACGCGCCAGGATCCTTCACGCTCGGTCACGTTGCCGGCGAGCAGCATGCGAATAGAAAAGGTTCCGTCATTATCGAACGTCATGAACGATGCGACACCAAGCGCCTCGCTCAGCGATGCGGAAAGCTCGTCAGAAGTTGCGTACTCCAGACGCCAGATGCCGACGACGCTCTCCTTGAGTTCACGCGTTTTACCGTCGCAGCCAGCAGTAAATAACGCGACGACAAGAATCGTTGCAAGGGCGACGGCGCCCATCAAACGCCTCTTCTTCATACTCTTCCTCCTCATGTCCCCCGCGTCCAGAACAAGACGCATTGACACGTTTATTACAACATGAGGAACGGGGGTATTTGTTGCGCAACATTTCGAGCAGGGCAAATACAGGTTGAATTGCATGGGGCACGGATGGCGAACCGCTTTGCGAATAACCCCCATTCCGAGTCCCCAGCCTCTAGAAAGTCAACGGCGTTGATACGGGCAATCAATGACCACCGCCATAAGCGTCATAACCCCGCGAGTACGGGTACACTGCTGTTCGATGGACCACTTCGATATGTAAGGAGGCCCCATGGGCAAGCATAAACACGACGAATCATGTTGCGGCAACTACAAGAAAGACGGCAGCTGCTGCGGTAAGCATAAGAAGCAATCCGAGCACGCCGACGGCAGCGGCCGAGAACACGACTGCTGCTGCCACGGACACGAAGAGGACCACGTCTGCCAGGCGCCCAAGCGCGCCGAGGAGTTCCGCGCGCTCGAACGCGACCTGTGGACCCGCTCCTACCTGCTGAAGATCGCCGAGTTCGACGGTGCCACCGTCGCCCCCGAGAACAGCGCCTCCGCGCGCGGCGAGGCCATGGCGACCCTCGCCGGCGAGCACCACGAGCTCCTCACCAGCGAGCGCGCCCAGAAACTCGTCCGCAAGCTCAACAAGGCCTATGCCAAGGGCAAGCTCGATGACGCGCAACTGGCCGACGAGCTCCGCGTCTTCGAGCGCGATCAACGCGAGGCCCTCGCCTTCCCCAAGGAGGAGGTCGAGAGCTGGAGCCGCCTCATCTGCGAGGCCGACGCCGTATGGCACAAGGCCAAGGGCGCCAACGACTGGGACTCCTTCGAGCCCTATATCGATCGCATGGTCGAGGCGCTCAAGCGCCAGGCAGGCTACCTCGATAGCACGCGCGACCCGTACGACATCTGGCTCGACCAGTACGAGCGCGGTATGGACGCCGCCGCCTACGACGCGTTCTTCGCCCAGGTACGGGAGACCGTCGTGCCGCTGGTGCGCGATATCGCCGAACGCGGCGAGCAGCCCCGGGCGGATTTCCTCAACGCCCGCGTCTCCGAGGCGGCCCAGCGCGCGCTGTCCGTCGACCTCATGAAGCTCGTGGGGCTCGATATGGCCTCCACCACGCTCGCCTTCACCGAGCACCCGTTCTCGGAGGGCTTCAGCACCGGCGATGCGCGCGTGGCCACGCACATCTACGAAGACAACGCCATGAGCAACGTCTACTCGATCATCCACGAGGCCGGCCACGCCATCTACGAGTTGGGCGTCGACCCCGCCTACGCGTTCACCTGCCTGGAGGGCGGCACCTCCATGGGCATCCACGAGAGCCAGAGCCGCTTCTTCGAGAACACCGTGGGCCGTTCGCGCGCCTTCATGGGACCGCTGCTCCAGCTGCTGCGCCGCCACGCGCCGGAGGTCTATGGCAACGTGGGCGAGGACGAGCTGTACCATGCCGTCAACATCGCGCGCCCCAACCTCATCCGCTGCGACGCCGACGAGCTGACCTACCCGCTCCACATCATGATCCGCTACGAGATCGAGCGCCTGCTGTTCGCCGGCGAGGCGACCGCCAAGGACATCCCCGGCCTGTGGGCCGAGAAGACCAAGCGCTACCTGGGCCTCGACGTACCCACGCATACCGAGGGCGCGCTGCAGGACACCCATTGGTCGGGCGGCGCATTCGGCTACTTCCCCAGCTACGCGATGGGCAGTGCCTACGACGCGCAGTACGTGCCCGCCATGCAGGCAGCGGGCGTGGACCTCGAGGCCGCCTGCGCCGCAGGCGATCTCGCGCCGGTTCGCACCTGGCTGGGCGAGAACATCTGGCGCTGGGGCCGTAGCAAGGACGCGCCCGAGCTCGTACAGGGTGCCTGCGGGGCGCCGTTCGACGCGACGTTCTACTGCGACTACCTCGCCGGCAAGTTCCGCGACCTCTACCAGCTGTAGGACGGAGCACGCAGGCAACCGGCTGCGCGGCCCGAGCCGCCCCAGGGGTGCCCCACCCGATCTGTACCGGGCGCCCGACCCGCCGATAGCGCAAAAAGGCCTCCCTTCCCACCAGCGGGAAGGGAGGCCTTCTCATCTTCACGGGTCATGCGTCAACACGGGTCATGCGTCAATGCGTTGCTCGTGTCACCCGTGCGCGACGCCGCTCCTAGCGGGACCGCTTGCGCGCGCGGCAGCCGGCTGCCACCGCACCCGCGCCGAGGGCGCCCGTCGCCACGAGGGCGAGCAGCGCGGGATCGCCCGTCTGGGCAAGAGAGCCGTCGGTGCCGGGCTTGCTCTGACCACCTTCCGGCTTCTGTTCAGGTTGCGGCTGGGGCTGGGGCTGCGGCCCGGGCTCAGGGGCGGGCCCAAGCTCGCGGGCGATCTCGTTGATGCCGTCGTACATGCGGTCCGTCTCGCTGTGGGCCAGCATGCGCTGCTCCTCGTTCTGCGCAACGGCGGCACCATGAACGGTGGTCGCGCGCGGCACCTGCAGGGACTCGACCAGATCCATCACGCGGTCGGCAGCCTTCTCGTTCTGAGCCAGGTACTTGGCCTTGCACACGTCGCGGATACCCTGCTTGAACATCTCGTAGCGAGGCGTGCTGTAGAAGCCGTCGGGGTTCTCGGCCAGGTCATCGGCGCTCTCGAGCGGGTAGATGTACCAGCCGTCGCCTGGCTCCCAGTAACGATAGGTGGCGTTGCCGAACATATCGTTGGTCCAGTTATCCCAGGCCCAACGCATGAAGCCATCGGCATGGGAGGACATGGCGTACCACATGGCCCAGTAGTTGTCGCCAGGATCGGAGATCATGAAGTTGCCCGGGTAGTTGCCGGTGCAGTTGTAGATCGTGGTGGTGAAGCCCTTGTCTGCGCGGGCGTCGGCCAGGTCGCGGAAGCCGTCGTCGACGTTGCCGGTGTTCACCGAGATATCGTCGATCTTATCGGAGAGCGACACGATGTTCTGGTCGGTGCTCACGTTGAGCGCGGAGCTCAGCTTGATGTTGATGCCAAGCTCCTCCTCCACGGCGGAAACCAGGTCGACGACCGGGCTCAGCTGGCTGTAATCGCGCTCGTCCATCGAGATGTAGGTGATATCCCAGATGCCGAGCTTCTGGCAGTGCTTGTAGAAGTCCTTCAGGAACGCGGTCCATGCGGCCTCGCCCTCGGGGTTGTTGCCGTTGAGCTGCATGTTATAGGACTTCATCTCGCCGGTCTCGGCGTCCTTGTACTTGAAGCCGCCCCACGACACCATGGAGTAGCACTTAATCTGGCCCAGATCGGTCGCGGGGTCGATGACGCCGCACTCGGTGGCGAACGCGATCCACTTATCGAAGAGGGTGTAGTCGAAGGACCACTCGCCCTTATCGTTCAAGATCCAGGTGACCATGGAGGAGTCGCCGAAGTACGACTGGTGGTTCCAGGCCTCCTCGACGATGTTCGCGACCAGGTCGTGACCGCCGATGGAAGCGTACTCCTTCAGCGAGCCGCGCAGCAGGTTCTTGTGCTTCTCGCTCATAAAGGTGTCGATCGGCGCGTTGGTGCCCGTGCCGGTCGCGGCATCCGCCGTGCTGTTTGCGAAATAGTAGCCGCTCACGCTGAAGGGGTGCTGCCAGACCTGCACCTCGAAATCGACCTCGTCGGCCGTAGGCTGCTTGATGCCGATGACCTCGAGCGTATAGGTGAGCTCGACGGGCTCGACGCCATCCGCAACGACCTGCACGGTGCCGGTGTAGGTGCCGGCATGGGCGCTGGCCGAAACGGGAATGGTCAGCCAGGCGTACTGCAGCGTGTTAGCGGGAACGTCCATACCGGTGTTGTCGTAGTAGATGACATCCGGATAGCTCTTCAGGCTGCCCTGCGCGTTGCGACCCTCCTTGGCCTGCACGTTGCGCAGCCACTTGACCTCGATATCCTTACCAGAAATCTTGGAACCGTCCTGGGAGATCAGGTCACCGGCGACGATGCGGACGTTCTTCGCGCCGTCATCGCGCGTAGCGATGCCAATCTTGCTCGAGCGCTCATCGCCCAACCAAGCGACGTCGGACCACGAGTCCGTATGGTCGGCCTTCTTAGCCTCCCAGTCCTCCTGGGTATCGAGCAGCTTTTCGTTGCCCACAAACGCGTTGAAGCCCTCTACCTGCGGATAGATGGTGACATCGATCTCGTGGGAGGCACTGCTCTCGTTGTTGAGCGTAGCGGTGATGGACGTAGTGATCTTCTTGGCAACCTGCTTCGCCGTCACCACGCCGTTCTCGTCGATCTCCAGCAGGTTCTCGTCGAAGTCGTACGTGACGCCGGGATCGACCGCGCCCTTGGGGGACACGCTGTAGGAAAGCTCGAAGGAGCTACCGCTCTCGAGCACCTTGGTGCGCGTGGACAGAACGAAGTCGGTGGCAGCCACGGGCTTGCGCTCCACGACCACGTAGTCGACCTGGATCGCGCCGCCGCTCTTCAGCTCCACGGTGATGGTGTGCTCGGTGTCGGCATCGAGGCCCTCATAGGAACCGAGCAGCTGCTTGTGCTGCGCAGAGCCTGCGGTGGCGACGATATCCTGCTGTGCCTTGCCGTCGATCGTCACGGCATAGGTGCCGTGAGCGGAGTTCTTGCTGCCGTAGACATCGATCTTGGGGCCGGTGAACTTCATACTCCACGAATCGCCCACGGTATTGGAATAATGGTCGGTTCCGTTGAAGAACTGGTCGTAACCGGCCTCAGGGCTCCAGTCGCCCTTGTAGTTGAACTGAAAGGCCGCGTCGCCCATGACCGAATCGTCGATCTTCGTGGGGACGGCCGTGTCCATATCGACCTTCGTGCCGCCGATGCTCACGCTCGCGGCGTAAGCGGGCAGGGCCACGCCGAGCGCCAAGACGGCGACCGCGAGGACCGCGACGAGCACCGAGAGGACACCTCGCTTTCGATTGCTAGCATGCTGTAACGACATTTTGCTCCTTCCTTCCGCCTATCCAGCGGACATCCGAATAAGGGACGTGCCAATATGCGAGAATACGCATACGTTTTCGTCTGACATCATCGTTTGCGTATTTTTACAGCCGCCTATTATACGGACAATTTCGTCCGATTTGTACGTCCCGCTTACCGAAAGCAGACCGTTCGCCGAAAAGGAAACGGGTATCCTCATCCTGATTCTTTCGCCATTCCGGGCGAACCAACCGAAAGGAACCGCTATGTTCATCTTCGACCTGCTGGGAAGTCTGATCAGCATCGCTCTCATCGTATTGGTCGTGGCAGCCCTCACAGGCAACCTGTTCTTCGTCGTCAAGCAGCAGCACGCCGTGATCATCGAGCGACTGGGCAAGTTCAACCGCATCGTTGGTGCCGGCTTCCATGTCAAGATCCCCTTCATCGATCGCAAGGCGGCAACGGTCTCGCTGCGTACCATGAAGAACGGCTTCGACATCGACGTGAAGACGCAGGACAACGTCACCATCGGCCTCGAGGTCTCGGCTCAGTACCACGTGAGCTACGAGATGGGCGCCGGACCCACCGACTCCGGTGTCTACAAGAGCTACTACATGCTGCAGCAGCCGGTGGCGCAGATGCGCGACTTCATCACGGACGCCCTGCGCTCGTCCATCCCCGTCTACACCCTCGACGAGGTCTTCGCGAAGAAGGATGACATCGCCAAGGACGTGAACGCCACCGTCTCCGAGCAGATGGCCGACTACGGTTTCACGCTGGTGAGCACGCTGATCACCAAGATCGCCCTGCCCGCCGAGGTCGAGGACTCCATGAACCAGATCAACGCCGCGCAGCGCACGAAGGCCGCGGCGCAGGACCTGGCAGAGGCCGACCGCATCCGCCGCGTCACCGAGGCGCGCGCCGAGGCCGAAGCCATGGAGAAGGCCGGCGAGGGCATCGCCAACCAGCGCAAGGCCATCGCGCTGGGCATCAAGGACTCGCTCGAGACCATCCAGGAGACGGGCGTGGGCAACGACGAGGCCAACCAGCTGTTCATGTTCACGCAGTGGACCGAGATGATGAACGAGTTCGCCAAGAGCGGTCGCGCGAGCACCGTGGTGCTACCGACGGACTTCCGCGACTCCGCCAGCATGTTCGAACAGATCGTCGCCGCCGAGCAGGTCGTGAAGGACGACGGTACCGCGACGCGCCGGTAACACGAGCAAATAGGCCTCGGTAGCGCGAAGTCCCCCGTTCGCCGGCATGCGGCAAGCGGGGGACTTCTTCGTATGCGCCCGAGTCTGCGCCGGGCGCGCTGCGGGACCGCACGCGAACGCGTAAGCCCCTGGCATGCGGTCGGGCATTGCCGACCGCGCACCCTTCTATGCGCCCGTGATGGTGCGAAGCCGCGCCTCGAGATCCTTAACCGTCTGTGCGGTCTCCTCGCACGACCGCTCGTCGCTGCCCGCATAGCTCAGCGCCGCATCCTGCGTGATGCCCAAGCTCGACGTAGCGTAACGCTCCGCCTTCACAACCTGCGCGGTGTCGACAGCACCCACGGACAGCACGCCGACTCCGCCCTTCTCGAGCAGGCCAAAATACCCCTGCGCAGCGCTGCCGTTGACACCGGTCGAGGCTACGAGCATCAGCGGTGAGTCATCGGCGGAATCCGTAGCGAACGCGACATCGGCAACGGCGGTATCGGAGGCATCCGCCATAGGCTGGCCCTGATATACGCGGACCGCCTTGTCCTCTGCTTGGTCGTACTCCCACACCTCAAGCCGATAGTCGGAGGCCACAGGGCCGATGCCGTCCATAGCGGGCTCCCCGCTCAAATCGACCGCATCGGTAATCGCCCAGTTCTTACTCGTGCAGTACAGAGCGACCAGACGCTCGGCACCATCCCCAAAATCGACCAGGCCCGCATACGACACACCCGCCACCCAGGCAAGATACTTCTCTTCCTGAAGTTTGCATACAGAGAGCGACGGCTTGCCATATTGATCTTGCAGACTCTGCAGCGTATCGAGGTAGCTCTTGTACATGCCGCGGCGCGCAAGCGCATCCTTGTCCGCGCCCTCGGGCGCCATGATCTGTATCGATGACTCCTCCACCGTCTCGTCCGCGCCCAGCGTCACGGGCGGAAGGTCGTACGTCGCGCCGTCGCCTGCGGTAATGCCCAGCTCGTAGGTGCCGTTTTGCTCGACCCCCAGGTTCTCGAGGCTAAAGCCATCCGCCCCCGAAACCGTCCACACGGGCATCGTCGCTACGTCGAGTGCGGCTCCATCCTCGCCGTACGCCCGCTTGACGCGAACCTCGTAGCTGTCAAGCGGCTGGCCCTGGGCGTCCTGGGGACGCAGCATCGTGGAGGCCTCCACGGGGACGGGCTCGGTCGACAGATAGTATGCCGTGGCCGTCTTTCCCTGGACCGCGCTGCCGAGCGCCTGCCCCAGCGAATCGAGTCCACCCGTGAACCACAGCGCGGCCCCGCCTCCGGCTGCCAGCACGATGAGCGCACCCGCCGCGATAAGGGCGGCAGGGACACGGCGGCGCTTCTTGGGACGCGCAGGCGACGGGGTCGGTGCGGGCGCAGGCACGGGCGCCGGGTCTGGGGCGAGCGCTGGAGTTGGAGTGGAAGCTGATGCAGGGGCGGAATTCTCCGCGGGCGCCGGGTCTGGGGCGGCAGACGGAGCGGGCGCCGCCGCCGGTATGGCGACGGTCTTCGCAGGTGCCGCGGGTGCCGCCGCCGGCATGGCGACGGTCTTCACAGATGCCGCGGGCGCGGGCGCGGTTGCCGCGGGCGCTTCCAGCACAACCGTGGCGTCCGCAAGCTTCTCCCCTGGAACGGGCGTCCCGCACGACGTGCAGAACCGGACCCCCGGCTCCAGGGCGGCACCGCACGACGTGCAATGCGCCTGAAGCTCCTTCGTCACCGCATCGGTCGACGCGGCGTCTTGTCGCGCCCCCGCCACGGCAGCCGTCGGAGCCGGCACCGGCGCACTCGGCGCGAGGCTCGTATCGGCCTTCGGCGCGGACTTCGCGATCGGCTGTCCGCAGGCGGTACAGAACTTCTCGCGCGGACTCACCTTCGCCCCGCAATGCGTGCAGTGCATACTTATTCTCCTTGCTTCAAAATTCCAGGACTCAGCAGCTTGTAATATGGCCTGAAGTCAACACCCGTCAGGCTCTTGGACTCGGCTGGCAGCACCATGATCTCCTTGCTGCCCTCGCTGGCGCTATAGCCGAGTGACTCCTCGGGCAGGAAATACGTCACACCCGCATCACACAACAGGTAGGAACCGCTTCCCTCCTCTACGAACGTACGCACCGCCTCCGTGAGCTCTTCATCGCTCTTGTAGGGGCTCTTTTGAGCGGGCTTCATCTTCGCGTAGGCGACGATCGCATCGACAGCCTGCGCGTCCAGCTCGTCCTTGCTCAAACCGAGCGCGTCCCACACCTCGACCTGCTTGCCCGTCGTGGCGTCGTACACCTCGCCCTTCACTTGGGAACGCTCGGCCGAATGGTCGAAATTGGCGTAGATCGATTCGTTGCGTATGCCGATGATGTTCTCGGTGCGATAGGTCATCACCGATTGGCAGCACAGGCACACATCGGCGTCGTCCTCGACGGGCTGCAACGTCACGCTCTTGACGCGGTCATACCCATCCTTCAGCGCAGCGTTGATCTTAGCGATCGCCTCTTCGTCGTTCTTGCCAACGTCCAGCTCCACATAGCTCCAATCCTGGTCGATCGTCGGCTCCGCGGGATCGCTTCCCGACGGCACGCTCGGCACTGCCACCGTTTCCCAATTCGTTTCGTATTCACCGATGCCTTGGATGCGACGCTGAGTTTCTGCCAAATTCCCCTGTTCCCAATAATTGCTCGCGGGGCCATAGAGGCCGAAATGCTCCCAATCAGAACTGGAAAAGCAGGAAGTATCGCCTTGCTTCGCGGAGCCTTCGTCTTCATACAAAACAGCCGAGTAGATTGTGTTTCCGTAGCGCTCATCTGTACCGTGAAATTCTTGCCAACAACTGAGCGCCTCATCAGCACTGACCGGCTCTTCGTTCACAAGCCACCCGACCTGCTTGCCTTCGTCGTCATATTCAATTTCAAGAATGGCGGCACACTCTAGCACGCCGTCTTCAAAGCGATAAAACGCATTTACTTTCCTGTCGCCTTGCGCCTCTAATGAAAGATCCATCACGGAGCCCTGGTCTGCTTCCCAGTTATCTGGAAAACAAAACATCGTCGTCCCCGAATCGCCATCGGCTACATAAGAAAGCGAATACCCATCGGGAGGGAGAACAGAATACAGCTCATCATTGTCTTGGTCGTAAGCCCATAGCTCACGACCGTAGACTGGATACTCTCCATCAAATGCTTCGTCGCCAAGGAGTTGGTACTCGGCAAATAGAGTTGCCTCTCGCTCGCCGCCAGGAGCGAAGAACGAATATCTCGGCACGAGCCCGCTTACATAGCCGAGATACTTGCCGTCGACGTGGGCGGTCTTGAGCTCGGGTACGCCGTACTCCGCGCGGAGCGCCTCGATCTTGGCGAGAATCAGACGGTCGGCACCGATGGTGTGCTCACGGTCGATTTCGAACGCGACCGTGCCCATGTAGGAGCCGATGCCCCCGAGCGCCAACGGCGGCAGCGGGCGCACACGCCCCTCCGCGTCCTCGACCACGGCTCGATACGTGCCGTCCGGCATATCGCGAAGGGCTTCATCCAAGGAGATGCCCTCGGCGCCCTCAATCTCGAATGTCTGGTCCTGCGCCAACTCGATTTGCTCGCCCGCCTCGTTCTCGGCGCCCACGAACCGCACGAACTGCCCCGCGAGCGGCGTGCCCGCATCGTCCACGGGCACGATGTGCGCCCAGCGCGACACCGGCACCGCCTCATCGAGCAGGTGCGCACCCACGCTCATCGTCTGGCCAAATCCCGCCCGAGAGAGAAACACTGCGCAAATACCCACTGCGACCAGCACGAACGCCGCGGCAACCAGCGCGACCACGACGCCGCGACGCCGCTTCTTTCCCTGCGGCGTCGGCGCGGGCTCGGGCGCCGTCGGAGCTGAAGCCGGCGCGGGCTGCGGCGCGGGCTGCGAGGTCGTCGCCTGGGCAGGAGGCGTCTGCGGCACGGACGTGGGCGGTGCGTCCCCTGCAGGAGTTGCTCGCCCGAGTGCCTCCTCCCCGTGCGACGCCGCAGCTCCCGACGCCGGCGCCACCGCCTGCCCGCATCGCGGACAAAACCGCGCCTGTTCGCTTATCTCAAATCCACAGTGCCTGCAAAACATAGCTTCCTCCCCGCACCATCAACGGTCGCTCCAACCGCGGGCAACCAACTCCTAGCAGCGCGACGCCGACGTCCATCGCCGGTGCACCCTACGCCATGAGTTCGCCCTCCATCAGCGAATACGCATCGCGAACGTTATCGCCCGCAGCCCCGCCGCCGTCGAACGGCAAGACGAGGATCTCTTTGTCGCCATCGGCATAGGCGTATCCCATGGAATAGTCCTGCAGATACACCGTCACGCCCTTGTCGGTGAGCAGGAAGGTCGCATAGCCTTCTGCAATCTCATCCCGCGCGGCCGCGGCGATCTCATCGGCACCCGAAAGATCGCTTCCCGGATGCCCCTGCACGTACGTCACGATGGCATCAACCGCCACCTCTTCCAGCTCGGCTTGGGAAACGCCCGCGACCTCCCACGGCGAAACCTCCGCACCCGTCTTTAGATCGAAGACGAAGCCGTCGATCTCGGCCCACCCGTGCGGCCCCCAGTTCGTGCACCGCCGCTCAATACGCACTGCGGCATAGGCGCCGTCGTTGTACGTGCAGCCCGACCGATAGTGCACGCACTCTCCGTCGCCAGGATCATCCGTATTCCAGCTTGCCGTCGCCTTCTTTTCGGCTTCGAAGCTCTCCTTGAGCGCCGCGTTGATCTTGGCTACGCCATCCGATGCATCGGCAGGGTCGAAGGAGACGTAGGTCCACTCGACCAGCTCGTCACTCGGATTCGCGAGGTCCCAGCCGTAGTTGGGGACCGTCACCGCCTCGTCAACCGTCTTGGCCTGGGCTCTCACGGTCTGCGCGGCAGCGCTTTTCTTCGTATCGGCGTCATCCTTCGCCTCGGCCGCGTCGCCGTTCTTCTGGGCAGACGCCTCGACGCGGGAGCGCAGCTCCTCGATCGTGTCGAGCGTCTGCTGTTTGGTGTCGGCAGGGGTTCCCCCTCCTGCCAGCGACGACACATCGCCTGCCTGCGCCTGTTCCTCAGTCACTTGATCTGAAGCTCTCGAGAATGCAGGGGCAACTTCGTCCGACGCTTCACTCATGCTAAAGGGAGCTGCAGCCTTGGCATACTCTGCCTCAGACACGACCTTGCCATCGATCTGATATATCGGGTTCGGTTCACCTGGTCCTTCATTGCTTTCAAGCGTAACCAGATGGCCGAAGACCCCGCCTTCGTTTAGGCCATAATACGCCTTTCCAGACATTGCACGCGGTACGTAATCCGCATCGGCGAGGGCACGACTATCGACGCTAGAGGACTCCTCGACTTCAATTGCGACGTACTGATTTCCCGACTCCGCCTGACGAACAGGGGAGAGAACTTCACTGAACCCCTGCCAGCCGCGAGTACTTACCTCCATTGGATTCCCGTCATAGCTTGGTATCTTTGAGATCGAGTCCGCATCCTCATCGTACTCCCAAATCTCGAAGATGTACGCATGCGCCCAGTCCCCCTGCACGGTCCAACCGTCCAGAAGCCAATCAGCCCGGTACGCAAGCGCAAGGCGCTCGGTGCCGTCACCAAAGTCCAGCAAATCGGCATAGGACAAACCCTCCAACATGGAGAAGTACATGTCGCTCTCTGCCAGCTTCTTCACCCCGATGGCAGGGCCGCCGTATTGGGCCTGCAGCGTCTCGAGCTTCGCCAGGAACAGCGCGTCGGCACCCAGCTTTTGCTCGTCATCCGGCTTGATGGTGATGGTCCCGTCGCTCGCGTCCTCGCCGTTCCCCACGTTCACCGGCGGCAGCGGGCGATCCTCTCCGTCCTCTTCATCCGAGATCACAGGGTAGTACGTACCGTCGGGCAGGTCTGTCAGCACGTCGCCGATCACGAAGCCATCGGTACCGGTGACCTCGAACGCCTCGACGTCCGTGAGATCGATCTCCTCGCCGTCTGCGTTCACGGCGCGGCGGAAGCGGATCCAGTAATGGGCGATGGGTTCGCCATCACCGTCGAGTGGCACCAGGCGCGCCGAGCGGGCGACGGCGGAGACGTCGTTCGAGCCGTACACCAACTCGAGCGCCGCCGGGACAGCGCTACCGCCTCCGCGCAGCGCGATCGCACCGCCCACGCCCGCAACAAGGACCAGCGCTACGCACGCGGCGACAAGCAGGGGCTTTCGAACCTTCTTTTTTGCCGAATCCGACGTTTCATCCGGCGCGTCGGCCAGCTTCGTGCCAGCCGCTGCAGCCTGATCGCCAGCCGCTGCAGGCGGCTCGGCTGCTGCCGCATCTGCAGGCGCAGGCGACTCGCCAGCCGCCGTATCCGCAGCGTCGACTGGAGCCGCATCGCCCGCAACCGCGCCGTCAAAAGCCGGCGCGCTCTCCTGAACCGCCGGCCCGTCCGTCGCTAACGCTGCACCGCACTTGGTGCAAAACCGCGCACCGTCCGCG
>CAUWGM010000005.1:0-111436 GCA_963558435.1 uncultured Collinsella sp.
CGCCTAGCGGGTGGGTTTAGATGCGGCGCTGCACGCCGCACAGGCTAAAGCCTTATGAAAAAGCGGCACCCCGCCAGGGGGCGCCGCTCCGTCGCAGCGTCGATTCGGGTCTACGAGCGTTCGGCGAGATCGAGGACCAGACGCTCGGTCTTCTCCCAGCCCAAGCAGGCATCCGTGATGGACTTGCCGTAGACGCCGCCGTCGACGGGCTGGTTGCCGTCCTCCAGATAGCTCTCGACCATGAAGCCGCGCACCAGGCGGTCGATCGATTCGTTGCGCCGGCAGGAGTCCAGGACCTCCTTGCAGATACGCAGCTGCTCGAGCGGGCGCTTGCCGGAGTTGTCGTGGTTGCAGTCGACGACCACGGCCGGATTCGCATAGGTATCCGGCGTGTAGCGCTCGGCCAAGCGCTCCAGGTGCTCGTAGTGGTAATTGGGATAGGTGCGTCCATCCAACCCGATGTAGCCGCGGAGCACGGCGTGAGCCAGCGGATTGCCCTCGGTCTCGACCTCCCAGTTGCGGTAGATGAATCCCTGCTCGGCTTGGGCGGCGTAGATGGAGTTCAGCATCACGCTGGTGGAGCCGGCGGTGGGGTTCTTCATGCCCACGGGCACGGAGACACCCGATGCCACCAAGCGGTGCTCCTGGTTCTCGACGGAGCGCGCGCCCACGGCGACGTAGGACAGCAGGTCGACCAGGTACTGGTAGTTGGTGGGGTACAGCATCTCGTCCGCTGTGAAGAAGCCGGTCTCCTCGATCACGCGCAGGTGCATGCGGCGAATGGCCTTGACGCCCTCGAGCAGGTCGTCTCCCGCCTCGGGGTCGGGGTTGTGCAGCAGGCCCTTATAGCCGGTGCCCTTGGTACGCGGCTTGTTGGTGTAGACGCGGGGGATGATCAGCAAGCGCTCGCGCACGCGGTCCTGCAGCTCGGCGAGGCGCGTCATGTAATCGAGAACGGAGTCCTCGCGATCGGCCGAGCAGGGACCGATGACGAGCACGCGACGCGGATCCTCGCCGCGGAAAACGGCCGCGACCTGGGCATCGAATTCGCGTTTCGCCTCGACGAGGTCGGGCCGAAGCGGCATCTCCTCGCGAATCTCTTTGGGAATGGGCAGCAGACGCTTGAATTTCATGGACATGACGGGCCTCCTTTGCAGCGATGAACGTCGGAGCACCCGTGCAGCGCATCTCTGCGCCCGCGCGCGACGGAGTCGGCGAGGCGGTGTTTCGACAAGCATCATTATCGCCGCCACGGTGGCCCGGCACTTTCCCACGGCCCCTGTTGATAAGATTTAACCTTGCACGGCGGTACAATGGCATCGGGCGCCGGACGGACCGCGCAGCAACCATCGGGAAAGGGACGCCATGGCCAACAAATACCTCATCATCGTCGACATGCAGCACGACTTCGTATCGGGCTCCCTCGGAACGCCCGAGGCGCGCGCCATCGTCGAAGCGGTGGCCGATCGCGCCTCGACCTTCGACGGCACCGTGGTCTTCACGCGAGACACCCACGACGAGTCCTATCTCGAGACGCAGGAGGGCCGCAACCTGCCCGTCGCGCATTGCATACGCGACACCCCCGGCTGGGAGCTGGTCCCCGAACTCGAACGCGTCCGCGCGAACCGTGCCTGCGCGGTGTTCGACAAGCCGTCATTCGGATCGCTCGACCTGGCATCATGGCTCGTCGAGCAACACGACGCCGAGCCCATCGACGCCATCGAGCTCGTGGGTCTGTGCACCGACATCTGCGTGGTGAGCAACGCCCTGCTCATCAAGGCGAACCTACCCGAGGTCGCCCTGTCCGTAGACTCCGCTCTGTGCGCCGGGGTGAACCCCGCCTCCCATGAAGCCGCGCTCGCGACCATGCGCAGCTGCCAGATCGACGTGCGATAGGCACGCCATGCGGGACGATGCGTCAGAAAGCACCGCCTTTGCATAAAATAGGGTGACTTCTGCATCGGATTGGCGTCGATTTCCTTCGCCGGCCGCAAAGGTCAAAACCGCCTGGCACTCATTGTCGATTTTGAGTCCCGATGCCCTCCGGAAAGCAGCCTCCAGCAGCTTTTCAGAGCAAAATGACGGCGCACCTCCTCGATAAAACGCGAGAAAAGCCATAATTAGCCCCATGAAAAGCCAATTTGCTGTACAGATGTAGAGAATCTCACGCGATTCATTTTATGCACGGACATCAAAAGACTCAAATTCAGCATTTAATGCCATCGCGATCGCGATGGGGCGAAAACGGCTATCGCGTCACGAAAAGTGGTGTAGGGCCGTTCCCCCGGGGTCGCAGCCCCGCCCCACATAAGACGATTTTCATTCGACGAGTCCGCCCGCGCTCCCGGATTCGCGCCGCATATCATAGCGGCCGGTCGCCTGGCGCCTGCACGGGATCGCAGTAGGCGTCCGCCAGCGCCCCCACCGGCACATCGCGGTGGGCGTCCACCGGACATCTCCTCGCAAGCGCACCCGCTGATGCCCTCGCAGACGTCCTCGTTCGCCGTCTAGCAGATACCCTGGCGGGACAAGAAATCGAAGGCGAGGTCGACCCACGCGCGCACCGCGCGCTGGCGGTCCGCATTCTCCGCCTCGGTGTTGCGGTTCGCCACGGACAGCCCGTGCGCGCCCTCGTTGAACACGTGCAGCTCGTGAGCCACGCCTTCCTCGGCCATGCGCACTGCAAACGGATAGACCTGCGCCACAGGAGCGGTCTTGTCATCGGCGGCACACCACACGAACGTGGGCGGCATATTGCGGCTCACACCCGTGGTCGGGCAGATCTTCGCGAGGTGCTCGTCGGTCGCCTCGCCTCCGGTCACCATGGTGAGGAAATCGTTCAACAGGTCGCGGCCCGTCTTGCCGCCGGTCTTGGGAACGCGCAGATCGATGCGGGGGTCGCGCGTCTGCTGGTCGCGCAGGTAGGCGAAATCGATCACGGGATAGCACAGGATAGCGGCATCGGGGCGGATGTCGTCGGGCCGGGCCGCCGCGAGGGCGGCGAAGGGTCCGGTCTTCCAGCCGCATGCGAGCGACGCGCAGATGAACCCGCCCGCGGAGAAGCCGATCGCCACGACCTTCTGGGATTCGACGTTCCAATCGGCAGCGTTCAGGCGAATGGTCGCGATCATCTTCGCGAGGTCCGCCTGGGGATTGGGATAGGAGACGTCGCCGGTCGAGCTCGTGACGTAATCGAGCACGAACGCCTGGAATCCTCGGTTGAGGAACTCGAACGCCACGGGCTCCTGCTCATGGGGCGCCGCATGCGTGAAACCGCCGCCACCGCAGATCACCACCGCCGGACGCGGGCAGGCACTCGCCTCCGGCAGCTTCTCCGCCAGGTACGCGGTATAGGTAGCCGGATACACCGGCGTGGTCTCATCGCCCCACAGGGCGTGCTGCTCAATGATCATGCGAACTTCGCCTTCCGTCGTCTACGAGGCCCCGCGCGACGAGCGAGCGCGGTCTCGGCTTGTCTGCCACTCCCCATCCACCGCGCCGCGCTCGCGGCGGGCGAACTACACGAGAATTGTATCGACCCATAGCATAGGGCGTGCGCGAGCCGCGCGGCCACACCGACGGCGCGTTCCAACAGAAGAACCACGCGCGGCGCCATCGGAAGCGAAGCGCAGCGAGCAGAAGGATGGGGGCGAGACCGCTAGATACGCCGCAGCTGGGTATCATCACCTTGTTCGAAACGCGCGTCGGAAACCAGCGGCACCCGCCTTGGGCGAGCCGCGCCGCGATGCCCGACGCACCGAAGGCGAGGAAACGACTTTGTATACCTATACCAGCAAGATCCGCTACAGCGAGATCGACGAGACCGGGCATCTGAGCGTGCCGTCGGCGATAAACTACCTGCAGGACGCTTCGATGTTCCATGCCGAAGCCGTCGGCGAGGGCCTCTCCCGTGCACGTGAGACGGGCGCGGCGTGGCTCCTCGCCGCATGGCGGGTGGAGATCAACAAGCTTCCCGCCATGGGTGAGGAGATCTGCGTGCGCACCTGGCCGACCGGATACAAGGGGCTGCTCTCAAGCAGAAACTTCACCATGCACGCCGCCGGGGCACAACGGGACGCCGAGCCCTACGTGCGAGCAGATTCGCTCTGGTTCCTCTATGACTCCGCCGCGGGGCGCCCGCGACGGATCGGCAAAGAGGACCTGCTCGCCTTTTCGCAAGCAGGCGAGTTTGAGCCCGCACTCGATATGGCGGCGCCGCAACGCCATATCCGCCTGCCGAAAGACGCCGTGCCCGTCGAGGCCGCGCCGGTGCGCGTCGCGACGACGCACATCGACACCAACCACCATGTCAACAACGCCCAGTACGTCGGCATGGCGATCGACGCGCTACTTGAGTACCCGCCGGCGCAGCGGGCACGCGAGGCGATCGCCCGGCGCGCGCGGACCGCCCCGATCGTCGTCGATGTTCAGTACAGCATCGCCGCCAAGCGGGGCCAGACCATCCATCCGCGCATCTACCAGGACGACGCGGGCTTCGTGGTGGCCCTCGACGACGAGGGCGGCTCGCATTTCGCCCTCGTACGCATCTCGTATGGGCAGCCGGCTGCGGACGCGGACTCGCTCCGGTAGCTGATAGCAGGCCTCCCCTTGCGGGACCCCGACGCCCGACCCTCTCTATTCGAGCGGGCGGCCCGACCCTACTCGAGCAACCGCGATCGCAACCCGTGCAAGGCGCTCGGTTCGATGCCGAGCGCCTTTTCTATATACGCTCCATAGCCGCCATACTCCCGCTCCACCGCAGCCGTCACCGACCGCAAGGAACGCATGCTCGCCGGCCCCTCGCGTGTGAAGCGCGCCGGAGCGTACACGTTCGTCGCCAGGTAATCTGCCACGATCTGCTCCCATGGAACCCCCAGGGCGGTCTCAACGAGCAGCGAGGCCATGCCGCAGCGGTCGCGGCCGATCTGGCAGTGCCACAGGGCGGCGCCGTCCTCGCACGCGAGCAGGGCCTCGAAAAACTGCCGATACCCGGCGATTCCGGGCGCATCCAGCAGCATCGCTGGATACAGGGCGACCATGAAGTCAACGGGGTCGCCGCTCTCCTCTACGAGCCTCCGCGCCGCCTCGACCCGGGCCGCGCGCTCCTGCGTGATCCCGACGCGCGCATCCTCGAAGATGTTCGCATGGACGAAGCGTGCCTCGGGAAGCAGCGCCAACGGGTCGGGTGATTCCGCCAGCTCATCAAGATTGCGCAGGTCGACGATGAGGGACAGATGGTATTCGGCACGCAGCCGCTCCAGATCGGCATCGGACGCGTACGCGAGCATGCCCGATCGCAGCAGCGCGCCGCGACGCACCGTCCTGCCATCGACCGTCGTCAACCCGCCCAGATCCCGGGTATTCGGAAGCTTGTCGAACGCGATGCTTCCAAAGTCGCGCCGCCCGGCGGGCATGGCGTCGCACGACGGCAGCTCGACCGGCAGGCCGTCCATCATCATCGAGTTCATTACACGCCTCCTCGCTTCCCCGTCCCCCTAGAAGAACGGACGCAGCCGTCCCGCGGTTGCGTCCGTTTCGCATCGTCCTCGCGCGCGCTCGATTCAGCGCCTCGGAAGAACGGTCGTCCGTTTCGAGGTCGCGCCTCGATGGAGCGCCTGCCCCCGTTTGGCCCAGCGTCTCAGAAAAGCGCCTGTCCCCTTTTTGAGAAAAGCGCACGTCTCAAAAAGGTGCCTGTCCCCTTTTTGAGGTTTAGAAGTCGCAGCTGCCCACGGTGCGGGGGTGCGGCAGGACGTCGCGGATGTTGCCGACGCCCGTGAGATACATGACCAGGCGCTCGAAGCCCAGGCCGAAGCCCGCGTGCTTGCAGGTACCGTAGCGGCGCAGGTCGAGGTAGTACTTGTACTGCTCGGGGTCCATGCCCAGCTCGGCGATGCGGCGCTCGAGCACGTCGAGGCGCTCCTCGCGCTGGGAGCCGCCGATGATCTCGCCGATGCCGGGGACCAGGCAGTCGGCCGCGGCGACGGTCTTGCCGTCGTCGTTCAGGCGCATGTAGAAGGCCTTGATCTCGACCGGGTAGTCGGTCACGAACGTGGGGCACTTGAAGTGCTCCTCGGTGAGGAAGCGCTCGTGCTCGGTCTGCAGGTCGATGCCCCAGCTCACGGGGTAGTCGAACTCATGGCCAGCGGCGACGGCGTGCTCGAGGATCTCGACGGCCTCGGTGTAGGTGACGCGCGCGAAATCGGAGTTGGCGACATGCGTGAGGCGCTCGATGAGGCCCTTGTCCACGAACTTGTTGAGCATGGCGAGTTCGTCGGGGCAGCGGTCCATGACATCACGGATGACGTACTTGAGCATATCCTCGGCGAGGTCCATGTCGTCGGCGAGGTCGGCGAAGGCGATCTCGGGCTCGATCATCCAGAACTCGGCGGCATGGCGCGTGGTGTTGGAGTTCTCGGCTCGGAAGGTGGGGCCGAAGGTGTAGACGTCACCGAAGGCCATGGCGAAGTTCTCGGCGTTGAGCTGGCCGGAGACGGTGAGGCTGGCAGCCGTGCCGAAGAAGTCCTGGCTGAAGTCCACGTTGCCATGCTCATCCAGCGGCGGGTTGGCCGGGTTTATGGTGGTGACGTGGAACATCTCGCCGGCGCCCTCGCAGTCGCTCGCGGTGATGATCGGGGTGTTCACGTAGACGAACCCGCGGTCCTGGAAGAAGCGGTGGATGGCGGCGGCGGCCACGGAGCGCACGCGGAAGACGGCGCGGAACAGGTTGGTGCGCGGGCGCAGGTGCTGCTGGGTGCGCAGGAACTCCACGGTGGCGCGCTTCTTCTGCAGCGGGTAGTCCGGAGCGGAGGCACCCTCGACCACGATCTGGGTCGCAGCGAGCTCGAAGGGCTGCGGCGCATCCGGGGTGAGCTTGAGCTCGCCGGTGCAGACGAGCGCGGCCGAGACGTTCTGATGAGCGATCTCGTCGTAGTTATCGAGCGCCTCGCGGTTCATGACGACCTGCAGGTCCTTGAAGCAGCTGCCGTCGTTCAGGGTGACGAAGCCGAAGTTCTTCATGTCGCGGACGGATTTGACCCATCCGGCAACGGTGACGGTGCTGCCACCGAGGGCCTCGGCATCTGCGTAGAGCTGGGCAATCTTGGTGCGATCCATACCAAACCCTTTCCTTCGCGGTAAGGACGTGTATATTCCAATCCCTTAGTGTAGCAGCTGCACGCCGCCTCGGCGCGCGCGAGGCGGTTCGACCTCCCTACGGCCCGCGAATCCATCGCGCGCATCGATGGGGCCATCGCCCGCCATCGCCTCGCCGACCGTAAGTCCTTGACTTATCATTTAGATTGTTGTCTAATCCTCTAAGTGCGATGCGCGCCATGGCGCCGGACCGCCCCGATGCGCAGTCCAGAAACCCGCCCGTCCACCCGCGGGGCGCTGGCCCGAGCGGGGACGGAACCGTTGCCCGGCGGTTATCGGGGCATCCGGAGCCGGAAGCCCGGCATCGCACGTCGCGCGCGCATTGTCATACGGGCGCGCAGAAAGATCCACCACGTCGAAAGGAGAACCCTTGGGAGGAGAAGCATTCAAGGCGCTCGCAGACCCGACGCGACGGCGAATCCTCGAGCTGCTTCGAAGCGGCGATTTGAGCGCCGGAGAACTCGCCGAGCATTTCGCCATGACCAAACCGTCGATCAGCCACCATCTCAACACGCTCAAAGCCGCCGGGCTCGTCGACGCCGAGCGCGACGGTCAATCGATCGTCTACAGTCTCAATACCTCGGTGCTGCAAGATCTTATGAGCTGGTTCTATACGTTTACCGACAGGAGTGACCCGCATGAGCAATAACGACCGCAGCGTCCGCGACGATCGCGACGCATCCCCCACCTTGAAAACCACCGAAAGCGATGCAGCGGGTACGCAGGAAGCGGGTCGCAGCCCATCGCTCGAAGAACGCGCCTCATCGCCCATCAAGCGGGGCGTCTGGATCGCGCTGGGCGCCCTGTGCCTCGCGAGCTTCCTCGGCCACCTCGCGCTCTTCCCCCAGCTCCCCGAGATGGTGCCCGTCCACTGGGATGCAGCGGGCAACGTCGACGGCTGGAGCAGCCGCGTCTCCGCGCTCGGTCTCGACCTGATACCGCTGGGCCTTCTGCTCATGCTCTACGTCGTACCCAAGATCGATCCTCGCGGCAGGATCTACGAGCGCATGGGCGGCTTCTACACCGGCTTCGTCGCGCTGTTCACGCTCTTCATGATCTGCATCACCTGGACCACCGAGCTGACGGTCTTCGGCATCGTTCCGCAAAACAGCAGCCCCATCGGCATCTTCGTCGGCGTCATCGCAGGCATCGGGCTCATCCTGCTCGGCAACTACCTGCCCAAGATCAAGCGCAACTACACCTTCGGATGCAAGACGCCCTGGGCGTTGGACAACGACCGGAACTGGCGCCTCACCCATCGCTTCGGAGGCGTCGCCATGATCATCGCGGGCATCGCCACCACGGCCTCGGGACTGTTCTCGCAGCAGATCGGCGACGCGTCCGCCGTCATCTTGCTCGTCACCGTGGTCGGATCGAGCATCGCCACCTACATCTACAGCTACCTGGTCTTCCGCCACGGCAACAGGCCGCTGCGCATCAGATAGCGCAAGCGCACCGCGGGGCGTTTGCGATTCGCTCGGACCGCAAACGCCCCGCAGGGGCGCGGCCCCCCGCTGCAGCGCGGGAAAACGCCTAGACGGGGCTCGGCGAATCCTCACGCATGATGGTGCGCGCTATAAGCGCGAGGAGCAGCATCTCGATCAGATGCGATTCGTCGAGGATGTCCACATCGTACGCATCGCCGCGCAGCGCCTGAATCTGCTTGGCACGGGCGAGCACCTTGCCGTCATCCGAGTGGATCTCGAACCTGCTCGACCATCCGCGCTGCGTCAGCACGGTCCAACCCGTGCCCACCGCCGTGATGACGCTCTCGCTGGTGCTCGACGCCACACGGAACCTGCGCGTCACGTCGAACGCCGTGCCGTCTGCCAGCACGACGCGGTGCCTGCGCTCCTTCATGTCCGAACGCGATGCGACATAACGCGCCACCTCGGTACCCGTCGCGTCGAGCAACGTGGTAGCCCGCGGGGACGACAGGGGATCCGTCGTCGTCGTAAACCGCTTCGAGCCGAGCCGGTCCTCCACGTTGACCTCGCTGTAGACGCTTGCGAGCTTTGATGAGATACGGAGCTTCATAACTTTCCCCTCTCGCAGCACAATCGATGGAGCTTCCTGTTGTTATTCCCATTTTCGCTCCATTCCGCTCGCATGGGGCCCGCTGCGCGCGAATGCCGCGTCCTCTAGCTCAACAGCATCCGGTCGTTGGCGAGCTCGCCGCCGCTGACCTCTTCGAACTTGCGGAGCAGGTCGGGCACGGTGAGGCTCTTCTTCTCCTCGCCCGACACGTCGTAGATCACGTTGCCGTCGCTCATCATGATGAGACGGTTGCCCAAGCGGATGGCGTCGTTCATGTTATGCGTGACCATGAGGGTGGTGAGCCCGCGCTCGGCGACGATCTTCTCGGTCAGGTCGAGGACCTTCGCCGCGGTCTTGGGATCCAAGGCCGCCGTATGCTCGTCGAGCAGCAGCAGCTTCGGATCGGTCAGCGTCGCCATGAGCAGGGTGAGCGCCTGGCGCTGGCCACCGGAGAGCAGGCCGACCTTGGCGGTCATGCGCTTCTCGAGGCCGAGGCCCAGCGTGGCGAGCAGCTCGGGATACTCATCCTTCTCCTGCTTGGTGATGCCCCACGCCAGCCCGCGATGCTTGCCGCGACGGCGCGCGAGCGCGAGGTTCTCATCGATCTGCATGTCCGCGGCGGTACCGCGCATGGGATCTTGGAACACGCGGCCCAGATACCGGGCGCGCTTGGGCTCCGAGAGACGCGAGATATCGACGCCGTCGAGCTCGATCGTTCCGGAATCCAGCGGATAGACGCCGGCGATCATATTCAGCAGCGTGGATTTACCCGCGCCGTTGCCGCCGATGACCGTCACGAAATCGCCGTCGGCGAGGGTGAGGTCGACGCCGATCAAGGCGCGCTTCTCGGTCACGGTGCCGCGGTTGAAGGTCTTCTTCACATGGGACAGCTTAAGCATCTGCCTCACCGCCCTTCGTGTAGCTGGAGCGCAGCTTGAACTTCTCCCATACGACCGGGACGCACAGCGCGAGGGCGACGATGACGGCGGACAGCAGCTTCATGTCGTTGGCATCCATGCCGAGCTGCAGCACGATCGCGCGGATGAGGAAGTACACCACCGAACCGACGACGGCGGATACCAGGCGGCTCTTGAAGCCGACGAGCTTGCCGGGGGTCAGGCGGCCGAGGACCTCACCGATCACGATCGCAGCGAGGCCGATCACGATGGCGCCGGTGCCCATGCCGATATCGGCGTACTTCTGGCTCTGGCAGATAAGTCCGCCCGAGAGGCCCACGAGGGCGTTGGACAGCATGAGCGCGATCATCTTGGTCTTCGCGGTCGAGACGCCGAGGGCGCGGATCATGTCCTCGTTGTTGCCGGTCGCGCGCAAGGCGCTGCCGATCTCGGTGCCGAAGAACCAGTAGAGCGCCCCGATGATGACGAGCGCGACGATGACGCCGACGACGATGGAGGCGACATTCGCGGACAGGCCGGTCATCTCGGTCATACGGGAGAAGACGGTGTCGTTTTGCAGCAGCGGCGTATTCGACTTGCCCATGATCCTCAGGTTGATGGACCACAGGGCGATCTGGGTCAAGATGCCGGCGAGGATCGCGGGAATCTCGAACACGGTGTGCAGGAAGCCGGTCACGGCCCCGGCGACCATGCCGGCGACCATCGCGGCGACGATCGCCACCAGGGGGTCGACCCCCGCGACCACGGCAACCGCGCACACGCTGCCGCCCAGCGCGAAGCTGCCATCGACCGTCAGGTCGGCGATGTCCAGCAACTTGTAGGTGATAAATACACCGAGGACCATGATGCCCCAGAGAATGCCCTGGGAAACGGCTCCGAGCAGAGCACCGCCCATGTCATCCCTCCTTGCTTTCCGGTCTTGCGAGCCAAAAGAACCCCGGCGGGCGCACTCGCCGGGGTCCCAGAGCGCAACGACGCTATCTATATGCTGGTCAGTCTACCATGCACCCGTCCGCGCACACGGTCGCGGGCGGGTGCGTAATGTTTCCGAAATATGAACGGGCCGCTTGAGACGCCGGCGCCGCATCGGCGCATGCGCGCGAGCGGCGAGCAAGGGAGCGCCGGGCTCTACGCGCTCACGTCCGTGCCGCCCTCGTCCACCAGCAGGGTCACGTCAACGCCGAGCGCGTCGGCGGTCTTCTTGTTGTACACCAGGTCGCACTCGCTCGCGCCCATCCCTTCCTGTGCGGCCCGATGGCACGGCGCGCTCCCGGCGCTGCAGCCCGATTCATTACACGAGATCAGCGCGTGCACGGCGCACGCGCCCCGATCGCGCGCGGCAACCCGCCGCCACGCGTCCGGTGGCACCAGATGTTACCGAGGGCCGCTGCAAGATGTGGTGAAACCGTGATGATGACACAGGTTGTTAACCTTGTTCGGATCGGACCGCAAAACGGTCGCCGGCCGGGGCGCGCGGCCGTCCCGGATGGGTATCATGTGCGATACCCGTATCGAAGGAGCGCCATGAACGACATCATCGCCCAGCTCGCGCATATCATCCAGCTCGACTGGGTCCAGAAGAGCTTCTGGACCGTCCTGCTCGTCCTCGCGACCAGCCTCGTCGCGCGCGTCGCCGCCCGCGCGCTGCGCCATGTCCTCAACCAGGACAGCAACCCGCTGCCCAGCTCCTCGATCATCATCAACATCGCGCGCACCACCATCTGGGTGATCGGAGCGAGCATCATCCTGGACGGCATCTTCGGCATCAACGCCAACGCCATCGTCGCCACGCTCGGAGTCGGAGGTATCGCCATCTCCCTGGGCTTCCAAGACACCCTCTCCAACCTCATCGGCGGCCTTCAGGTCACGTTCATGGGCATCGTGAAGCCCGGCGACAACATCGAAGTGGGGGCCGAATCCGGCGTGGTGCAGGACGTGAGCTGGCGCCACACCACCATACGAGACGTACTGGGCCAGACCGTCATCATCCCCAATTCGATCATCTCGAAGACGGCGCTCGTGCACCTGCTGCCCGCGAGCCGCGTGGTCGTGCCGTTCGCGGTCCCGCACGCAGCGGGCGACGACGGCGCGGCGACGACCTGCGATACCGACCAGATCGCCACCAGGCTCGGCAGCCTCGCGCTCGCCGCGGCCAGCTCGATATGCCCCGTGGTCGACGGACCGCGCGTGCTGTTCTCGGAGATCACCGAGTTCGGCATCAAGGGCAAGATCATCTTCGTATTGGAGGATGCGAGCAAGACGAGCCTGGCCGCCGACGCCGTGGTCCGCGCCATCGCGCGCGAGATCTAGGCCCCGCCGCGACAGCCCGCCGGCGCCGCGCCTACAGCAAGACGTCCTCCAGCGCGCGCCTGGGGACATGGTGGACGCCCGCGTCGTCGCGCCGGTAGTCCGTGCCCTCGGCGCTGGGAGCCAGCGGCTCCATCACCAACTCGGAAAACCCCGTCATGGTCTCATCGACCATCGCCGCACCTCCCCATCCGGAACGCCCGCGCCCCGCGCTAGATGCGCGAAGCCACCGCCGTGCCCATGGCCTCCGTGCCCAAGACCTTATCGCGCGGGGTCTCGCCATCCGCGATATCGCCCGTGCGGAACCCCTCGTCCAGCACGGCGACGACCGCTGTGTGCACTGCATCGGCCGCTTCCCCCCTATCGAAGCTGTAGCGCAGCATCATCTCGACGGAAAGGATCTGCGCGAGCGGGTTGGCGATGCCGCGGCCCGCGATATCGGGGGCGCTGCCATGGCTGGGCTCGTACAGCGCGACGCCATCGCCCAGGCTGGCGCTCGCGAGCATGCCGAGCGACCCGGTGAGCTGGGCTGCCTCATCAGACAGGATGTCGCCGAACATGTTCTCGGTCACCACCACGTCGAATTCCGCCGGCCGGCTGATCAGCTGCATCGCCGCGTTGTCGACCAGCACGTCCTCGAGCTCGATATCGGCATACTCCGCATCGTGCACGCGATGGACCACCTCGCGCCACATCCGACTGGTCTCGAGCACGTTTGCCTTGTCGACGCTCGCCACGCGCCCACGGCGCCTGCGCGCGGCGTCGAAGGCCTGGCGGGCGATGCGCTCGACCTCGAACTCGCGATACTCCAAGGTGTCGTAGGCGCGCTGGCCCAAAGCGCCGCCGGCGCCCGCGCCCTCTTCATCGTAGAAGCGCCCGCGGCGGCCGAAGTACAGACCGCCCGTGAGCTCGCGCACAATCATCATGTCGACGCCTGCGACGACCTCGGGGCGGAGCGTCGACGCCGCGGCGAGCGGGGCGAACACCTGAACCGGGCGCAAGTTGGTATACAGGCCCAGCTCCTTGCGGATGCCGAGCAGGCCCTGCTCCGGACGGGGCGCACCCGGCTCGGTGGTATCCCATTTGGGACCGCCCACCGCAGCCAGCAGCACGGCGTCCGAGGCGCGGGCCGCCTCGAGGGTGGCTGCCGGCAGCGGATCTCCGCACGCGTCGATCGCGGCGCCACCGATGAGCGCGTCTTCGCAGGAGAACTCCACGCCGAAGCGCGCGCCCACCGCGGCGAGCACCTTCTTGCCCTCGGCCATGATCTCCGGGCCAATGCCGTCTCCGGGCAGGCAGCAGATGGTATAGGTCTTCTTCACGTTGCAACTCCAAGAACTCGAGCTGGGACCAGATGTAAAGGGGTTGGGAATCGAAGCCACGGGCTACTCCCCCAAAGCCGTGCGAGCGTCGGCGGCGGCGATCTTGGCGCGCGTGCGCTCAACCAGGCCGCCCGCCTCGATGATCTCCGCGATAAACGGCGGGAAGGGCTCCGCCGTAAAGCGCTCGCCGGTGCGTCGGTTCTCGATCGACCCGCTCTCGGTGTCCACCGCCACGGTATCCCCCGCAGCGATCGCATCGACCGCCGCCGGGCACTCCAGGATGGGGAGCCCGACGTTGATGGCGTTGCGGTAGAAGATGCGGGCGAAGCTCTTGGCGATCACGCAGGACGCGCCCGCTGCCTTGATCGCCACCGGCGCATGCTCGCGCGACGAGCCGCAGCCGAAGTTCTCCTCCGCCACGATGATGTCACCCGGCCGCACGCTCGTCGCGAACGCCGGGTCGATGTCCTCCATAGCATGCGCGGCGAGATGCGCGGGGTCGGAGCTGTTGAGGTAGCGCGCCGAGATGATCACGTCCGTGTCGACATCGCGCCCATAGCGAAAGACGGTTCCGCAGAATTTCATGACAGGTCTCCCTCTACTCGGTCTCGGTCGCGGGCGCGAGGTCGTCGGGCAAAGCGATGCGGCCGGCAACGGCGGAGGCCGCGGCGACGGCGGGGCTTGCCAGGTAGACCTCGCTGGTGGTATCGCCCATACGGCCCACGAAGTTGCGGTTGGTGGTGGATACGCAGCGTTCGCCCGCAGCGAGGATGCCCATGTAGCCGCCCAGGCACGGACCGCAGGTGGGCGTGGAGAACACGCAGCCGGCATCGATGAAGATATCGGTCAGGCCCTCCGCGATGCACTGCTTGAACACGGCCTGGGTCGCGGGGATCACGATGCAGCGCACTCCCGGCGCCACGCGGCGGCCGCGCATGACCCGGGCCGCGGCGCGCATGTCCTCGATGCGCCCGTTGGTGCAGCTGCCGATGACCGCCTGATCGATGGCGATATGGCGGCTCTCCTCCACCGGATGGGTGTTGCTGGGCAGATGCGGCCAGGAGACGCAGGGCTTGATATCCGCGGCGTCGATACGGATGACGCGGGCGTACTCGGCATCGGCATCGGCGTGGTATTCGACGTACTCGCGCTGGCAACGGCCGTCGAGCCAGGCACGCGCGACATCGTCCACCTCGATGATGCCGGCCTTGCTGCCCGCCTCGATCGCCATGTTGGAGATCGTCATGCGACCCTCCATGGAGAGCGCCTCGATAGTGGAACCGGCGAACTCCATGGCCTGGTACAGCGCGCCGTCGACGCCGATGAGGCCGATGATGTGCAGGATGATGTCCTTGGCGCTCGCACCCGCCGGCAGCTCGCCATCGATCTCGAAGCGGATGGTGGGCGGCACCTTGAACCAGGCGCGCCCGGTCGCCAGGCCCACGCCCGCGTCCGTGGAGCCCACACCCGTGGAAAACGCTCCCAATGCGCCGTAGGTGCAGGTATGGGAATCCGCGCCGATGATGAGGTCTCCGGGTACCACGGTGCCGGTCTCGGGCAGCAGCGCGTGCTCGATGCCGGCGCAGCCCTGCTCCCAGTAGTGGGTGATTCCCTGCTCGCGAGCGAAATCGCGCATCTTCTTGGTCTGCTCGGCGCTCTTGATGTCCTTGTTCGGCGCGTAGTGGTCGGGCACCAGGCAGACGCGGTCGCGGTCGAACACGCGCCCCGCTCCCAGCTCGCCGAACACGTCGATGGCGATGGGGGCGGTGATGTCGTTCGCGAGGACTATGTCGAGGTCGCACTCGACCAGCTGTCCGGGGCGGACCTCGTCTACGCCGGCGTGCGCCGCCAGGATCTTCTCGGCTACGGTCATAGGTCTGGTCATGATTGTTCCTTTCTGCTGCACGCTACCGCGCATCCGCCGGCTCGCAAGGTGAGACGGAATCCGCCGACGCGATGGAAGCAGCGGCGCCGGCGCGCTCGCGCTGATGAGAGATGAGGCGGTTCAACGCATTGAGATAGGCCTTGGTGGAGCTCACGACGATGTCACCGTCCGATCCGCAACCCGTGTAGACCTCGCCGTCCGCCGCGGTCACGCGCACGGTCACCTCGCCCAGGGCGTCGATGCCGCGGGTAACGGCCTGGATCGCGAACTCGGACAGGTCGTTGTCGACGGTGACCACCTGGTTGACCGCCTTGTAGACGGCATCGATGGGGCCAGTGCCGAAGGCGCACACCTTGTGCTCGGCGCCCGCCTCGTCCAACAGCGTCAGCGTGGCCGTAGGCGTGAGCGGGAAACCGCAGGAGACCTGTACCGCGCCCAGGGTCCAGATCGCCGCGCTCACGCGCTCGCGCTCGCGGACTATGGACTCCAGATCCTCGTCGTACACCTCTTTCTTCTTGTCCGCGACCTCCAGGAAGGACTGGTAGATGGTCTCGAACTCCTCATCGTTGAAGGTATAGCCCAGCTCCCCCATACGATGGCGCAGGGCGGCGTGGCCGGAGCGGGCGGACAGGATGATCTGCGAGCCGCCGGCCCCCACGTCCGCGGGGTCGATGATCTCGTAGGTATCGCGCGCCTTGAGGACGCCGTCCTGATGGATGCCGGAGCTATGGGCGAACGCGTTGGCGCCCACGATCGCCTTGTTGGGCTGTACGTTGATGCCGGTGATGGAGCTCACCAGCTTGCTGGCGCGCGTGAGCTCGGTGGTGACGATGTCGGTATGGGCGTCGAGCGCCTCCTCGTGCATGCGGATCGCCATGACGACCTCTTCGAGCGAGGTGTTGCCCGCGCGCTCACCCAGCCCGTTGATAGTGCACTCGATCTGCGTGGCGCCGTTGCGGACGCTCTCAAGGGCGAGAGCCGTAGCCATGCCAAGGTCGTTATGGGTGTGGACGGAGATGGTGACGTCCTCGATGCCGTCGACGCGCTCGCGCAAGTCGCGGATGCGGACGCCGAAATCCCACGGCATGTTGTAGCCGGTGGTATCCGGTATGTTCACCACGGTGGCGCCCGCCTTAACGGCTGCCTGGATGATGCGCACGAGGAACTCCTGGTCGGAGCGGCCGGCATCCTCCGCGTAGAACTCGACATCGTCCACGGAGCGGCGGGCGTACTTCACCGCGTGCACGGCGCGCTCGATAGCCTGGTCCTCGGTGAGGCGGAGCTTGTCGCGCAGATGGCTGGGAGACACACCCAGACCCGTATGGATGCGCGGGCGCTTCGCCGTGCGCAGGGCCTCGGCCGCAACCTCGATATCGCGGTCGACGGCGCGGGTGAGGCCGCAGACGGTGCAGGCGTCGCCGGCGATGCGGCCGATCTCCTGCACGCTCTTGAAGTCGCCCGGGCTGGAGATGGGGAACCCCGCCTCGATGACGTCGACCTTCATGCGCACGAGCTGGCGGGCGATGATGAGCTTTTCCTCGGTGTTCATACTTGCGCCGGGCGACTGCTCGCCGTCGCGCAGGGTGGTGTCGAAGATGGCGATCTTTCGGCTCATGGTGTTTCCTCCTACAAGAAGACGATAGATGGGACAAGCTGTCTTGCAGGGAGGATGGCGGCGATATCCACGCGGCGCGCGATGTCATGAAAAAGCACCCGAGGCGCCGCCCACCCTGCTCGACCAGGGCGGATGCGCGGGGCGGGTGCCAAGTGCTCTCGATGTGCGAAACGGACCCTAGCGCGCATCCTCACGAGGTAGCGCTAGGCCTAGAAGCTCCGATGCGATATGCATGATGCGTTCCATGGGCGTCCTTTCGTAATCCAACGCGCTTTACTTTAGCAGAGCGTCCTCGAGAAGAAGCGCCCCCGCGAAAAAGCGGGGGCATCGCAACAAACTGGTTACATTATTCAGCGCAGATGACTTGGTCGGCCCTTTTATACAGCGAGCAGCTCGGACAGCTCGCCCACGGCAAACAGGGTGACTTGGTGCATGGCGCGCGAAACGGCGGTGTAGAGCCTGCGTCGCGCGAGCGGCGTATCCGGATACGTCCGCGCGTCGGCATCCGCGATGACCACGTGATCGAACTCCAAGCCCTTCGCCATGGAGAGGGTCACGATCACCACGCCCGACGCAGGCAGCGACTGGGATTTCTTCAGCACGGGGAC
Organism: uncultured Collinsella sp.; assembly: GCA_963558435.1. Classification (GTDB taxonomy): domain Bacteria; phylum Actinomycetota; class Coriobacteriia; order Coriobacteriales; family Coriobacteriaceae; genus Collinsella. Next base: position 17,844 of record CAUWGM010000005.1, read on the forward strand.
CTCGTTATCCAGCAACTTGGCCAGATGGTAGGCGGCCTTGCCGTCGTGCGCCACGATGGCCGTCAACCCGGCGGGCCCGTCCTCGCGCTCGCGCGTCGCCTCGGCGATCAAGGCGCGCAAGGCCGCCGCGAGCCCGTCCTCGCTCTCGAACGACTCGCGACGCGGCTCCAGGCCGGCGCGGCGCACGCTCGCCAACTTGATGTCGTCGCCCATGTTCACCAGCGCCGAGAACACCGCGGTGACCTCGGGGCTCGAGCGGTAGCTCGTGAGCAGGCGGCACACGTCGACCGAGCCATGGGTGTCGGTGAAGATCCGCTGGATCTCGTCGAACGACGCCGTCCCCTCCCGAATCGCCTGGTTCTGGTCGCCCAGCAGCAGGAAGTGGGCGCCCGCGAAGAACTTCGCCAGCACCTTCAGCTGCGATACCGAATAATCCTGGACCTCGTCAACCATCACGAACTTGGCGGTCGTGGCACCGCGGCCGCAGATAAGCAGGCGCAGATAGAGCAGCTCGGTGGCGGAGAGCGTCTTCTTGCCCAGCATGCGCATACCGATGCGATCGAGCTTGAGCCAGCTCAGCTGGTCGATCGCCGCCTCGGCGGGCGCCAGGAACAGCTGGTCGACATAGGTTCGCGTGAGCTCGGCCGTATCGTCCTCGCCCGTAGGCGTGGCGGCGCAGCCCAGCAGGTGGATCTGCTCCTCCACGTCAAGCCCCAGCATGCGCTCCTGCCATACATCGTCGCGCGCCATGGCGGCCAGGCGGCGGTCCAGGCGGTTGCGGAGCTCGTCGGTGACGAGCGCCACGAAGCGCGGGCCGATGCCGTACCGCATGAACTTGGCGACGACGCCGAAGATCTGCCCGGCGCTCACCAGCACCTCGTCGTCCACGATGATCGAACGCAGGTCGTCGTCCTCGATGGACAGGCCAGGCATGCCCGCTTCGAGTAGCTCGAGCGAGAACGCCGGGGTCGCGGAGCCGTCGTCGCGATTGCCCGCGCCCTGCTCGTCAACGAAGTCGCGCCAGGTGTACAGGCGCGGGTTGGCCTCGCCCATGGAGGGCAGCACGCCGTCGATATAGCGCTCGAACACCTCGTTGGGGCTGAACAGGTACACCTGGTCCGCCGAGAGCGTCTCGTGCTGGTGGTACAGCAGGTAGGCGATGCGCTGGAGCATAACCGAGGTCTTGCCGGAGCCAGCGATGCCGTTGACCAGCATGACCGGCACGTCCTCGTGGCGCACGACCTCGTTTTGCTCGCGCTGGATCGTCGCCGTGATAGCCTGCAGCTTCTCGGAATGATGGCGGCGCAGGGCGTTCAACAGCAGGGAGTCCTCGATGGCCACCGTGGTATCGAAATAGGCGTGCAGGCGGTCGCGTTCGATGTCGAACTGACGGCGCAGCTCGAGCTCCACCGTCTTGACGCGGCCGTTCACCGTATAGCTGGTCGTGCCGTTCTCCTGGTTGTAATAGGTCTCGGCGATAGGATTACGCCAGTCCACCACGAGCGGCGTGTGGCGCTCGTCGGTGATGCCCGCCGCGCCGATGTAGACGTCGCGGGCGGGGCGGTCGGGGCGCATCTTCAGGCGAACCTTAGCGAAATAGGGCTGGCGAAGGAGCAGCAGCACCTTGCGCAGGCGATCGACGCTGAAGTCATGGAACTGGTTGTAGGCGTCGATGACGGCGTTGAGCGTCTCGATGGCCGCCAAGGTCTCCATGGTCTCGTCCGCGCCGCCGAAGTCGGGACGGATCTCCTCGCTCATGGTAACCAGGTCGGCAGCCGCCTGCTTGTGATCGTGCTCGAGCTGATGAGTGAGGTCGTCTCGAAAACCGAGCAGCTGGGCGTAGAGCTCGTCGAGGTGCACCTGCTCTTCGTCGAATACCGGATCGTCTTCTCTCATGGTCCCTCTCAATCGGTTGCATGCGTTGAGCGCAATCCAGTGTACCCAAACCCCTCGCCGCACGCCCGACCATCACAACATGCGCACCGCATGCGGGCTATGCGACGACAGGTGGGCGGCGGCCCGGGATTCCCTCGGTGCGCGGCCGCACGGAGCGCTAGCAGCGCCGCCAGCGGTTCAGAACGGCCGCGAGCTCCTGCAGACGCGGGCGCGCGAGGTCGCAGGGGGCGTCGCCATGCTCGGCCAACGGCGCGAATCCCTCGCGCTCCAGCAGCGCCCCGAGCTCGCGCGCCGCGCGGGCGACCGGGACTCCGGGCGTCAGCGCGCCGCGCTGCAGGCCCAGGCGGACGAGCTGGGCGATGGCGCGCGTCTGGGCGGGATCGACGAGCTGCTCGACCAGGCGGACATCGGCCATCCCGTCCCCCACCTGCAAGGAGTCGCATCCGCTTGTACGCACCTTGATGCGCTCGCCCGCCATGCCTCGGCCCCGAGGCCCGGCACCTTCGAATCCGCCATCGGAGCCCGTCGCCCGCCCGCCGCGCCCGCGACCATATCCGGCACAGCCTCGACCGCCTTCACCAGCGGCGCCGCGGCCCGCTCCGCGCGCCCCGGAGCCCGATGCGCTGCCAAACGCCGTCCCGAGCGCATGGCCGGCCGTCGGAAGCCCGAACGCCGCAGCCCGCGGGGTCGCCGGAGCACCCAGGTGCGCGCACACCGCGCGCGCATGCGAGGTGATATCGACCACCCGGTACCGATCGAGCTGCAAGACGCAATCGGCAACGGAGAAAAACGCACCCGAGCTTCCCGCCACGATCACGCAGCTCACGCCCGCCTGCTCCCACAGGTCGCGGACGCGCTCGGCAAAGGGCGTGATGGGCTCGAACTCGCGCGCCACCACGGCCTCCATGAGCGCGTCGCGCACCATGAAGTTCGTAGCGCTCGTATCCTCATCGATCAGCAGGGCGCGGGCGCCGGCCTCGAGCGCCTCGACGGTCGATGCCGCCTGGGAGGTCGAGCCGCTGGCATCCACCGTGGAGAAACGGGAGGTATCGCGACCGCCGGGCAGGTCGCGGATGAACAAGGAGATGTCCACGCCGCTCACCGCGCGACCGTCCTCGGCGCGCAGCTTCACGGCCGTGGGGTCGGTGAGCACGAGCTCGCGGCCGTCTGCGGCAACATGGTCGTACACGCCGTCCTGCAGCGCCTGCAGTAGCGTGGACTTGCCGTGGTAGCCGCCGCCCACGATGAGCGTGACGCCGCGCTTGATGCCCATGCCCGCCACGTCTCCTCGATGCGGCAGGTTCAGCACCACGCGCTGCTCCTCCGGCGACTCGAACGCCAACGCGCCGGCCATCGGCCGCTTCGACACGCCGCTTTCGCGCGGCAGCACCGATCCGTTCGCCACGAAACCCACCAAGCCGAGCTCCTCCATCTGCTCGCGCGCGGCGCGCTGGTCGTCGGCGAGCTCGACCGCGGCCCACGCCTGCTCGAGCAGCCCGTCATCGGAGAACAGCGTTCGGTCGATGCACGCGGGCACGAAGTCCAGCAGTATGCGCGCAGCCGCGCGGCCGTCCACCGTGCGCCCGCGCGCCGGCAGGCCGGCTTCGAAGCGCAGGGTCACCGCGCCTTCGCGCACCTCGCACGCGGAACGGGATAGCACCTCGGGCCCGGGAGACGCCGTGGCGAGCACGCCGCTCTTCCCCGAGCCGCCGGCGCGCATGTTGAACGAAGCGAGCGCTCTCGCGAAGCGGCGCAGCAAGAGGTTCTCCAGAGCGGTGCGTCGATGCCGCGCATTCCACAGCCCCTCGGAGATCTTGAGCACATCGGCCGGCACCCGCGCCCGCATGCGCGACGGCGCGGCGAACGGGTCGCCCTGGACGTGCTCGATGTGCAGTTGGAAATCGCCGAAGTCGTATCCACCCCGCACATCTTTGTACGCGGGATATCCGCGGCCGTCGATGCGCTCGAGTTCGCGCACCAGGTCGCAATCGGTCCTCATCTGCATGCGCACTCCCTTATTTCCATTCGCGCTCGGCCATATCGACCATACGCTCGGCGAACTTGCGGCTATACAGGTTATCTTCCTTCAGCTGATGCCAGCCCGCCTCGTTCATCAAGTCGGAAGACAAGCGAACGCCGAAACAGCGCTGCGCGTTATCGCGTGTGAATACGTAATAATCCTCGTCAGCGGGATCATCGCTCTCCGTCACCGTCACGCGCACCTCGTTGAGCAGCGGCATCGAGCAGAAAAGCGCCATGGTGTTATAGGACAGGGCGAGATCGATCGAATCGCCATCATAGCTATCCGGAACCTCGCGATACGCAAGACCGAGCACGTCGACCCCAAGCGTCACATCGATATCGGCCGCCCACTCGCCCATGGGGAGCAGACGAATCAGACTCTCGACATTCGCCGCATCTGACGGATCGGTATCCTGGAACAAGCTGATGTCTCCGGGCTGCGCGTTGACCACAGCGGCCGCCAGATCATCGCCGCGCTCGCCATCCACCCACACGGTGCCGTCAGCATCAACGACGACCTCTTTGTTGCGCGCGCTCGCCGCGCCGCCATCGCCGCTACTCGATTGGCTCGTTTCCTGTCGATCACCTGCCTGGTCATCTTGCCGCGACGTCGTCTCATCACCATCAGCAGAATCCTGCGCATCATCCTGGATCACGGTCGCCGCGCTATCGCCGCGCCCCTCAGCTCGATCCATGGCAACCAATGCGTACTTGAGACCCAAGCCGAATACGACAAGCACGACAAAACCGACAACGGACGCGAGGATGATGGTACGGGTTCGCTTGCCGACGCGATTCTCCTCACCCGCGGACGAGGAAGCTTCGTCATCCTCGATAGCGAAACCGCATGCGCCGGCGACTCCCGAGGCGGCCTCGTTGACAGCCGCCTCAGTTACCGCACCGGCGTTGGATGCGATCTCGTTCGCGTCGGCATCGCTGCCAATAGCATCGCTGTCGATGACCTCGCTGTCGGCGGCATCGCTTTCGGTGGCATCGCTGTCGATGACCTCACGCCCTTCGAGCAGGTCGTCGATGCTCGTCATGCTCTCCTTCGTCTTGCGAAGAGCCTCCTCGGCATCCATGCCACCTTCGATATAGTCCTCGTATCGTGCAACGAGATTGCCGTAGATCTCCTCTTTGAGCTCGATGTTTTCAGCGGTGAGCATGCGGCCTTCGAACAGGTGCTCCACATACATGCGAATCTCGTTCATCGTGCGCCTCCATCTTGCTTCAGCAGGCGATCGATAATCACTTTCACGCCGTTCCAGCGCGCGATCGCCTCATCACGTTCTTTCTTTCCAGCATCGGTCATGCGGTAGTACTTTCGTCGAGCGCCCTGCGTCTCGTTGCCCCAATAGCTTTCTACGAATCCCTGCACTTCCAAGCGCTTGAGACTCGTATACAGCGAGGGTTCCTTCATCTCGTACGCACCCCTGCTGGTCTGGGCGATATCCTTGAGAATCTCATATCCATAGGAATCTCCAGCAGATAGCGTACAGAGAATGATCGCATCGATGTTTCCACGAATTAGGTCGCTAACGGCATCGCGCGTTGCCATGCAAGTCACCTCCAGAACCACATTCGTGTCATATCGACCACCAGTCTCACTTGATAGGTTAAATCTATCACAGAGTACTATGTGTGTCGATGTAGTTTGTCATATAGAGGTAATTGGCTACATTGTCAAGTTGAAAGGTATAGCCCCGCAGAACCCTGAGGTAAAGAAAAACCCGGCCCACGACAGTGAACCGGGTTGGATCATCTTACGATGAAAAGTGCTATGCAGCCAGGCGCTACTCAGCGAGGAAGTTACGCTGAACGGAAGCGTCGACCTTGACGCCGGGGCCCATGGTGGAAGAAATGGAGATGGACTTCACATAGCGGCCCTTGGCGGAAGCGGGCTTGACGCGCAGGATCTCGGTGTAGAGAGCGGCATAGTTCTCAACGAGCTTCTCGGCGTCGAAAGAAGCCTTGCCCAGGGGCACGTGGCAGATGCCGTAGCGGTCAGCACGATACTCGACGCGGCCGGCCTTCAGCTCGTTAACCATCTTGGCAACGTCCATGGTGACGGTGCCGAGCTTGGGGTTGGGCATAAGGCCACGGGGACCGAGGATCTTACCGATGCGGCCAACCTTGGCCATCATGTTCGGAGTAGCGATCGCAGCGTCGAAGTTGATCTCGCCACCCTGGATGGCAGCAACGAGCTCGTCGGAACCGACGATGTCGGCGCCGGCCTCTTCGGCCTCGCGAGCCTTCTCGCCCTCGGCGAAGACGGCGACGCGCACGGTCTTGCCGGTGCCATGAGGCAGGGAGATGGAGCCGCGGATGTTCTGATCGGCCTTACGGGTATCGATACCCAGACGGAAGTGAGCCTCGACGGTCTCGTCGAACTTGGCGGTCGCGAGTTCCTTCACGAGGTTTGCAGCCTGAAGCGGCGTGTAGACCTGGGTACGATCGACCTTAGCGGCGGCTGCGCGGTAATTCTTACCATGATGCTGAGCCATTGTATTACCTCCTGTGGTACGTGCGGGCGCAATGCCCTTCCACATCGTGCACGCAAGCGTGCGTTAACAAAAACCAAACGGTAGAGATACGAGAAGCTACTCGGCGATGGTGACGCCCATGGAGCGAGCGGTGCCGGCGACGATCTTCTTAGCGGCCTCGATGTCGTTCGCATTGAGGTCGGGCATCTTGATCTCGGCGATCTTGGTGAGCTGCTCGTCGGTGAGCTGGCCAACCTTGTCACGCTGGGGAACGGCGGAGCCACCCTTGAGCTTGAGCTCCTTCTTGATCAGGTGAGCCGCAGGCGGAGTCTTGCAGATGAAGGTGAACGAGCGATCCTCGTAGACGGTGATCTCAACGGGGATGATATCGCCCATCTTGTCCTGCGTGGCAGCGTTGAACGCCTGGCAGAACTGCATGATGTTGACCTGAGCGGCACCGAGAGCGGGGCCGACCGGAGGAGCCGGGTTGGCCTTGCCGGCGGGAATCTGAAGCTTAATGACGGTGGCAATCTTCTTCTCAGCCATTGTCATTCCTTTCCGTACACGAATGAACTTGCTATATCGTCAGCGCGTACACGCTAGAAGCACTCCTGTAGATGAGCGGTCCGCAGGAGAAGCACGCATGCGCGAACGGACAAAATTAGGCGATGACCTCGATCTGATCGAACGTAAGCTCAACCGGGGTCTCGCGACCAAAGATAAGCAGGGCAACCTTGACCTTGCCCGCCTCCGCATTGACCTCGGACACCTGGCCATCGAAATCGGCCAAGGGACCGGACGTAACGCGAACCGACGTACCGACCTCGAGATTGACTGCAGTACGCTTCGGGCCGTTGCCCTTATCGGACTTGCGCATCATCTTGTTGTACTCTTCACGAGACAACGGGGAAGGCTTGCCGTTACCACCAAGGAAACCGGTGACGCCGGGCGTGTTGCGAACGCACGTCCACGAATCGTCATCCATCTCCATGCGAACGAGAACATAACCGGGGAAGATCTTCTCATCCTTGGTTTCGCGCTTTCCGCCTTCTTTGATCTCGGTCACGCGCTCCATGGGGATCTGGATATCGAAGATGCGATCCTGCATACCCATGGTCTCGATACGATGCTCAAGATCGGATTTGACGCGGTTCTCATATCCCGAATAGGTGTGAACCACATACCAGCGCTTGGACATCGTCCTACCCCCTCAGGCTGGAGAAGAGCACCAGGCCCTCGCCGATGACCGCGTCGAGCAGCGCGATGACCACACCAACGACGATCAGGGAAACGCAAACCGTCACGGAGTAGTTGATGAGCTCCTTCTTGGACGGCCAGACGACGCGCTTCATCTCCGATTTGACGGAACGCAGATACGCCTTAGAGCGAGCGAAGAAGCCGGGCTTCTCGTTCTTCTTGGTGGACTTAGAGGACTTCTTAGCCGAAGCATCGTCCTTCTTGGCGACTGCCTTCTTGGCCTCGACCTTGGAAGAAGCGGCGGCAGCATTCTGCTCGCCGCCCGACTGATCCTTCTTAATCTTTTTGTTGGCCATGGAACTAACCTCCGGCACAAACCCTATATAACAGTAGAAACCGTAAGCCCCCAATGGAGGCTTACGGATAAAAGACTGGCACGCCAGGAAGGACTCGAACCCTCAACACTCGGTTTTGGAGACCGATGCTCTACCAATTGAACTACTGGCGTATATTAAAGAGATTAACGGGTCTCTTTATGAACCGTATGACGACGGCACCAAGGGCAATACTTCTTGATCTCCATACGATCAGGCATGTTCGCCTTGTTCTTGGTGGTCGTATAGTTGCGACGCTTGCACTCGGTGCAGGCAAGTGTAACGAGAGTACGCATAAAGTCTGAAACCTCCAAATACCGCCCCAAACACAGGGCACGGTCGCTAATACTAGCATCCGGCATCTAGCTCTGTCAATGCTCGGCGGTATCTATTTGGCCGTTCTGCAAATTCGCTACACAATTCGCGAAACATCAACAGATGAAAAACCCGGCACCCCGAGAGGTACCGGGTTTAAAAGATCAATCAGACCGAGTAAAAACTACTCAATGATGGTGCTGACGATACCCGAACCAACGGTGTGGCCACCCTCGCGGATAGCGAAGCGCAGGCCCTCCTCCATGGCGATCGGGTGGATGAGGTCACCTTCGATGGTGATGTGATCACCAGGCATAGCCATCTCGGTGCCCTCGGGGAGCTTGACGGAACCGGTCACGTCAGTGGTACGGAAGTAGAACTGCGGACGATAGCCATCGAAGAACGGGGTGTGACGGCCGCCCTCCTCCTTGGTGAGAACATAGATCTCGCCGGTGAACTTGGTGTGCGGGGTAACCGAACCGGGCTTGCAGAGAACCTGGCCGCGCTCGATGTCCTCGCGCTTAACACCACGGAGCAGGATGCCGACGTTGTCGCCAGCCTCGCAGAAGTCCATGGACTTGCGGAACATCTCAATGCCGGTAGCAACGGAGGAAGAGGTCTCCTTGATGCCGACGATCTCGACCGGGTCGTTGAGGCGAAGCTCACCGCGCTCGACACGACCGGTAGCAACGGTGCCACGGCCGGAGATGGTCATAACGTCCTCGACAGCCATCAGGAACGGCTTCTCGTTGTCACGGGAAGGAGTCGGGATGTACTCGTCAACAGCGTTCATGAGCTCGCGGATGGAGTCCATCCACTTCTGCTCGCCGTTGAGAGCGCCGAGAGCGGAACCCCGGATGACGGGGATGTCGTCGCCGGGGAAATCGTACTCGGAGAGGAGCTCACGGGTCTCCATCTCGACGAGGTCGATCAGCTCGTCGTCGTCAACCATGTCGCACTTGTTCAGGAACACGACGATGTAGGGAACGCCGACCTGGCGGGCGAGAAGGATGTGCTCACGGGTCTGAGCCATCGGGCCGTCGGTAGCAGCGATAACCAGGATAGCGCCGTCCATCTGAGCAGCACCGGAGATCATGTTCTTGACGTAGTCGGCGTGGCCCGGGCAGTCGACGTGAGCGTAGTGACGAGTAGCGGTCTCGTACTCGACGTGGGAGACGGAGATCGTAATACCGCGCTCGCGCTCCTCGGGAGCCTTGTCGATGTTCTCGAACGCGGTGAAGTCAGCCTTGCAGCCCTCGGTCTCGGAGAGAACCTTGGTGATGGCAGCCGTCAGCGTGGTCTTGCCGTGGTCAACGTGACCGATGGTGCCGATGTTAACATGCGGCTTAGTGCGCTCAAACTTTTCCTTGGCCATGAAGCCCTCCTCCTTAAAGGTCGTCCCCCTTTGGGACTATGCCTTCTAACCCTAAGTGGCTCCCCCGGTTTCCCGGTAGAGCCACTCGAATTACCTGGTAGCGGTGACTGGATTCGAACCAGTGACGCCACGGGTATGAACCGTGTGCTCTAACCAGCTGAGCTACACCGCCGACTGGAGCCTGCAACCAGACTTGAACTGGTGACCTCTTCGTTACCAACGAAGTGCTCTACCGACTGAGCTATACAGGCACGTGAACGGGTGGGAGCTATAGGATTCGAACCTATGTAGGCATAGCCAACGGGTTTACAGCCCGTCCCCATTAACCACTCGGGCAAACTCCCTTGCGTTCAACGTCTTGAAATCGTCTTGCCTTGCGGCATGTCGTTTTCAAGCAAGAGAATAGTACGGTGCGATGGGGTACCGTGTCAACCAGATTTCTATAATACACGCGCCCGGGCGTATCCATCCTTATGCAAACGCCCTTGTTATGTTTTAGTCCGTTAAAGCATTTGCATTGCTTTTCATTTGACGTGTAAGGATAACTTTTTGCGTTCCCTATTGCGCTGAAAACGCGCCGATTCGTGCAGGGGCCGTTGATAATCAGTGTTACCGCAGGTCAGCGGTGATTTGCCGCTCTGAACTCAACCTGGCCTTGCAACACTGCCGGCTCTTTGCCCCATGAGATCCCATCAACCTATTTGCTGCATTCCAGCTTTTGGAATGATTCCGACGATTCCCCAGTCCGCCCGCGCGCCCGATCCCGGCCTGTAATGACAAAAGCCCGGTCTCCGTTTCGGAAACCGGGCTTCAAGGGCAATGGAGCCAGCGACAGGAATCGAACCCGCAACCCACTGATTACAAATCAGTTGCTCTACCGTTGAGCCACGCTGGCGCTTCGGACTTGCACGCAAAGCGTATTCAGGATACTCAAAGAATCACCGCACGGCAAGGTCGCTTTCTCGATTAGCATCGCGGTCGCTTCAGCGAAGCCCCACCGCCCTCGAGGCGAGTCATGCCCCACAGGGCTAGCGGCCACGCAGCGACCTGAGCTTCTCCCTGGCCTCGGGAGACAGACGGCTGCCCAAGGTCATCTTCATCGCAGGCTCCTCCTCGCGCATCCGCTCGAAATCGCGCTCGATGCCGTCGATCTCCTCGACGAGCATCCGCGCGGAGATGCGCGTCACGCCCTTGCCCATAACGGTCGCTTGGATCGTGCCGTCGCTCGTGACGACGGAGCAGGCCCTACCCTCCTCGCGCGCCTCGGTGCACAGCTGCTGTATCACGGTATCCGCTGGCACGCCGGTGGGCGAGAACTCGATGCGAATGCCCGCGGCGGGAAGATTCGGACGATCGGGGTTCACGTTCCCCGCGCCGTCGAAGACGATCACGGCCTCGTAGCTGCCCTGGGCGAATGCGGCGACGTCGGCGATGAGCGCCATACGCGCGGAGTCGAACACATCACGCGAATACGGCTCGTCCGAGCGATCGAAAATGAGCTTCTCGTACTTGGGGGTCGCATGGATGATGTTGTAGCCGTCGACAACGAGCAGCTCCTTCTTGCCCGATGCGTTCATCCCGCGCGGCGGCACCCCCGTGGGCGCCCCGAACGCGTTTCCCGCACCATACGCGCCCACGCCGTAGGTGGAGGCGGTCACGGTCTCGCGCACCGACGACTCGCCGAATCGCTTGGCCTTGGATTTCGCCCTGTTCTTCTTGGTCATGGCGCTACTCCCCCGCTCCGACGGTTTCACCGGCTGCGATCCGCGTATAGTTGCGACGCAGCCACTCGAAGCACAGCGAGGTGGCGGCCTGGGCCACGTTCAGGCTCTCCGTCTTTCCGAGCTGCGGAAGCTTGGTGAGGAAGTCGCACTTGTCGAGCACGAGCCGCGAGATGCCCTCGCCCTCGGAACCCATAACGAGCGCGACGCGTCCCTCGAAGGGGGCGTCCCAGCAGACGCCCTCGGCATGCTCCGAGGCGCCTCCGACCCAGAACCCGGCAGCCTTCAGGTCGTCGAGCGCGCGGGCGATGTTGGGCACCTGCGCGATGGGCAGGTGCATAACCGCGCCCGCGGACGTCTTATAGGTCGCCACCGTCACCTCGGCGGCGCGCTTGTTGGCGATCACCACGCCCGCTGCGCCCACCACCTCGGCAGAACGCACGATGGCACCGAAATTACCGGCATCGGTCACATGGTCGAGCACGAGCACCAATGCGGGTCCGTCGCCAGCGCGCTCGATGATGTCCGCGAGGTCCGCATACGGATACCTCCCCACCTCGAGCGCGATACCCTGGTGGGCGCCATGGCTCGAGATCTCGTCGAGTTTGGCGCGCGGCACGCTCTTCACGTTCACGTTCGCCTCGCCGAGCGCCAGCAGCAGGTCGCGGATGGCGGGCTCGCGCTCCACGCCCTCGGCGATCAACGCGCGGCGAATCGGAAAGCCGGTGCGAAGCGCCTCGAACGCGGCACGGCGGCCCTCGATGTAGTTGCCCGCGGCCGCGGGGCGAACATCGCGACGGGAAACCGCTGCCGCCTGGACGTCACGCATGTCTTCGCGGCGCCCGGACGCCGTCGCACGCTGGAGGCGGCCCTGCTGAGCGGAGCGCTGGGAATCGCGACCCTGCGGGGTCCTGGAGCGGCTTTCGATGCCGCGCCGCGACCTACCCTCATATCCCTCGCGAGAAGCCCGGGGGTTATTCGTGTTGTTGCCACGCTTCGACGCGCGCCTCTTGTCAGCCATCTCGGCCCCTTTCGCTGCGATTCCTTCTCGCATTATTCTTGCATTGACGCGCGCTTTCGCAAACGCGCACAGGTAAAAAGCATCGTCTCGTAAACCGCCCGGCCAAAACGACCGGCCCCGGAGGGCGAAATATCACAAGGGCATCGCTCCTTCGACCGCCTGGGCCAAGACCGTCATGACCACCCGCCCCCTGGACCCAGACGGCACAAAACGCCGCACCCGGAAAACCCGGATGCGGCGCGAAGACCGTATCGAGGCCTCAATTGAGTGCCTGTCCCCAAATTGAGACGCGTCCGAAACCTCCGAAACCTCAAACCTCGAGTAGGTGCCTGTCCCCAAATTGAGACGGGAGAGCTAAGCGTGCTTGATGCGGGAGCCGGCGGCGGTGTCCTCGATCGCCAGGCCCATGTCGCGAAGCTGGTCGCGGATGGCGTCGGCGGTCCCCCAGTCCTTCGCGGCGCGGGCCGCGGCGCGGGCCGCGAGGATCCTCTCGGCGGCCTCGTCGATATCGTCGCCGGTGTAGCCCGTGAGGCCCGCGGCCACGCCGAGCAGACCGACCGGCAGCGGCTCCTCGATCACGGGGAGCTCGACGCCCAGCTGCACGAGGGCGCCGGTGATGGCGGCGGCGCACACGCGCGCGGCGTCCTCGTGCACGGCGCCGGCGGCCTGCTCGAGATACTTGTTGGCCTCGGTCACGAGCTGGAAGTACGCCGCGACGGCGCCTGCGGTGTTGAAGTCGTCGTCCATGCAGGCCTCGTAGTCCGCGGCGGCCTTTTCCATGGCAGCGGTCAGCGCGTCGGCGAGCTCGGCGTTCGGCTCGCCTTCCGCATGGTCGGCAGCCCACTTGAGGTTGCGCACCGTGCCGGCGATGCGTGCGAGCGAGTTCTCGGCGCCCTCGAGGCGCTCCCAGGAGAAGTCGAGCGGGCTGCGGTAGTGGGTCTGCAGCATGAGCAGGCGCAGGGCCGCGGCGGAATGCTTCTCGAGCACCTCGGCCAGGGTAAAGAAGTTGCCGAGGCTCTTGCTCATCTTCTCGCCGTCCACGAGCAGCATACCCGTGTGCATCCAGGTGTTGGCGAAGCCCTCGTGCCAGGCGCAGGTGGCCTGCGCGCACTCGTTCTCATGGTGCGGGAAGGCAAGGTCGGAGCCGCCGCCATGGATGTCGATGGGCGTGCCCAGATAGCGGTGGACCATCGCGGCGCATTCGGTGTGCCAGCCGGGACGTCCCTCGCCCCAGGGGCTCTTCCAGCTAGGCTCGCCGGGCTTGGCGGCCTTCCACAGGGCGAAATCGAGCGGGTCGCGCTTGTCCTCGTTCTCCTCGATGCGGGCGCCTACCATGAGGTCGTCGATGTTGCGGCCGGAGACCTCGCCGTAAGCGGGGTCGCTGCGAACGGAGAAGTACACGTCGCCGTTATCTGCCGCATAGGCGTGGCCGCCGTCGATGAGCGTCTTGATCATGCCGATCATCGCGCCGATCTCCTTGGTGGCGCGCGGACGGACGTCCGGGTCGAGCACGTTGGCGGCGCGCATGACGCCGATGAACTTGTTGGAGAACTCGGTCGCGACCTCCTCGGCGGTGCGGCCCTGCTCGTTGGCGCGGTTGATGATCTTATCGTCGACGTCCGTGAGGTTCTGGGCGAAGGTGACCTCGTAGCCGCTCGCGATGAGCCAGCGGCGGATCACATCGAAACTGATGAACGTACGGGCGTTGCCGATGTGGATGTTGTCGTAGACGGTGGGGCCGCACACGTACATGCGGACCTTTCCCTCCTCGATGGGGCGGAACTCCTCTTTCTGGTGGGTGGCGCTGTTGTAGATCTTCATGGGTCTCTCCTCGCAAGGCGAGGCGGTGTGTCTCATCCACTGCTTAAACAGTCCTGGCTCACACGAAGCGCCTACCGGGCGCTTCGGCTCGTGCGGAACTCGCATTGGACGAGATACACCACCTCGCCCATGTCGTTATCGTTCTTGAATAGTCTATATGAGCGGGGCACCTTGCAGAAGCGTGAACTTCCGCCTCGTCGGGCATGAAAATCCGCTCAGAAAAGAAAAAGGGAAAGATGGCGCGCCGCCGCGGCGGCTCGTCTAGATACATCGCTCGAGAAGGCAAACGGCCCAGGCGCCGATGCCCTCGCCTTCGCCTTCCCAGCCGAGACGCTCGGTAGTCGTGGCTTTCACGCCCACGTTCTCAATCGGGCAACCGATAGCGCGCGCGAGGTTCTCGCGCATCTGCTCGCGATGCGGGGTGATCTTGGGCTCCTGGCATGCCAGCGTGCAGTCCGCATCGACGAACTCGTAACCCAGGCCGCGCGCATGTTCCATCACGCGAGCAAGCAGCACCAAGGAGTCGGCGCCCTCGTACGCGGGGTCCGTATCGGGAAACAGCTTGCCGATGTCCCCGCCGCGGCAGGCACCGAGGATGGCGTCTGCCAGAGCATGCGCCAGCACGTCGGCATCGCTATGGCCCAACAAGCCCTTATCATGCGGGATGTCCACGCCGCCGATGATGCAGCGGCGACCCTCCACCAACCGGTGGACGTCATAGCCGTGTCCAATGCGAAGGCTCGATGCCATAGGGCCTCCATCCTCATGTCGATCGACAATTCCTCACGCCGCAGCGGCTCGCACGCAAACGGCTGCACGGCGCATCCCATGACTATACCCTGTTTAGCTTTTCATCGTGCCCGGGAGCGCCCTTCTCGTGCCCGGGGGCGCCCGGGACACGCTGAAGGGGGCATCTCGACAGATGATAAAAAACGTAGGGCGCGTTTTTCGTACCAATCTCGAAACCCGAAATGTATACAAGCGCACATACAATTCTGCTACCTGAGGTTTTGTCGTGCTTTATCGTGTCCTACTCGACAAAAAAGAAGAACTGTACGAAAAACGTTGCGCACAACTCGGCAGAAGCATTGCCTGGCGCCCGCGAACGCATCGAATACCGCAGCGAACGACCGAAACAGGCAAGTTCGGGAAGGATCGGGCAACGAAACGCACGGGGCGATGCGCCTACTCCTCGGGAAGCGCGATGCCGGTATCCTGCGCGCTCTCCGCATCGCTCATACGGCCCAGTAGAATAGCCGTCACGGGACGCAGGTCTTCGGGAACCGTCACCTTCAGGTTATCGCGCGGACTCTCCACGCAGCGCACGACGCCGCCCATGCGCTCCACGAGCGACGAGTCGTCGGTACCCACATACCCTTCCGCGAGCGCCGCATCGTGCGCACGGCGCACCGAGCCGATATGGAAGATCTGCGGGGTCTGCGCCGCCCAGTACATGCTGCGCGGAGGCGTCTCCACGATGCGCTGGCCCTCGACGATCTTGAGCGTATCGATCGCCGGCTGCCCGCACACCACGCCATCAAGCGAGCGATCCTCCTCAAGCGCGCAAATCGCGCGATCGATCGCTTCGGTCGTGATGAGGGGACGCGCGCCATCGTGGATCGCGACGTATTCGAAGCCCAGCGGCACCGCGGCGACGCCGGCCCTTGTGGAGTCCTGCCGCGTCTCCCCCGCATCGGCAAAGGTGATCGGGGTTTGGAACTCGAAGGGGTCGATCGCTAGGAGGCGCATTTCGGAACGCCGCTCAGCCGGGCACACCACCACGATATGGCCCACGCGCGCAGAGCGGTCGAACGCCGCGATCGACCACGTCATCATGGGCTTGCCGGCCACGTTGAGCAGCTGCTTGCCGCCGGGGTTGCCGAAACGGGTGCCGCTTCCGCCCGAAACGACGACCGCGCACACGCTCGCCATCTGCACCACTACACCGCACCCCCGCCGCGCTTGCCCTGCATCCGATAGAGCGAATCGGCCAGGATCGCCGGGTTGTTCACGCCGAAATCGCCCAGGCGCTCCGGGTCGCGGCGGATATCGTCCATCAGGTCCTGCAGCGAGCCGTACTCGTCGACGATCCTCTCCGCAACGCCGTCGCGGACCACCGAGACGCGCGAAAGCGTGCGCAAGCCGAGCGGCGTGAGCACCGAATCCTCATCGAGGTTGTCGTAACCCAGCACCTTCGCGACGCGCTTGGGGTTGGTGAGGTCCTGCGCCTGCATCTCGCCGAACCGCTCGCGGATGCGCTCGGCGTTCTCGTGGGAGGAATCCGCCGCGTAGTCGCGGATCATCAGGTTGTATTCGTCATCCATGTTGCTGCCGGCGAGCTGCTCGAGCTGCATGCGCACGAGCTTGCCTTGAACGCCCAGCTCCTCGATGCAGGTCTCCATCTCGGTCTTCGCCTGCTGCATGATCTCGAAGCTCGAGAAGATGCTCGTGATGTCGGCCAGGGTCACGTAGTCGTCGAGCTCCAGCGCCGTGAGGCGCAGCAGGGAGCGGTCGAGCGACGTACGGGTGGTCTGCAGCGTCGCTACCAGCTGGTTCACCGAGCTCATGATCTCTGCAACCGGCTTGATCTGATAGGAGCGCCCGTTCACGTAGACGTTCACCACGCCGCGGCGCTCCGAAACCGAGATCACGATTGCATCGGTGAGCACGCTCATGCGGGCGGCGGTACGATGGCGCATGCCGGTCTCGCTGGTCGCCAGCGAGGGATCGGGGTTCAGGTGAAAGTTGGCGCGCAGGATCTGCGTGAGGTCCTCGTCGATCACGATGGCGCCGTCCATCTTGCACAGCTCGAACAGGCGGTTGGACGTGAACGAGATGCTCAGGGGAAAGCCGTCGTTTCCCGACGCGAGCACGTGGTCCGTATCGCCCACGCAGATGAGCGCGCCGATATGGCCCGCGATGATCATGTCGAGCGCCGTGCGAATCGGCTGTCCGGGAGCCGTGAGGCGAATCGCCTCCTGCATCCGCTTCTGCGTATCCGTCTTGTCCAAACCGCTACCCCCGTCCCGTACCTGACTTACCTGCATTCTCGCATATACCCGTCGGCAACACGGCCGAATAACCGTTTGTTTATAGAAAAGGAAGAGTCCCGACGCCTTCCACATTCAAAAGCGTCGTCGCAAGGCCGAGCTGATCGCCGGCCGGCAGCCGTCGGCGCGTCCGGAGCCGTCGGCGCGCCGACGGTCGCCGTGCAGACGCGCTACGCGCACGCAAAAAGAGACGCGATGCGCATCGCACGCATCGCGTCTTCGAAAACGCCTCCCCTTGGGCCGGACGACCGGCATCCGCCCGAGGCGCTGGGGCGGCCGATCGACAGGCCTGCCTTTTGACGCGGGCCCTCCCTCGATAGCGCTTCGCCGCGCCACCAGCTAGATCACGATCACCTAGCCGCGGGCCGCCGCACCCATCTGACCGCCGCCCGCACCCAAGCCGCGACCGCCCGAAGCCGCGCCGGCGTTGCGCGGCGCGGCCTCGAAGCCCGCACCGAGCGCGCCCGCGGCGCGCGGAGCGGGAATCTCGCCCGAACCGTGTGTGAAGACGAACGCGCCGTCCTCGACGTCGCACTGCACGGTGTCGCCTTCGCGCCACTCGCCCGCCAGCAGCTCCTCGGACAGCGGGTCCTCGATAAGGCGCTGGATGGCACGGCGCAGCGGGCGGGCGCCGTTGCTGAGGTCGGTTCCCTCGGCCACGATCTTGTCGAGCGCGGCGTCAGACAACACGATGTTCATGCCGTTCGCGATCAAGCGCTGGCGCAGGTCGTCCACGAGCAGGGCGGCGATTCTGGTGAGCGACGCGCCCACGAGCTTCTTGAACACCACGATGTCGTCGATGCGGTTCAGGAACTCCGGACGGAACAGGCGCTTGAGCTCGCCCATCGCACGCGTGCGGATCTCGTCGCCGGTGAGTCCCGCCTCCCCCGTGGTACCGAACCCGACCGTAGCGTCCTGCGCGATCTCGCGAGCACCCACGTTGGACGTCATGATGACCACGGTATTGCGGAAATCAACGGTCTTGCCCTGGCCGTCGGTCAGTCGACCCTCATCGAGCACCTGCAGCAAGATGTTGAAGATATCGGGATGCGCCTTCTCGATCTCGTCGAACAGCACGACGGAGTACGGATGGCGTCGCACGGCCTTGGTGAGCTGGCCGCCCTCGTCGTGGCCCACGTAGCCCGGAGGCGAGCCGATGAGCTTTGAAACCTCGTACTCGCTGGCGAACTCGGACATATCGAAGCTGATGAGGGCGTCCTTGCTGCCGAACAGGTACTCCGCCAGCGTCTTGGCAAGCTCGGTCTTACCGGTGCCCGTGGGACCCAGGAAGATGAACGATCCACCGGGACGGCGGGGATCCTTGAGGGGCGAGCGGCTGCGGCGGATCGCCTTGGCAACGGCGGCCACCGCCTCGTCCTGCCCGATGATGCGCGTTTTGAGCGCCTCTTCGCACGCCAGCAGGCGGCGGCTCTCGTCCTCGGTGAGCGAGGAGACCGGTACGCCGGACGCCACCGAGACGATGTCGGCTATCTGCGGCACATCGATGACGAGCGAGCGGGCGTTGAGCTCCTCGGTCCACGCCTCGCGCGCACGGGCGAGCGCGGTCTCGGCCTGCTGCTCGTCCTGCTTCAGCTCCGCGGCGCGGTTCATGTCATCGCTCGCCGTCGCCTCGGAAACAGCAGTCTTGAGCTCGCCGACCTTGGCTTCGGCATCGCGCACGGCCTGGGGCGCGCGGTTCGCGGCGATACGGGCGCGCGCACCCGCCTCGTCCATCAAATCGATGGCTTTGTCGGGTAGGAAGCGATCTTGGATATAGCGGCTCGACAGCTGCACCGCTGCCTCGATGGCGGCGGGCGTATAGGTCACGTGATGATGCTCGGCATAGCGCGGGCACAGGGCGTTGAGGATCTTGACCGTATCCTCGATGCTGGGCTCCTCGACGTCGATCGCCTGGAAGCGCCGCTCGAACGCGGGGTCCTTCTGCAGATGCTTGCGGAACTCCTCGGCCGTGGTGGCGCCGATGATTTGAAATGCGCCGCGCGCGAGGACGGGCTTGAGCATGGAGCTCGCATCGATCGACCCCTCGGCGGAACCCGCGCCGATAAGCGTATGCATCTCGTCGATGAACAGGATGATGTCATCGGCCTCGGTCGCCTCGCGAATCACGTTCTTCAAGCGCTCTTCGAATTCACCGCGGTACTTCGCACCCGCGACCAGGCCGGGAAGATCCAGAGTCCAAACGTTTTGCCCCATGAGGTTCTCGGGCACGTTGCCGGCGGCGATCTCCTGCGCGAGCCCCTCCACGATGGCGGTCTTGCCTACACCGGGGTCGCCGAGGATGAGCGGGTTGTTCTTGGTGCGGCGAGACAGGATCTCCATCATGCGGGAGATCTCCTTCTCGCGGCCGATGACCGGATCGAGTTTGCCGGCGCGCGCCTCCTCGGTGAGGTTGGTGCCGAACTGCTTGAGGGTGCTTTCGGGCTGGCCCTGCGGCTGGCCCGATTCACCCGAGAAAAACGGCAGGCCGCCGCCCGGGCGCCCGGAGGCGGAACCCGCCAGCGGACGCTTCTTGCCGGCGTCCTTCGCCGTGAGCTTTTCGACGGCGCCACGCACCGCTGCACCCGAGACGCCGAGGCGCTGCAGGATCTCCATGGCCTTGCAGTCCGTCTGCGCCACGATTGCGAGCAGCAGGTGCTCGGTCGACACATAGGTCTGGTTGTTCTCGCGCGCCAAGCGGAAGCTCTTCTCCATCACGGCGATGACGGCCGGGGTGAACGCCAGGCGCGAGGCCTCGGCGGCCTGCGCATCCGACGCAGCGTCGCCCGCGGACCCGTCCGCTTCGCCCTGCGCGGGCGCGGCGGCGACCGTCGTGGCGAGCTCCCTCATGGTCGCAAGGATGTCATCGTGTGCGATCTCGAGGTTTCGAAGGGCCTCCGCAGCGATGCCCTCCTCCTCTTTGGCGAGCGCGAGCAACAGATGCTCCGTGCCGACCTTCGTCGACGAGAGCGCGAGCGCCTCCTCCTTTGCCAGCGACATGACGCGGCGCGCGCGATCGGTAAATCTATCTAGCATGCAGGTACCTCTAACGTGCGAGCTCTATCCATTAGTGTCTTTCTTTACCCCGTAAAGATACCCATGATACCCGATACGGAAAAATGACGCGCTGGAAAACAAGCGATGCGCAAGGCGCCCCGCAGCCCGGCGGCGAGCTGCGGGGCGCCCGATCAGCGCATATGGTGGGTACCGGCGCGGACGCACCCGTCGGCTACGCTGCCAGGCGGCCCAGCACGGCGACGAGCAGTTCGTAGAAGCGCTCGGAAGATGCGAGCTCCATGCTCTCATCGGGCGTGTGGACGTCCTTGAGCGTCGGCCCCACGGCGATAGCGTCGAGGCCGTCGAGCGCCTCGGCGAACAGGCCGCACTCGAGGCCGGCATGGATGGACTCGATGCGCAGGTCGGCATCGAACAGCTCGCGATAGGTTGCCACGAACACGTCGCGCACCGGCGAGTGCTCGGCGTAGCTCCAACCCGGGTACTCGTACTCGAACGCGGCGTCGAAGCCCAGGACGTCGGCGAGCGTCTGCAGGCGGTCCTTGAACTCCTCCTGCAACGAGGTGATGGAGGAACGCGGGGACAGCAGGATCTTGACCTCGTTCTCGGACGTGGCGACCACGCCGATGTTGGAGGACACGTCCACGGCGCCGTCGGCCGCGAGATTGCGGCGCATCACGCCGTTGGGGGCCAGGCGGATGGCGCGCACGAAGGCCAGGGCCGTGTCCGCATCGATAGCCTCGGCCTCGACGCCATCGGCGATCGAGACCTCGCAGGTGAAGCCGGGGTCGTAGGTCTCGAGCTCGGCGACTACCTTCGCGGCGACGTCGCGCGCGACCTCGGCGCCCGCTTCGGCGGCCGCGTGGTCGGCGTAGACGAGCTCGGCCCTGCACTCGCGGTTGATGGCGTTGTCCTTGGTGCCGCCGTTGAAGCTGACGAGCGCCGGGGAGCCGGCTGCCATCAGGCGGTCGACGATGCGCGCCATGATGATGTTGCCGTTACCGCGCTCCAGATGAATGTCGGCGCCGGAGTGTCCGCCCAGCAGACCGGAGATCTCGAGCGTGAGCAAGCTGCCCGCCTTGTGCTCGCGCGCGACCGGGCGCGTGAAGGTGACGACGACGCCGCCGGCGCAGCTCACGGTGGCCACGCCCTCCTCCTCGGAATCGAGGTTGATCATGATGCGCGCGTCGATCTGGGACTTATCGAGGGTCTCGGCGCCCACGAGGCCGGACTCCTCGTCCGTGGTGAAGACGCACTCGAGCGCGGGGTGCGCGAGCGCGTCGTCATCGAGCACGGTGAGCATGAGCGCCACGGCGATGCCGTTGTCGGCGCCCAGCGTGGTACCGTTGGCAGTGAGAACGCCGTCCTTCACCACGAGATCGATGCCGTCCTTCGTGAAGTCGTGCTCGACCGTGCCCAGCTTATCGCAGACCATGTCGATATGGCCCTGCAGCATGACCGCCGGCGCGTCCTCGGCGCCCGCCGAGGCGGCCTTCTTGATGATGACGTTGTACACGTCGTCCTGATACACCCACAGGCCGTGCTCCTTGGCGAACGCCACGAGGTAATCGCTGATCCCCTTCTCGTTACCCGACTCACGGGGGATCGCGCTGATCTCCTCGAAATAATGGAACAGCTTGGCGGGCTCATACCCGGTGATCTTGTACTCCATGGTGCCTCCCTGGCGCATCTGGAACGAACACTTGCACACGCTTTTATTTTCCCAAAGTTTGCACCTGCTAGCCCGCACGATTACGCAAGCTCAACGAAGGAGGCAGGGAGCGGCCGTCGATTATGCCGAATTCTCAAATTGGGGACAGGCACTTTTCTGAGACTTCGGGCTTCCAAGAGCCCGGGGCACTTTCGAGGCGTCGGGCTTCCAGGCGCCCGAAGTCGATGCGAAAGCGAGGGGCGGGTGCGCCCGCAGGCGGCGGGCGGCGATCCAGAGCGTCTCGCATAAGCGCCCGCGCCCAATTCGATACGCAAAAACCAGAGCGCCTGAGGATATAAGATCCTCAGGCACCCCGGCCATGAATGAAAGGCGCGGTGCCGAAACCCTCGCACGGCGCCTGGTAATTAGACCTCGATATGCTGCACTCCGCTCAGCGCGCGCTGTCTCAAATTAGTGCCTGTCCCTAAATTGAGACGCTAAATCGAGGCGGCTTAGTACAGCTTGGCGCCGGCGGGAATGGCGTCGTCCACGATCAGCACGTTGAGGCGCTCGGGGGTCTCCTCGCCCTCCTGCTCGGCATGGACCGCGGAGATGATCATGCCGCAGCTGGGGATGCCCATCATCTTGCGCGGCGGCAGGTTGGTGATGGCGATGAGCGTCTTGCCGATGAGGTCCTCCGGCTCGTAGTAGTCATGGATGCCGGACAGGATCGTGCGGTCGGCGCCGGTGCCGTCGTCCAGCGTGAAGTTCAGCAGCTTCTTGGACTTGGGCACGGCAACGCAATCCTTGACCTTCACCGCGCGGAAGTCGCTCTTGGCGAAGGTGTCGAAATCGACGAAGTCCTCGAAGAGCGGCTCGACGACGACCTGGGAGGAGTCGATCGTGGGCTTCATGGGCACAAGGAACGGGCTCGCGGACGCACCGGCCTCGGCCATCTGGGCGGCCTTGGCGGCAGCGGCGCCGGACTTGGAGCCCTTCTCGGGCTTCATGTGCGGGAACAGCAGGACGTCGCGGATGGACGTGGAGTTGGTGAGCAGCATGACGACGCGGTCGATGCCGATGCCGATGCCGCCCGCCGGGGGCATGCCGTACTCGAGCGCGCGCACGTAGTCCTCGTCGTACTCCATGGCCTCGTCGTCGCCAGAGGCCTTCTCGGCCATCTGCGCGGCGAAGCGCTCGGCCTGGTCGACCGGATCGTTCAGCTCGGAGAACGCATTGGCGTACTCATGACCGGCAATGACCAGCTCGAATCGGTGCGTGAGGCGCGGGTCGTCCTCATTGCGCTTGGCGAGCGGCGACACCTCGACGGGGTAGTCGCACACGAAAGTCGGGTTCACGATGGTGTCCTCGCCCAGCTCGTCATAGAGCTCGGCGACCAGCTTGCCGGCGGTCCACTCGGGCTTGGTCTCGATACCGTGCTCCGCGCAGGCGACGCGGAGCTCCTCGACCGGGGTGTCGAGCGTGACCTCGCGGCCGAGGACCTCGGACACGATATCGGTCATGGAACGGCTCGCCCACGGGGAGAACAGGTCGATGGCCTG
Organism: uncultured Collinsella sp.; assembly: GCA_963558435.1. Taxonomy (GTDB): domain Bacteria; phylum Actinomycetota; class Coriobacteriia; order Coriobacteriales; family Coriobacteriaceae; genus Collinsella. The sequence goes on from CAUWGM010000005.1 coordinate 41,344, forward strand.
GCCCTGGTAGTCGATCGTGCCCTCGAGGCCGATGGCGCGCGCGGCGGCCTTGATGACGCCCTCGGCGAGCTCCTTCATGCCCTCGAGGTCGGAGTAGGCGCGATAGGCCTCCATGGTGGTGAACTCGGGATTGTGGGTGAGGTCCATGCCCTCGTTGCGGAAGATGCGGCCGATCTCGAAGACGCGCTCGTAGCCGCCCACCAGCAGGCGCTTGAGGTGCAGCTCGGTGGCGATGCGCAGGTAGTTCTCCTGGTTGAGCGCGTTGAAGTGCGTGATGAACGGCTTGGCGGTGGCGCCGCCCTGGATGGACTGCAGGATGGGGGTCTCGACCTCCATGTAGCCGTTGTCCTCCATGTAGCGGCGGAAGGTGGAGATGATCAGCGAGCGCTTGCGGAAGGTCTCGCGCACGTCCTCGTTCACGATGAGGTCGACGTAGCGCTGGCGATAGCGGGTCTCCTTGTCGGAAAGGCCGTGGAACTTCTCGGGCAGCGGGCGCACGGCCTTGGACAGCAGGCGCGCGGTGCGGGGCGCCACGGAGAGCTCGCCGCGCTTGGTGCGCACGACGACGCCGGTGGCCTGGACGATATCGCCCAGGTCCAGGGACTTGAGGACCTCCCAGGAAGCCTCCTCCACGTCGTTCACGCGGCAGAAGAGCTGGATGTCGGCGGAGGGGTCGCGCAGGACGAGGAACATGATCTTGCCCTGGCCGCGCTTCGCCACGATACGGCCGCCCACGGTGACGGGCTCGGCGGCCTCTTCCTCGTTAGCGAGCCCGGCGTAGCGCTCGAGCAGGTCGGCGGCGTGGTCGGTCACGTCGGAGTGCTCGGGATAGGGATTCTTGCCGGCGGCGTACAGCGCGGCGCGATCTGCCAGGCGACGGGCGCGCTCGTCGTTCAGGGTGTTGGCGGCCTCGGTATCGGTCGCCGCGGTCGTGGTGTTCTCGGCCATGGTTTCCTCTCTTCATAGCTGCGGCGCGGGGCCGTTCCCCGCACGCGCTGGTCGTAAACAAAACCGCCCCCCAAGACCGGAGGCGGCCCTGAGGAGCGGATAAGCGCTAGAATTCTAGATTCCAGGTGAACCCTAGCGCGTGATCTTGGCGATGGTGTAGACGCGACGCTTGCCCGACGGGGTGATCATCTCGACGGTCTCGCCCTCGGCGTGGCCGATGATGGCGCGGCCGACCGGAGACTCGTTGGAGATCTTGTGCTCGAGCGAGTTGGTCTCGGTGGTACCGACGAGGGTGACCTCGGTGGCGACGCCGTCGCCGTCAACCAGGGCGACGGTGCAGCCGATGGAGACGGTCAGACCGTACTCGCCGCTCTCGGCATCCTTCGCGTTGGCGAGGATGGCCTGGATCTCGGCGATGCGGGCGGCGTTCTTGGCCTGCTCCTCCTTGGCGGCGTCGTACTCGGCGTTCTCGGAAAGGTCGCCGAACGCACGGGCCTCCTTGATGTGCTCGACGATCTCGCGGGTCTTCTCACCCTCGCGCCACTCGAGCTCCTCCATGAGCTTCTTGCGGCCCTCTGCGGTCAGTACGATCTGGCTGGCGTCCATATAGGAAACTCCTTGCTCCGTCTATGCTTCCTGTTTTCAAACAGCAAAAGCGACCGGCACCCCTCACGGAAAAGCCGGTCGCTGCTCTCCCTTGTTGAGAGAGGCTACTCAGCGTGCTGAGCTGCGTCCTCTTTCTTAGCCTTGGCTTCGGCAAGCTTGGTCTCGAGCTCGCGAATCTCGGCGTCGTCTTCGTCCTCGATCACGGTCTCGGACTCGACCTGCTCGGTCTTGTCGTCGCCCTCCATGCCCTCGCGAATGTTCTTCACGGTGGAGCCGAAGGCCTTGCCGAGCTTCGGAAGGTTCTTGGGTCCGAAGATAAGCAGGACCACAACCAAGATGACTACGAGCTCCATAGGACCAAGTCGCATATTACTTCCTCCAAATACGTAGAGTCGATGCGAGGCGCACCGGAGAAATCGCCGCGAATGCGCGATCCGACCACGAATGGCCGTACCTGTACAGCTCGGATGAGTATACCGCGCCCATGCAGACTATGACAACACCGCCATATTTTGCACGCGAGAGCACCACGAACGTTAGCGCTCGGTAAAGAACGGGCGGCCACCGATCTTCCCGCGAGGGCCGGGGGACGCTGCCGCCCCATGCGACGCGCCGACCCCGCTCCAAGACGGCACGCATCCAGCCGCGGCGCCGAAGCCCCGCTTCCACCCCCGTGTCCCCAGGGTGTCGACCAGCAGCCACGGCGACGTCGCTCCGTTCCGCGTTAAATAAAAAGACCAGGACGCGATGTCCTGGTCTTTTCAATGCAATGGTCGGGTTGACTGGATTTGAACCAGCGACCCCTGCGTCCCGAACGCAGTGCTCTACCAAACTGAGCCACAACCCGTAAGCCTGTTTATAGTATCAAACAATTCCGAGAAAATCTAGCCCACCGCGATATAAGGTCCAGATTTTTCGAATTTTGCCGCCTGGCCCCACCAATCGTGGTCTTTTATCGCCGAAAGCGCGATGCGCTCCGCCGCCATCTGCGTGTTGCACACGGCAAACACACAAGATCCCGAACCTGAGACCTCGGCGACGCGAACATCGGGCTGCCGGCGGATCCACGCCAGCACCTCGGTGATCTCGGGTAGAAGCTCGCATGCCGCCGGCGCCAGGTTGTTCGATACCCGCGCGAAGATGTCCTCCTCGCGGTGATCGCGCATCGCCTCGAGCATGGGCTCGACGCAAGCGGGCTCGACCGGGGAGGCGTCGAAGGCGCGATAGGCATCGGCGGCGCTCACGCCGCCCGTCTTGGGCTTGACCAGGGCGACGGGAGTTCCCGTAAGCGGGCGGTAGAGTTCCTCCATCACGTCCCCGCGACCCGACAGGAACGCAGGGGGCCCGAACAGGAAGAAGGGCACGTCGGCGCCGATGGAGCGCGCCACCGCATCGATGCGCGGATCGGTGGGGTCGATGCCCCAGTAATGGCAGATGCCCATGATGGTGGCGGCTGCGTCCGCGGACGGGCCGCCCAGGCCGGCGCGCACGGGGATATGCTTATCGATGAGGATCGTGAACGCCGGTTCGCGGTCGAACGCCTCGCCCATCGCGACCGCCGCCTTGTACGCGCTGTTCTGCTCCATAGGGAAATCCGCCTCGGGCACCATGCGCACCGAGAGCTCGGCGGCAGGCGCGATGGCGAGCGTATCCGTCAAGTCGATCGCGGACATCACCGTGTCCACGCGATGGTAGCCGTCCTCCCCCGCACCGGGGTGGACGCCGAGATACAGGTTGACCTTCGCCGGCGCCGTGACGAGTATGAAGTTCGCGGGCATTAATGTTCCTCGAGCTGGTTTCCCAGCGGAACGAAGATATGCTCGCCCGACTCCGGGTCGAACAGCTCGACGGTTCCGGTTAGAACGTCGACGTACTGGTACGACTGGCGGGACTTGCGGCCGCGGCGCTCGTCCACCTCGACGATGAACACGGCCGGATGCACGGTCTTGATCGTACCCATGCGCTCGACGACGCGGGTACGACCCATGTTGGCGCGCACGCGCACGCGCTCCCCTACCATGCCCTTCAGCTTCTCCTGGATATCGTCCACGTGATTGACTTCAAGCTCTTCCATCTACCGGCCTCCATAAGGGCGCAATACGCCCAAAATAGCTACAAACGCAATCAGTATAGCAGCCGGGCCTGCAAAATGCACATCGCTGCCGGTAGATACGAAAACACGCTATAGATCGTCGGTATCGAGCACGATCGTGAAGGGGCCGTCGTTCACCAGCGACACCTTCATATCGGCGCCGAACCGGCCCGTCGCCACCCGTTCCACGTCGGCGCGCACCAGCGAGACGAAGTACTCGTAGAGCTCGTTGGCGTGGTCGGGCGCACCGGCGGCGGTAAACGACGGCCTGCGCCCGCGACGGCAATCCGCATAGAGCGTGAACTGGGAGACCACGAGTACCGAACCGTCCACATCGGCGAGCGCCAGGTTCGTCTTGCCCTGCGCGTCGTCGTTGATGCGCAGGCCGCGCAGCTTGCCCCACAGCTTGTCCGCCTGCTCGCGCGCGTCTTCATGACCGACGCCCAGCAGCACGAGGTACCCGCGTCCGATGCTGCCCACGGTCTCGCCGTCGATGGCGACGCTAGCGCTGCTCACGCGCTGGACGACCGCCCTCATGCACCGGCTCCCGACGCCAGCTGCTCGACAAGGTCCTGCAGCGCATGGAAGCGATGGCTGATGGCGTTCTTCTCCTCCGGCGTGAGCTCCGCCATCGTCTTGCCGGGCGTGTCCGCCGGTAGAAAGAGCGGATCGTAACCGAAGCCGTGGTCGCCGCGGCCCTCGCGACCGATCATGCCCTCGCACGCCCCCGTTCCCGAACGGACGACGCCCGACGCGTCGACCAGCGCGATCACGCTCATGAAGCGCGCCGTGCGCTCCCCATCGGCGACATCCGCCATCTTCTCGAGCAGCTTCTCGTTGTTCGCGGCGTCATCGCCGTGGACGCCCGCATAGCGCGCCGAATAGACGCCGGGCTCGCCTTCCAGCGCATCGACAACGAGGCCGGAATCATCGGCGACGGCGGACAGGCCCGTCTGCGCCACGGCGGCCTCGGCCTTGATGAGCGCGTTCTCGAGAAACGTGGCGCCCGTCTCCTCGGGATCCTCGAAATCCCCGAGCTGCCCCAGCGCCACGAAGCGCGTATCCGGCAGGACCTGCGACAAGATCGCCTCGATCTCCGTCAGCTTATGCATGTTCCCGGTCGCGACCACGATGGTGCGCGCGGGATCGAGCGTCTCCCTATCGATATGTTCCAGAGCCATGCGGCCCTCCCTTCCGCACGCCCGACCTCCGCTGCGAACGCCCCGCGGCGCCGAGCGGAAGCCGGCGGCATCGTTTTCGCCTAGTCGCGAAAGCCCGTCACTTCGTTTTGCAGCGCCACCAGCTTGGCGATGCCCGTATCACCCAGGTCGAGCAGGCGGTTCAGACGCTGGCGGTCGAACGGGGTGCGCTCGCCCGTGCCCTGGAGCTCGACGATCTCCCCGGAATCGGTCGCCACGAGGTTCATATCGATCTCGGCGTTCGAATCCTCGGAGTAATCGAGGTCGAGCAGCTCGCAGCCGTCGACCACGCCCATGGACACGGCCGCTACCTGGCCGGTCAGCGGAAGACGGGGGATCTTGCCCGCCTCGACCCACGCCATCAGGGCATCGTGCAGCGCCACCCAGGCGCCGGTGATGGAGGCGGTCCGCGTGCCGCCATCGGCCTGGATCACGTCGCAGTCGACCGTCACGGTGTACTCGCCCAGGGAGCGCATGTTCACCACCGTGCGCAGGCTGCGGCCGATCAGGCGCTCGATCTCCATGGAACGTCCCTTGCGCTTGCCGACCTCGCGGTTGGTGCGGCGGTTGGTCGATGCGGGCAGCATCGCGTACTCCGCCGTCACCCAGCCGCAGCGGCTGGCGCGGCGCCACGCGGGCAGGCCGTCCTCGATGGTCGCGGCGCACAGCACCTTGGTGTCGCCGAATTCGACCAGGCACGAGCCGAGCGCGTTCTTCAGCACCTCGCGCTCCAGGCGCACGCGGCGCATCTCGCCGGCGGCGCGCCCGCTCGCGCGCACGATCTCCATATGCTCCATGGGGTTTCCTCCTGTCAAAAAAGCGCGGGCGCCCCCGCGCCCGCACCAACGGTTATCCCTAGCCCTGCGCCCGTTCGTGCAGGCTGTCGAGCTCTTCGAGCGAGATATGCTCGATGCTCTTGAGCGGCTGGCCGAAGATGAAGCTCCCGGCCGCCGCGAACTCCGCGATGTTGTCGGATGTCGTGGCGAAGCGATGCTCGGGGACCGCCCCGTCCAGCGCGAGCTGACCGCGCCGGCGCAGGATGTCCGTAAGCTCCAACGTGGTCTCCTCCGCCGAGGAGACCACGCGCACGCCGTCGCCCAAGGCCGCGCGAATCGGCCCCGCGAGCAGGGGGAAATGCGTGCATCCGAGCACCACGGTGTCGATGGAGGCATCCCCCAGCGGCTTGATCGTACGGGCGACCTCGGCGCGGATCTCGGGCGTATCGAACACGTCGCCGTGCTCCAACCAGGTCTCCTGCAGATGGGCGCCGGTCGCGAGCTCGCGCTCCACGATGTCCACGAAGCTCGACGCGGGGCACCCGAACACCTGGACGCCGGCATCGAGGGCGTGTATCGCCTTCGTGTAGGCACCGGAACGGACGGTGAGCTCGGTCGCCAGCACGCCCACCTTCCGCGAGCGGGTGCTGTGGTTCGCCGCCCGCGCGCCCGGCGCGATCACGCCGATCACGGGGACGTCGAGCATGGTCTGCACCGTCGAGAGCGCCGCCGCCGTCGCGGTGTTGCATGCGATGACCATGATCTTCACGGCGTGGGCCTCGAGCCATCGACCCGCCTGCACGGCGAAGGAGCGCACCTCCTCCTCGGAACGCACGCCGTACGGGCAGCGCTTGGTATCGCCCACATAGTAGATCGACTCGTTCGGGAGCGCGCGGGCGATGGCGCGGGCCACCGTCAGGCCGCCCAGACCCGAATCGAAGACGCCGATCGGCATGGCGTTCAAGGTTATATCGGGCACTTCAAGGGTATCCATGGCGTCCGACCCCTAGGCGCGCGCCGCGAGCAGCGTGCGCATCGAGCTGATCCAGCCGTCCAGGATGCGCCCGCGCGTCACGTACGCGTTCTCGTGCGCCTCGAGGAACTCCGCGGCGCGGGGGTCCTTCAACCCGTTCTCCACCAGGAAGAACAGGGAGGTCGCATCGGCCATCAGGAAGTCGGAGGAGGCATCTCCGATGGACAGCGTCTCCGCCGGGTCGATGCCGCGCAGCTCGCAGAAGCGCGCGACGGCGCGACCCTTGTCGAGGCCCTGCGGCATGAGGTTGAAGGCGCGGCCGCGAACGCCTTCGGGCAGCTCGAGCGTGGTGGGAGCCGAGATATAGTTCAGATATCCGTTATCGCCCCAGCACAGCTGCGCCCCGGCGGCGTCGATGATGGCGCGGACCTCGTCGTCGGGCACCTCGCCGCGCATGCCCACGGTGACCTCGCGGTGCTTGTAGCCCGTCGACATGTCGTTGTGAAACTCGAGCATGCCGGGCCACCGGCCCATGAACTCGTCGAGCACGCCCGTCTGCTCGATGACCTCGTGCGGCGTCAAGCCCGATGCCGGGTCGTAGGGCATATCCGCGGTGAAGTACTCCCACTCGTTCTTCTTATGGTCGAGCATGAGCAGACCGCCCATCTCGCCGATATAGGAGTTGAGGCCCAGCAGGCGCACGTCCTCGTGCAGCATCGAGCGGTTGCGGCCCGAGCAGGGAATCACCTCGACGCCGGCGCGCTTGAGGTCGAGCAGGGTGGAAACGAAATCGAGGCTATGGTTGCCCTCGTTGTCGAGCAGAACGCACGAGCCCGGCCCCAGCATGGTGCCGTCAAGGTCCGTGAACACATAGCGTACGCGACCCAGGCGCTCGGCGAGCTCCCCTTCGACATGCTCGGGCAAAACGGTGTTCGGCATAATCGTCCTTCCAGCCTCATGCACGCACGGAGCGCGCCAACGTCAATGCTGCAACCTATCATACCCGCCCGCGCGAAAGGACGGGGGCGGGCATCGGGCACGCCCAGCCGAAACGCATAAAGCAGGGGGCCGAGCGCATAACCCGGCCCCGCTTCGCGCTCCGCTCCCGTCGCGCGCTACCCGAGCTCCTGCTCGAACACGCGCGACAGCAGGGCGGTATCGCCTTCGTAGGCATCGCGCCCATGGGCGCGGATCATATGGCGCTCGTGGCCCTTGCCGGCCATCACGATGACCGCGGGGCCGGAGCAGCCGCGCACCGCGAGGCGGGCCGCCTGCTCGCGGTCGGGCTCGATCGTCACGTCGTCGGCGCCGGCCTCGCGCGCATACCGCTCGATCGCGCGGCAGATCTCCATGACGTCCTCGGTGCCCGCGTCGTCCTCGGTCGCGATGATGCGATCCGCCAGCTCGCCGGCGGCGCGCCCCATGCCCTCGCGGCGGTCGCGCCCCTTGTCCCCCGTGGAGCCGAACACCACGCACAGCTCGCGGTCGGGATAGCTACGCCGCACGTTCTCGAGCAGCACGCGCAGGCTCACCTCGTTATGGGCGTAGTCCACGATACCCGCGATATCGGGATCGGGAGAGTCGACGCGCTCCATGCGGCCGGGCACGCGGACGCCCGCCAGGCCGCGCTCGATCGCCTCCGGGGCCGCGCCCAGCGCCTCGGCGCACGCGATGGCGCCCAGGGCGTTCGACAGGTTGAACTCCGCGACGGTGGGGACCAGCACGCTGTAGGTACCGCGCGGCGCCTCGACCGTGAGAAGCGTATCGTGGCCGACCTGCTTCCACGACGATGCATAGAGGTCGGCGGAATCGTCGCGCAGCGAGAACGTGAGGGTGCGCGGGCAGCGCGCCGCAGCGGCGAGCACCTCGTCGACGAAATCGATGTCGAGGTTCACGACGGCGTTGTCGCACTGCGCGAACAGGGTCAGCTTGCTGGCGAAATAATCCTCGAAGGTGGGATGCTCGATGGGAGAGATGTGGTCCTCGCTGATATTGGTGAACGCGCCCACCGCGAAGCGGATCCCCGCCACGCGCCCGTACTTGAGCGCCTGGCTCGACGACTCCATCACGACGTCGGCGGCGCCCAGCGAGGCCGCGCTCGACAGATAGAGGTTGAGCTCGAGCGGCTCGGGCGAGGTGAGCTTCGAAGGAATGCGCTCGGAGCCGTTGTCCACCAGGATGGTCGAGATGATCGCCGCCGGGGCATGGCCGTCGAGCTCCGCCTGGGCATCGAGGATGCCCTTGAGGTAGAACGCGCTCGTGGTCTTGCCCTTCGTGCCCGTAAAGGTGCTGATGCGCAGCCGTTCGGACGGATCGCCGTACGCGCGCGCCGCGAGCGGGGCCAGCGCCCTGCGGATATCCGAGACCTGCAGGCAGGGCAGGTCGATATCCTGATAGTGCTCCGCGGCGACATAGGCGACCGCGCCCGATGCGACCGCTTGCGCCAGGTAATCGACCTTGAACGCGGCGCCTTTGCAGATGAACAGCGTTCCCGGAACGACGGACCGGGAGTCGTAGCTGACGAACGAGATGGGAAGCGACGCCAGGTCGTCAAGGCAGGCCGACGATCCCGAGATCCCGTCGAGCACGCCGGCGGCGTCGAGAACCTCGATGTAATCGCCGAGCACGCCCGGCACCTGCAACGCCTCGGGCTGCAGCGATGAATGGGACGACGTGGTCATAGCTCCTCCAAACGAAGCCGCGCGACGAACGTGCCGCGAGAGAGCGACAGTGCAAACGGTACGAAACCGCTTGCATCATCATAGTTTGAACGCGCTCCAATTGCATCCTTGCCATACCGACGCGCCCTGGCTATACTTATTTCCCACGGGCGATTGGCGCAACGGTTAGCGCAGGTGCTTTACACGCACAAGGCTGGGGGTTCGAATCCCTCATCGCCCACCATCATGAAGCAAACGGCTCCGGCAACGGGGCCGTTTCCTTGTTAGGGCCCCGTGCGGGGATTCGAACCCGTGAGGGCGCGGAGCTGCGGCAACGCGCAGGCGTTGCCCAGCGCAGCGCGCAAGGGCCGCGAGGCCCGCAGCGGGGCGCGGGCGGACATGTCCGCACGCGGAATCCCTCATCGCCCACCATCATGAAGCAAACGGCTCCGGCAACGGGGCCGTTTCCTTGTTAGGGCCCCGTGCGGGGATTCGAACCCGTGAGGGCGTGGAGCTGCGGCAACGCGCAGGCGTTGCCCGGCGCAGCGCGCAAGGGCCGCGAGGCCCGCAGCGGGGCGCGGGCGGACAGGTCCGCACGCGCCCCGTCGATCGCCTATCCCAAAACCGCGTTCAGCACGTCGATCAGCACGTCGACATCCTCGCGCTCGCAGATGAGCGGCGGAAGGATGCGCAGCGTATGCGCCCCCGTCGCGTTCAAGATGACGCCGCGCTCCAACGAGGCGGCGACCACGTCATGGGCATCGCCCGCCTCGTCGTCCAGGTCGCACCCGAGCATCAGGCCGCGGCCGCGCACCTCCACCACATGCGGCACGCTCGCCAGGCGCTCGGCCATATAGCCGCCCACCTCTCGCGCATGCGCATCGTAATCACCCAACACCAGCTCGCACAGCACCGCGCAGGCAGCCGACACCGCCAGCGGGCCGCCGCCGAACGTGCTCCCGTGCTCGCCGGGGGCGAAGGCGTCGGCGACATGGGCCTTGGCGAGCACCGCGCCCATGGGAACGCCGCCGGCGATACCCTTGGCGAGGCTCACGATGTCGGGCTCGACGCCGTAGGTCTGGAAGGCGAAGGGCTTTCCGGTGCGGAACACGCCCGTCTGCACCTCGTCCGCGATCAGCAGCGCGCCGTTCGCATGGGCCAGATCGCGCGTCGCCTCGAAGAACGAGCGGGTAAGCGGATGCACGCCCCCCTCGCCCTGGATGGGTTCGACCATGACCGCGCAGATCTCGCTCCCATACCGTTCGAACAGCGCGGCGAGCTCATCGCAATCGTTGGGCGTGCAGGCGACGAAATCCTGCGGCAGCGGCTGGAACGCTCGCTGCAAGCGGTCCTGCATGGTAGCGGCGATGGTCTCGAGCGTGCGCCCGTGGAAGCCGCCGCGCAGCGTCACGATGACGTTGCCGCCGTTGCCCGTGCGCTTGGCATAGAGGCGCGCAAGCTTCATCGACCCCTCGTTCGCCTCGGCGCCCGAATTCGCGTAGAAGCTCTTCCACACCTGCTCGCCCGCACGAGGGGAGGCCAGCGCGGCCACCGCGGCCTCGTCCCCCGCGCGCATCGCCTCGGCGACCGCGCGCGCGCCGTCCCCATCGCCCGCGGCGAGCTTGGACAGCAGCGCCGCGAGCTCGCCGCGGCGCTCGATATAGAAGTAGTTGGAAACATGCAGCAGACGCTCCGCCTGCTCGCGCACGGCCTCCACGAGCACCGGATGCCCGTGACCAAGCGAGCATACGCCGATGCCCGCGAGAAAATCCCGGTACTCCGCGCCGTCATCGCCCACCAGCGTCATACCGCGGCCCTCGACGAGCTCCACGGGCATGCGCGCGAACGTGTTCATCACATAGCTGGATTCAAGTGCCTTTTGCAAACCAAGCGACATCTCGCCGCCTCCTTATTCGTCTAGATTCTCAACCAGGCGCGAAGCGAAGGCGCCCAGCGGATGGGGATGGGTGTCGTGCTCGTATGCCGCGTCGGTCGAGTGCATCACGGTGCCCACGCCGGCATCGGTCAAGAGCTCCAGCAGCAGCGCATGCGGCGTGGTGCCGTTGATGATATGGGTGCGAAACACGCCGCCGCGCAGCGCGTAGACGCAGCTCTCCAACTTGGGTATCATGCCGCGGTCGATCTCGCCCGCGTCCAGCATGGCCTGCGTCTCCCCAAGCGTGAGATTGGAGATCAGCGAGTCCTTATCGGCGAAGTCCTCGTACAGGCCGTCCACGTCGGTGAGGAAGATAGCCTTGTGCGCATGGATCGCCGCGGCGATATGGCCGGCGGCGACGTCGGCGTTGATGTTGTAGAACCCGCCGTCCTCGCCCGCCGCGACGGTCGCGACCACGGGGATGTAGTCATTCGCCATGACGCCCTCGAGATAGCCGGCGTTCACGCGAACGATCCTTCCCACGCGGCCCAGACCCGGGTCGAGCTGCTCGGCGACGATGGTGCCCGCGTCCGCGCCGGACACGCCCACCGCCAGGTTGCCGTGCTGGTTGATGGCGGCGACCAGCTCCTGGTTCACCTTGCCCACCAGCACCTCGCGCACGACCTCCATGGCCTCCGACGAGGTGACGCGCTGCCCTCCTTCGAACTCGACGGGGATTCCGCGTCGCTTCAGCGCCGCGCTGATATCCGCGCCGCCGCCGTGCACGATCACCGGGTTCACGCCGATGATCTTGAGCAGGACGATGTCGCTCATCACGTCATCGCGGAGCTTCGGGTCGACCATCGCCGCCCCGCCGTATTTGATGACGATGGTCTTGCCGGTCAGGTTCTTGATCCATGGCAGCGCTTCGAACAGCAGCTGCGCCGTCTTCTCATGTGATATTCCGGGACGCGAGTCCCTTGCATACTTCATCTGCTCCCCCTTTGCATGTCGTTGCGCGCGAGCGGCGCGCTCTCGATGGCGCGGCGGCCCCTACGTGCGGTAATCTCCGTTGATGGTCACGTAATCGTGCGTGAGGTCGCAGGTCCAAACCGTGGTGGCGCATGTACCGGCACCCAGGTCGCACGCGATCACGATCTCCGGGGCCTCGAAGCGACGCAGCGCCTCGTCCTCGTCGAACGGCACGGTAAGCCCGTTACGGCACACGGGCATGCCCATGATGTCGATGGACACGTCCTCCTGGTTGAACGCGGCGCCGCATTTGCCCAGCGCCATGGCGATGCGCCCCCAGTTGCAATCGCGGCCGGCGATGGCCGTCTTGACCAAGGGGGAGCCGGCGACGGCGCGCGCCGCCGCGTCCGCATCCGCGTCCGTCGCGGCGCCGGTCACGTTGACGGTCACCAGACGCGAGGCGCCCTCGCCATCTGCGGCGATGGCGCGCGCAAGCGTCTCGCATACCTCGCGCGCCGCGCCCAGCAGCTCGCCATAGGCGGCGCTCCCCTCCTCGATGGGGGCGGTGTCCGCGACGGCGGCACCGGAGGCGAGCATGATGCACGTGTCGTTGGTCGAGGAATCCGAATCAACGGTGACCTTGTTGAAGGTCGCGTCCACGACCCGTCTCAACAGGGCGTGCAGCGCCTTCGGCTCCACCGGGGCATCGGTGGTGATCACGGCGATCATCGTCGCCATGTTGGGCATGATCATGCCGGACCCCTTGCACATGCCGCCCACCGTGAAGGTGCATCCAGCATAGGGCGACGCCTTGCTGGTATAGCGGAGCGCGCATTCTTTCGGATGCGTGTCCGTGGTCATGATCGCCCGCGCCGCGTCGGCGCCGCCGGCGGTCGACAGGGCGCGGGCGGCGGCGGGCACCCCCTCCTCGAAGGGCTCGATGCCCAGGACCTGACCGATCACGCCGGTCGAGGCGACCAGCACCTGCTCGCGCTCGCACCCCAAGGCGCTCGCCGCGATCCCGCAGGTCTCCCGCGCGACCACGCGGCCCCGCTCGCCCGTAGCGGCGTTGGCGTTGCCGGAGTTGATAACGATGCCCTGCACCAGGCCGTATCCCTTATCCGCGCCGCCCAGGTTCTGACGGCTCACCTGCACGGGCGCCGCGCAGAAGCGATTGGTGGTGAAGACCGCCGCGCACGGGACGGGTTCATCCGCAACCACGCATGCCATATCCAAGCGCTGCGGATTCTTGCGAAAGCCCGCATGGACGCCTGCCGCCCGAAAACCCCGGGGGCTGGTGACGCCGCCCTGCGCCACGGTGCGCAGGGGCACCTCTTCGCAAAAGGCGTCCGCGCCATCGTTCTGATTGATATTCGTCATAGTGCACCTCTCCCCGCATATGCCGCCGGCGCGCGACCGGGCGGCGAACCATATTCCTTCGTGCCGCATACCGCCGGCAGCTCGGCGCGAGCGCGCGGCTAGACCGGCATCGCGACCGCGGGAAGCCCTCGTCGCTGGTCCCAGCCGTACACGATGTTCGCGCACTGCACCGCCTGACCCGCCGCGCCCTTGCACAGGTTGTCGATGGCGGCGACCGCCACCAACGCGCCGACGCGCTCGTTGACCGCCATGCCGATATGGCAGCAGCAGGTTCCCACCACGCTCGAGGTCTTGGGCATCTGCCCCGCATCGAGCACGCGAACCAAGGGCGCATCCCGAAAGAACGCGCGATACGCCGCCACGGCCCCGGCGGTATCGGGGGCGCCGCCGGCGAGCGGCAGCGTGACGGTGGAGAGCAGGCCGCGCTTGAGCGGAGCCAGATGCGGGGTGAACACCACGCGGTCCCTCGCATCTAGAATCTGCTCGATCTCGGGCGTGTGGCGGTGCCTACCCACGCCGTAGGCCTCCAGGTTCTCGTCCGCGCTGCAGAAATGCGTGCGCTGGTTGGCGCCCTTGCCCGCTCCGGTCACGCCGGAGACGGCATCGACCACGATGGCCCCGGCGCTCGCGACCCAGCCCAGCTTGATCGCCGGCAGCGCGGCGAGCGAGGTCGCCGTGGGGTAGCAACCCGCGCACGCAACCAGCACGGGGTCTCCCGCAGCCCGCGCCGCGGCCGCGCGCGCAAGATCGTCCGCAAACAGCTCGGGCAGGCCGAAGGCGCGCGTCTCGAGCAGCTCGGGAGACGTGTGCTCCGCGCCGTACCACGCTCGGTACGTGTCCGCGTCCTTCAAACGATAATCGGCGGAGAGGTCGAAGACGGAGACGCCGTGCTCCAGCAACGCCGGCACCACCGACAGGGCCGCGGTATGCGGCACGGCAAGAAACACGGCATCGAGATCGAAGAGGACCGGGTCATCATGCGAGGTGAACGCCAGATCCACGGCACCGCAGAAGGCAGGGTACGCATCCGCCAGCGCAACGCCGGCGTCCGCGTTGGACGTCACGGCAACGAGCTCCATGTCGGGATGGCCGAGCACCAAGCGCACCAACTCGGCGCCCGCGTAACCGGCAGCCCCCATGACACCAACACGAATACCCATCGTCTTTCGCCCTCCCGAACCCTATGGACCCGCGCCCGTCACCGCGCCCCCGGCGCCATCCTTTCGACGGCCCATGGGCGCACCCGTATGCACCAATTCGCATCCAGCGCGCTTGGATATTTAGTAGTTCGAGAGATTAGCACGCAGATACCTATCTGCGTGCAATTTTAACGACTGTTAATACAGATTCATCTGCTGAAGAGAAACGACAGCGCACCCGCCTCGGGCGCCCTGCGCGCATGTCCACAAAGAAAGGGCCAAGGGCACGGCCCTTGACCCTTTGCAACGCATCGAGCATCGCTTTGCGAGCGCCCGCCCGGGGCGCCGTAAAGATTAGAACGTCACCGGGGTGTCGGTGTAGACGCACTCGAGCAGCTGCTCCATCTCCTCCTGCGTCGGGATGCGCGGGTTGGAGCCGGTGCAGGCATCGAGGATGGCGTTGGCGGCGACGTCGGCCTTCTTGGCCTCGAACTCGTCGTAGTCGATGATCGACTCGTCGGCCTTCACGCCGCCCTTGCCGTAGTTCTTGATGCCCTGCGGGATGTCGAGCGCGTCGTTGAGGTCGCGGATCTTCTGCACGAGCGCGGCCACGAGCTTGTCCTCGGTCTCGCCCTCGAGATGCAAGACGTCCTTGGCGATGAAGGCGTAGCGGCTGCGGGCGCGCTCGTCCTTCGCGTTGAACTGGATGACCTTGCCCAGGTACATGGCGTTGGCGCAACCGTGGATGATGTGGTCGCCGGTAAAGGCGGCACCGGTCTTGTGCGCCATGGAGTGGACGATGCCGAGCAGGCCGCTCGAGAAGGCGATGCCGGCGATGCACTGGGCGTCGTGCATATGGGCACGGGCCTCATGGTCGCCCTGGTAGGACTTGGGCAGCCACTCGACGATCTCGCGGATGGCGTGCAGCGCGTTGCCGTCGGTGTACATGGAGCCGGCGGTGGAGACGTAGGCCTCGATGGCGTGGGTCAGCGCGTCCATACCGGTGTGGGCGCAGAGCTTGGCCGGCATGGTGTAGGTGAGCTCGGGGTCGACGATGGCGACGTCAGGGGTGATGTTGAAGTCGGCCAGCGGGTACTTGATGCCCTTCTCGTAATCCGTGATGACGGAGAACGCGGTGACCTCGGTCGCGGTGCCGGAGGTCGAGGCGATGGCGCAGAAGTGGGCCTTGGTGCGGAGCTCCGGGAAGGAGAAGGGCACGACGGCCTGCTCGAAGGTCTCCTCGGGATACTCGTAGAACAGCCACATGGCCTTGGCGGCGTCGATGGGCGAGCCGCCGCCGATGCCGATGATCCAATCGGGACCGAAGGCCTCCATGGCCTTGGCGCCCTTCATGACCGTCTCGACGGACGGATCGGACTCGACGCCCTCGAAGATCTCGACCTCGAAACCGGCCTCCTTGAGGTCGGCCTCGACGTCCTGCAGGAAGCCGCCGCGGCGCATGGAGCCGCCGCCGGTGACGATCATCGCGCGCTCGCCCTTGAGGTTCTTGACCTCGTGGCGTGCGCCCTCACCGAAATACAGGTCGCGCGGGTTGGTAAAACGTCCCATAGAATGCCTCCACTCTGCAAGCCCCTCTCTCCAGGGCCTGCTCTGCAACGGAGCACCGAAACGGCTCCGTTTGGACCATGTGAGACTGCGTACCTCAGGTGCGCAGGCTTGTGTTTAGTTTATCGCTTTGAAACAATGATGGCGCCGATATTTCGGCAAACAGCGCCGCCGAATCTTCGGACGCCCCCCCGCGGGATGCCCGGCAGGCGCCGTCCGCGCCCCTCGGCATCCCGGACCCGCACCGCCCTCCCCGCGGCGCGGCGGCCCCTCCCGCAATCCCGACCGAAAGGTCCCTTCACGAGGTCTTTTCCATGACACCAGCTTTGAAACGAGGAGACCGGGCGCTCATCGCGCTCATCGCCGTCTGCGCATGCGCCGGCGCGGCGTGGCTCGCCCTGCGCCCGTCCCCGCAGCCCTCCGGCCACGACGCCGTGGTCGTATGCCAGTCCAAAGACGGCTTCTATCGCGCCGACCCGCTCGACACCGACTGCTCCTACACGGTCGAGACACCCGGAACGGGGACCGGCGACGACGCCGAGCGGGGCGAGAACCGCGTGGTCATCCACGATGGAGCCGTAACGGTCGAGTCCGCGAACTGCGGCAACCAGGTCTGCGTCCAGCACGACCCCATCGACGCCGCCGGCGAGCAGATCGTCTGCCTCCCCCACGGCGTCGTCATCGAGATCGCGAACAGCCCCGAGGAGGCGTCGCGGCTCTCATAGCGCCCCGACCGCCCCTTGCGGGCGGATTCGCGGCCGGGCCCTTCGCCCGCCCATCGCAGCCGCCCCCCATCAGGCGCCGCCGCGCGCGCCGGGGTGGCCGCGGCCAGTTGTGGCACGCTTATGCCGAGCACCATCGGCCCCTGCGAAGAGGGTCGCACGCGGGTACACTAGTACCTTACGAACCAACTGCAACGAAAGGAGGCGCCGTGGCGTTTGACCCCATACAAGAGGACTGCCTGCGCCTCATCCTGGAAGACATGCGCCGCAAGAGCGTCTTCCCGCTCGAGGACGCCGCGTTCATCGAGCAGGGCATGGCTTCCTACCAGGCGGACCCATCCAGCCTCATCCATACGGACCGCGACCGGTCCTTCCATCTGACCGCCCGCGCCGCCGAGGTCGTCGACTACCGCATCCCCTTCCTCACCGACGAGGAGGAGGTGGAGCGCCAGGAAGACCTCGCCGAGGGCTACCTGCGCGAGGCGGTCGAGCTCGACCCGAAGAACTGGGACGCGACGCGCATGCTCGCCGCGCTCGAGGCACCGAGCAACGACGCCTACGTGAGCTTCCTGCTCGACCACCGCAAGGAGGTCCTCGACGACCTCTCCGCGCTCGTCGAGGGCGCCGACGACGCCTATGCGCGCGAATTCGCCAGCGACCTGGGCACCCGTCCCTATCTGCGCTGGCTCTCCGCGCTCGCGGCGCAGGCGCTCATATCGGGCCAATACCGCATGGCGTTCACCGTTGCCGAGCAGTGCCTCGGCATCGTGCCGCACGACCCCGGCGACATCCGCCACACCGGCATGCTCGCGCTCGCCAAGCTCGAGGCGACCCGCGACGAGCTCGCCTCGTACCGCAGCAGGCACGCGCTCGCCTATGCATCGCTGCACACGCAGCCGCGTCGCCCCGGCAACGGCGCGACGAAGGCCCTCGACCCCTGGACGCTGCTCGCCGAGATGAGTGCCGCGTATCGCTCCTACGACCTCGACGGCGCCGCGCGCACCCTGCGCACCATCATCCGCAGCTTCCCCCACGCGGTGCAGGCGCTCTACTTCCAGCCCGAGTTCCCCGAGGGCGTGTTCGCCCGCGTCCATGTCGCCCCGGGCAGCGAAGACGAGCTCGTGCTCGCGCTGAGCGAGGCGACCCCGCTGCTCCAAGAGGGCATCGGCTCGCCCGACAACGCCTGCTTCTCGAGCTGGATCGCCAACCATGAAGCCGTGCGGGACGCGCTAGGCGCCTACGAGGAGCCGTCGTCCGCCGGGGCGAACGGCACCGCCGAGGGGAGGAACTGATGGACCCCGCTGTCTACGTCGCCCGCTATCTCGAGGAAGAATACGCCCGCTCGCACCCCGGCCTCACGCCGGCGGCGCAAGAGCTCGTGCGCGAGGAGATCGCGCTCGACCCGGAGCCGTATGCGACCCACGCGCACGCCCGGGCGCTCGTCTCCTATATGCGCGTCCACGACAGGCTCCTGCGGGAGCTCGCGCGCATGGAGGAGCTCCCCGACGGGGAGTTCGAGCAACAGCGCACGCGGCTGTTCGACGAGACGCGGCTGGCGCTCTTCAAGATCATCGAGACCGATCGCACCTGCGTCGACGCCCGGCTTCTGGACCTGCTCCTCGCCAACGTGCCCCTCGATGACTGCCTGCACGACCTCATCCTGCTCGAGCGCGAGGTCCGCGAGACGATCGCCGGCACCGGCGAGCGCTTCGACCCGGATGCACCGGGGCTGTGGCGCGGATCGCCAGACGAGGAGGCGGCCGCGCTCACCTTGGGCAACCCGCAGGTCATCGGCTGGCTGCATATCGTGGAGGCGCTCTCGCAGGGCAGCCTCACCAGCGCCCGCTACCGCGCCGCCGCATCGTACGCCCGCCAGGTGCTGCGCGCCGCAGGCTACGCCAACCGCGCCGAGGGAACGCTCCTGCTCGCCCTCGCGCGGTTGGAAGACGAGGACGCCTTCTTCGCCTGCGCACGCGAGCTCGGGGAACGAGCCGAGGACTCCCCGTGGTACCTGCTCGGCCGAACCTTGCTCTTCTACAAGCTCGGCCGGCGCAAAAACGCCCGTCGCGCCCTGCGCGATTTCACCGCGCGCTGCGAGGGCGGAGCCTTCTTCCTGCTCAACCCCACGTACCTGACGCCGTATCTTCCCGTGCGACCGGACGTGGACGAGGCATGGCAGCGCTCGCATCAGGCGGTCTGGGAGGCCGACGGAATCATCGCCGACACCCCCGATTTCGCCACATGGGCCGCTTCGGTCGAGGGCGTCGAGGACGCGTCCGAGCGCTTCGCGCAGCAGCGGGGATTCTAACCGCCCCGGCAACGCGGGTCGAACCTCCCCGGCAACGCAAGCCGCACCTCCCTGGCAACGACCATCCGCCGCCCCCGCGCGGCGATATGAACAGAAGGGATGCACCTTGTCCGATTACGCGCTCAAGCACGCCGTGACCGTACACTATACGGGCAGCTTCGACGACGGCGAGGTCTTCGACACCACGCAGGGGCGCATGCCGCTCACCTACGTCGAGGGCAACCGCGAAGTCGTCCCCGGTTTCGAGGCGGCGGTGCTCGCCATGGAGCCGGGCCAGACCAAGCGCGTCCACCTCGAGCCCAAGGACGCCTATGGCGAGCGGCGCTTGGAGCTGCTCTACACGATGCCCACCGTCGAGATCCCCAACTACGACGAGCTCGTCGTAGGCGAGATGATCTACCTCATGAACGACGAGGGCTACCAGCAGCTGGCCCACGTGGTCAAGGTCGAAGACGACGGCATGACCATCTTCGACTTCAACCATCCCATGGCGGGCTGCGCGCTCAACTTCGAGCTCGAGCTGCTATCGCGCGAACCGTATGACGCGGCGATGGAGGGTGGCGACCGTGCGTAGCGTCGAGCGGGGCGTCGCCTGCCCCGGCTGCCCCCATCGAGCCGCCTACATCGTATGCAAGGAAGCGCTCGGGCGCGGCGCGGGCCGCGTGATATGCGGAAACGCGGGATGCGCGGCAGCGGCCCCCCTCCACCCGGCGGCGACGATCTGCCCCGGCGGAGAGGAAGCGCTCCTCGACCGCTATCGCACGCCCGTGCCCCGCGGCGGCACCCCGCAGCAACCCGCCGTGGACGCCTGCATCCATTTCGCCCTCGATACCGAGGTCGCCGCAGCCGTCGCCGAGGAGGAGCTACGCGACCTCGCTGCGGAGGGCGTCACGACCGTGCTCGCCATCCTTGCCTCAAGCAAGGCGCATCTCAGCCGGGCGGCCATCGAATCGCTGGCCGCGCGCGCCGAGGAGCTCGGCGCCGCGCGCGTCGCCGTCGTCGACCCGCTCGACACCATCTCCGCCGGAGCGGTGGTCGCCGACGCGCTCTCGACCCCGGGCGTCCACGCGGTCATCTTCTCCTCGCCCTGCACGCGCCTGCTGCGCTCGAACATCCCGGCCCCCGTCGACATCGACCGCTACGCATGCGTGGGATGCCACCGATGCAAGCAGATCACCGGTTGCCCCGCCCTGGTCTTCGCCCCGCCGGCGTACCAGATCGATGCCGACGCCTGCACCGGGTGCGACCTGTGCACCGCATACTGCCGCACGCACGTGATCTATTCGCCGCGCACGCGCATGACGCCGGAAGAGCGCGCGGCGGAGCGCCTGGCGGCAACGCGCTAGAAATCCGCGACGCGCGTCTCCGCCCTGCAGATAGCACCCCGACTCCCCTGCGGGAAACGGGGCGCCGTGCATCTACGCCGCGTCATGACGCGTCGCCTGCGAGACCGCGCATCCCACGCGAGCGCCCACCACCAGCTTGACGACATCGGGAAGGATGAACGGGACGACCGCGACCATGAGCGCCGGAACCATCTCGAGCGATGCGACCGCCATCAGCTGCAGGGTTCCGCACGCATATGCGATCGCGAACATCGCCGCATCGCCGACGAGCACCGCCGTAAACCGGGACAACCGATGCTCGAGCAGCTTCACCGCGGTGCATGCAACCAGCATCCCGACGAGAAAGCCCCATAGATACCCGCCCGTCGGGCCGGCGAGCACGGCGATGCCGGCGCCGAAGCCCGAGAACACCGGCATGCCGACCGCCCCCAGCAGCAGATAGGCGGCAACCGACGCGCACGCCGTCGCGCGGTCGAGGGCTGCGGGAAGCAGCGCGAGAACCATGGTCTGCAAGGTGAAGGGGACGGGGCCCAGCGGAAGCGTGCACCACGCCGCAACCGACAGCAATGCAACGGATATACCTGCCCGAGTGATCTGGCGCGCCTGCATAGCAACCCCCGCTCCGTAGTAAAAAAGCCCGGTCCGCACGCGGATCCGGACTCGATCATGCAATGGTGCCCCCAACGGGATTCGCGTACGCCTGCGGCGCACGCGGCCACGGGCGCTACGCGCCCTCGCACGCTCGCTGGCGAACGGCTCGGGCCGTTCGCTCAGCCTCGCGACCCCAATGGGTTCGAATCCCGCGTTCGGCAGAAAAAAGGCCCGGATTCGCGTGGATTCCAGGCCCGAAGATACAATGGTGCCCCCAACGGGATTCGAACCCGTGATATCCACCTTGAAAGGGTGGCGTCCTAGGCCGCTAGACGATGGGGACAGCGGGTGACAGTATAGCAGAACTCCACTTGAGTTACCCCCACAAAACGAATTTACGCCACATGCTTCATGTGAGAACCGCGCCGACGCCCCATCGCCGGCATCAGCAAGGCGAGGCGAGCGGCTTTTGCGTATGCACTGCAGATCCGTCTCCCCACTCGTTTACTTTACCGCACAGCAGTGCAAGACCACCCTTCGCGAGACCGTCGACCGAAGCGGTCGCGGCAAGGTGCTATGTTGACGTGAGGTTTGGTTTACATTTCATTCCGCATCGCCGGGCACGATGCTGCCCGGCACGAAAGGAGAACAACATGGGACTCTTCACCGGTAAAACCGTCATCGTCACCGGCGGTGGCAAGGCAACGCTCCAGGATGGCTCCGCCGGCTCCATCGGCTACGGCATCGATGTCGCCTTCGCCAAGGAGGGCGCGAACCTCGTGATAACCGGCCGCAACGT
This sequence comes from uncultured Collinsella sp., assembly GCA_963558435.1. Lineage (GTDB taxonomy): Bacteria > Actinomycetota > Coriobacteriia > Coriobacteriales > Coriobacteriaceae > Collinsella. Next base: position 63,297 of record CAUWGM010000005.1, read on the forward strand.
CGCCAAGCTCGAAGCAGCCAAGGAATCGCTCGAAGCCGAATACGGCATCCAGGTGCTGCCCGTGGCCGCCGACGTCTCCGCCGGCCAGGACAACGAGGCCGTCGTGCAGCACGTCGTCGATGAGGCGATCGCCAAGTTCGGGCGCATCGACGCCCTCGTGAACAACGCGCAAGCATCCGCCTCCGGCGTCACCATCGCCGACCACACCATGGAGCAGTTCGACCTCGCCCTGTACTCCGGTCTGTACGCCACCTTCCTCTACATGCAGAAGTGCTATCCGCACCTCAAGGAGACCCGTGGCTCCGTGGTCAACTTCGCATCCGGTGCCGGCCTGTTCGGCAACTACGGCCAGTGCTCCTATGCCGCCGCCAAGGAGGGTATCCGCGGCCTGACCCGCGTCGCCGCCAACGAATGGGGCCCCGACGGCATCAACGTCAACATCGTGTGCCCGCTTGCCTGGACCGCCCAGCTCGAGAACTTCCAGAACGCCTATCCCGAGGCGTTCGAGGCGAACGTCCACATGCCGCCGGCGGGCCACTACGGCGACGTCGAAACCGAGATCGGTCGCGTCGTCGTCCAGCTCTGCGGGCCCGACTTCAAGTACATGAACGGCGAGACGCTCACGCTCGAGGGCGGCATGGGCCAGCGTCCGTAACCCGCAGGCCGCCTCGAATCGTCGCCTCAAATTGGGGACAGGCACTTTTCTGAGGCGGACACGTCGTCTCAAATTGGGGACAGGCACTTTTCTGAGGCGGACGCTTTTCCCGGAGCGGAAGACCACCTCCGAAACGAAGACGAACCCGATCGCGTTCGCATGCATCCAAACGCGATCGGGTTATTTCGTTCCATCGATGCCGGCGCGAGGGAGCATCGGGCCGGAGCCGAGTCTCAGAAAAGTGCCTGTCCCCTTTCTGAGCGGGGCCGGAGCCAGGTCTCAGAAAAGTGCCTGTCCCCTTTCTGAGCGTCCCCACTTGAGGCCGCCGCCCTGGTTGAGACGCTAGCGCTGCGAGCGCATTACGGTCGTATACTGCGAGAAAAATCCAGGGCGTTGATGCGTCTCGGTGAACTCGATCATGTTGCCGTCGGTATCGAAGGTATGGCTGCGCATGACCGCCACCGCGTTAAAGCCTCCGAGGTCGATATAGCGCCTATCGGCCTCGGTAACCGCCTCGACGGTGATGATGCGCCGACTTGTGGCAACGCCGATTCCGAGCTCCCCTTCGAGATAGTTGTAAACACCGCCCTCGACGATCTCAGGCGTAAGGCCCGATGCGATATCCTCAAGAATATAACTGTCATCGGTCGAGACCACTTGACCGTTTGCGCTACGAGCACGCAGGGTGCGCACGAGCTTCGTCCCCGACGGAAAGCCGGTGAGCTTGGCAAGCTCCCTATCGGCGGTGACTCGCTCGAGCGCGATGCAGCGAGTACCAGGCTCGAAGCCCAGGCGCACAGCCATTTCGACAAACGTTTCCAGCCCATCATAGCCGCGGGTAACGTCGAGCTCCGGGTCGCGAATTACGCGGACCCCCTTTCCCTGCTGCGATTGGACATAACCGTCGGCAACCAGCTGGGAAAGAGCGCGCCGCACCGAGCTACGCGAACAGTGGTATTGAGTGGTCAACTCGTTTTCAGAGGGCAGAAACGCTCCGTAAGCGATCTCTCCGCGCTCGATACTGCCGCGCAGCTCTTGATATATCTCCTGATAAACAGCTTTTGGCATGCCGAGCAACCTCATAATTCCTTACATAAGATCAATCTTGTACGAACATGATACCCCGTTTTGAGCAGACCGTCCGCAATGCGCCCCTTTATTACACGCTTTGCCGTACGCCTATGGGATTCCCCTTGTTATATCTCCGCGGAACACCGGGTTCCCGAAACGTCGATACGTTTACCGGAGAATTGCAACCGTTCACCGCCAATCGAATCATGGCATTTGACTTGTACGTACAAGTGAGCAATTATGATGCTACACGCTTGTACGAACAAGTACCCCATGAGGCGCCAGGGGTTCGCACAAGTAACACGCAGCGTCCTGCAACAACGATGGGACGTTCGAGAGGGGAAAGGAACCTCCTACTATGATGCAGAAGATTCAAAAGTTTGGAGGTGCGATGTTCACCCCGGTCATGTTGTTCGCGTTTGCGGGCGTTGTGATCGGCCTGGGCACGCTCTTCACCACCGAGGTCATCTTTGGACCACTAGCTGCACCCGACACCATGTGGTATGGCGTTTGGAACGTCATCCTCCAGGGTGGCTGGACCGTCTTCAACCAGCTGCCGCTGCTGTTCGCGGTTTCGCTGCCCATCGGCCTGGCGAACAAGCAAAACGCCCGCTGCTGCATGGAAGCGCTCGTCGGCTACCTCCCTTTCAGTACTTTGTGAACACCATGCTCTCGCAGTGGGGCGGCTTCTTCGGCGTCGATTTCTCCGCTGAAGTCGGCGGCGCGTCCGGCTTGGCCATGATCGCCTCGATCAAGACGCTCGACATGGGCATGATCGGAGCCCTGGCCGTCTCGGGCATCATCATCGCCATCCACAACAAGTTCTACGATATTGAACTTCCCGAGTGGCTGGGCGTGTTCTCGGGCTCCACGTTCGTCCACTTCGTCACGTTCTTCGCGATGCTGCCCGTCGCGTTCCTCGCCTGCCTCGGCTGGCCCCATGTCCAGGACGGCATCCGCGCCTTCCAGGACTTCGTGTCCACCACCGGCACCTTAGGCGTAGGCGTATTCGCCTTCCTCGAACGCGCGCTCATCCCGTTTGGCCTGCACCACCTCATGTACAGCCCGTTCTACTATGACAACGCCGTGGTCGACGGCGGCATCTACACGGCCTTCGCCACCGCTCTCCCCCAGATCGCCGCATCCACCGATTCGCTCAAGGAGCTCGCTCCCTACGCCTCCTTCACCTGTTCCAGCTGGTCGAAGATCTTCGGTTGCCCGGGCATCGCGCTGGCATTCTACGCCACGGCTAAGCCCGAGAAGAAGAAGGAGCTGCTGTCGCTGCTCATCCCCATCACCCTCACCGCGATCTTCTGCGGCGTGACCGAGCCCATCGAGTTCACGTTCCTGTTCATCGCGCCGCCGCTGTTCATCGTCCACTGCTTGCTCGCTTCCCTGCTCGCCATGGCCATGAACCTGGTTGGCTGCGTAGGCGTGTTTGCCGGCGGCCTCATCGAGATCAGCTCCCTGAACTTCATCCCGCTGATGGCCAACCACTGGCAGCAGTACGCCATGGGCTTGGTCGTTGGCCTGGTATTCACCGTCATCTGGTTCGTGGTCTTCCGCTTCCTCATCGTGAAATTCGACTTCAAGACCCCTGGCCGCGAGGACGATGCCGAGGAGGTCAAGTTCCACAGCAAGGCCGAATACCGTGCAGCCAAAACCGGCGAGCTCGCCGAAGGAGCCTCCATCGACGTCGACGATTCCGATCCCTACGCAGCCATGGCCGAAGCCGTCCTCGAACTGCTCGGCGGCGCCGACAACATCGTGGACGTGACCAACTGCGTGACCCGTCTGCGCGTAAACGTGAAGGACGAGACCATCGTGGCCGACGACCGCGACTTCAAGAGCATCGGCACGAGCGGCATCGCCAAGAACGGCAAGGGCATGCAGGTCATCATCGGCCTCAAGGTGCCCAAGGTCCGCGAGCGCTTCGAAGCGCTTCTCTAGCAGATGGGGCGGCGCGGCGACGATAGCACCGCACACCTCCGCGCCGCCTTTGTCTTCGGGACCCTGCCCCTCCCGCACCCAAACCGAGCAGACCGCATTTGGTACTACATGGGCGCCGCATAAGGCCGCGGCGGCGCCTCCACATGAAAACAGCGGCCGGATCCAGGAGGGATCAACCATGGCTAAGTCAAGCTACGCAGTAACCATCGCCGGCGGTGGCTCCACGTTCACCCCGGGCATCGCCCTCATGCTGCTCAAAGAGCATGATCGCTTCCCCGTAGACAAGGTCGTCTTCTATGACAACGACGCGGAGCGCCAGGAGATCGTAGCCAAGGCCTGCGAAATCTACTTTAAGGAAAACGCTCCCGAGCTCGATTTCTCCTACACCACCGACCCCGAGGAGGCCTTCACCGGCATCGACTTCGTCCTCGCCCATATCCGCGTCGGCAAGTACGCTATGCGCGAGCTGGACGAGAAGATCCCGCTGAAGTACGGCTGCGTGGGCCAGGAGACCTGCGGCGCCGGCGGTATCGCCTACGGTATGCGTTCCATCGGCGGCGTCATCGAGATTCTCGACTACATGGAGAAGTATTCCCCGGACGCTTGGATGCTCAACTACTCCAACCCTGCCGCCATCGTAGCCGAAGCCTGCCGCGTACTGCGCCCCGACTCCAAGATCATCAACATCTGCGACATGCCCATCGACCTCATGGACAAGATGGCCGTCATGTGCGGGCTTAAGGACCACCGCGACTTGCAGTACAGCTACTACGGCCTGAACCACTACGGCTGGTTCACCAAGATCTTCGATAAGCAGGGCAACGACCTCATGCCCCAGATCAAGAAGCACATGGCCAAGAACGGCTATCTCGACGGCATCAGCCATGAGGAGGGACAGGAGCAGCATATCGACGAGTCCTGGATCCATACCTTCGGCAAGGCCAAGGACGTTTACGCGATTGACCCCGAGACCATCCCCAACACCTACCTCAAGTACTACACCTACCCCGATTACGTCGTCGAGACCTCTAACCCGGATTACACCCGCGCCAACGAGGTCATGGACGGCCGCGAGAAGAGGGTCTTCGGTGCCTGCCGCAAGGTGATCGAGAGCGGTACCGCCGAGGGTGCCGGTTTCGAGGCGGACGCCCACGCCACCTACATCGTCGACCTGGCGTGCGCCCTGGCCGAGAACACCGGCGAGCGCTTCCTGCTCATCGTTCCCAACGACGGCGCCGTTTCCAACTTCGATGAGACCGCCATGGTCGAGGTGCCTTGCATCGTTGGCTCTAACGGCTACGAGAAGATCTGCCAGGGCAAGGTTCCGCAGTGGCAGAAGGGCATGCTCGAGCAGCAGGTCTCCGTTGAGAAGCTGGTTGTGCAGGCATGGGTCGAGGGTTCGTACCAAAAGCTGTGGCAGGCGCTGACGCTTTCTGCCACCATCCCGTCCGCCAAGGTTGCCAAGCAGATTCTGGATGACCTGATCGAGGTCAACAAGGACTACTGGCCCGAGCTCAAGTAGGCGGCAGGTCCAGCCATCCCGTCCCATCGGCTCAATCGGAGGGCGCGCACCTAAAGCGCGCGCCCTCCGCGCTCGGGGCGATTTGCGGCACCAGGAACACCCCGAAACACTGCGGCACGAGAGCACGGACCCCTTCCCGCGTTGCCGCGCACGGGCTCAACGCTGTATCATGCAGACAGTCATTCTTGCAGACTAGGCGGATGTCAAAGAAAGCGAATTCGAGGCAAGGAGCGTATATCCGATGGCGAAGAAGACGAGGGCGCAGACCGCAGCGCGTGGCACGAAGGCCGACGCCGCAAGCCTCGCACGCACAAATGCACGAAGCAGCGGCCCGCACGAGGACCAGATAACGGACGGGCGCCCAACCTGGTGGCTGCCAGCGCTCAGCGAGGCAAATCTGTCGAACCGCGAACAGCTCACGAAGCGCATGTTCACCACCGTCCAGGTCGTCTTGTGCCTGGTGCTCATCGCTACGTTCGTCTCGATATCGCTAACCTCGGGAGGTCTTTCCGTCAAAGGCCTGCAGGGGCTGTTCGCGCGCAATCCCGCCGCCACGGTGAGCATGCTCGCCGCCTGCGCCCAACCGTTCGTCGCCTACTTGCTGCGCTTCGTTTATAAACGCTATGCCGAGGGCGATGCCGGATATGCCACCGCGAACCTCATCGCGCTGCTATGCGCCGAGATGACGCTTCAGAGCATGGTCGGCATCATCGCGATGGCGCTGTTGCTGTGGCGCGTCTGGCACCGCGGTGCGAGATGCATGACCGCCTGGCGCAAACACCGCGGCATCGGCGGAATGCTCGTCGACCTATCTGGCTCAATCGTCGTGATGATGCTGGGAATCGTGTGCCTGATCGCTTCGATGCGACTGCGTGCGTAGCGTCGTGCAGGACGAGGTGTCTGAAGAAGACCTCGCCATACGCATCCGGCGGTGACAGAAACGCGGCGACATATCCCCGTGGCGTTCCATTACTATGACATAAGCAGCTAGATGGCCGTGAACTCGGTCAGGAATCGAGATGGGAGAATCTCATGGGTCTGTTCGACATCTTTAAAAAGAAGGAGGCTCCGGCAACATCCACCGCGCCAGCAAACCCTTCGACATCGAGCAACGTCGCTGAATTACACGCCCCTATTTCCGGCAAGGCCATCAGAATGGCGGAGGTGCCCGATCCCGTATTTTCCAGCGAAATACTCGGCAAGGGCTGCGCGATCTGGCCCGAAGACGATGTCGTAACCTCCCCCGTCGCAGGAGAGGTTACGGTGACGATGGGCCACGCCGTCGGCATCATGTCCGAGAGCGGCGTCGAGGTGCTCGTCCACGTGGGTGTCGACACGGTCAACCTGGAAGGCAAGGGTTTCACCAGCCACGTCAAATTGGGCGATACGGTCACCGTCGGACAGCCGCTGCTCAAGATGGACCGCTCCGCCATCGCCGAAGCCGGCTACAAGGACTGCGTGATCCTCGTCGTTTCGAACTCCGCTGACTTCGCATCCATCGACATGGCGGTCGACGCCGATGCATCCGTAGATGCCGGCACCACCATTCTGAAGGTCACTCGCTAGCACCCATCCACCGCCCGTCTCGCCTCAGAAAGGGGACAGGCACTTTTCTGAGGCAGACGCAAACAGGCCCGGCACCGCCTAGAACGGTGCCGGGCCTGTTGCCCTCGATGCGATGAGCCCTCAGAAAAGTGCCTGTCCCCTTTCTGAGCGCCCTTTCTGAGCGGGCTACACGTAGAAGAGGATGTCGTCGTAGGTGGGAACGGGCCAGTAGTCGGCGGCGACGATCTCCTCCATGGCATCCACGGCGCGGCGCAGGCGCTCCATCGCGGGAGCGACCTTGTGCGCATACAGGTTGGCCTGCCCCTGCGCATCCTCGATGGCCTCCGCTTCCTTATGCAGGGCATCAAGCGCCTTGATGGACTCGTTGATCTCGGTGACGCCGCAGCACAGCTTGTTGAGCGTGTTCTGCTCGCATTGCATCACGGCCTCGGCGCCGGCGGCGCGGATGGTCTCCAGGCCCTTGGCCACCTTGGTGGCGTACGCGGTGATCACCGGGCGGTACGTGCGGCGCGCCTCGCGGACCATCGTGGTGGCCTCGATGTTCATGAGCTTGTTGTACTTCTCGAGCTTACAGTCGTAACGGCACACGGCCTCGGCGCGGGAAAGGACGCCCAGGCTCTCGAACAGCTCGAGGTTCTTCGGCGCGACGAACGACGGCAGCGCGTCGGCCGTGGTGCGGAAGTTGCACAGGCCGCGCTTCTCGGCTTCGACGGGCCACGCATCGGAGTAGCCGTCGCCCGAGAACAGGATGCGACGGTGCTCGCGCAGATGCTGGGCGCAGTACGCGAGCGCCTCCTTCTGGAAGCCCTCGGCGGGCGTGCCCTCGAGGGCGTCGGCGAAATCGCGCAGGGACGCGGCGACGGCGCAGTTGAGCACCATGTTGGCATCGGAGACGTTCGCCTCGGAGCCCACGGCGCGGAACTCGAACTTGTTGCCGGTGAAGGCGAAGGGGCTGGTACGGTTGCGATCCGTGTTATCCCGCTCCAGGTCGGGCAGCACCACGGCGCCCAGGTCGATCGTGCCCGTCTCGGCATGAACGCTCGCCTTGCCGTCCATGATGAGCTCGACGACCTCGGTGAGCTGGTCGCCCAAGAAGATCGACATGATCGCCGGGGGAGCCTCGTTGGCACCGAGGCGATGGTCGTTGCCGCAGCTCGCAACGCTCGCGCGCAGCAGGTCCTGATAGGCATCGACGGCCTCGATCACCGCGGTGAGGAACACGATGAACTGCAGGTTCTCGAGCGGGGTGTCGCCCGGATCGAGCAGGTTCTCGTCAGAGGTGCCCAGCGACCAGTTGTTGTGCTTGCCCGAGCCGTTGATGCCCTCGAAGGGCTTCTCATGCAGCAGGCATACCAGGTCGTGACGGCTCGCGATGAGCTTCATCTTCTCCATCGTCAGGAGGTTGTTGTCCACGGCCTCGTTGAGCTCGGTGTAGACGGGCGCGAGCTCGTGCTGGCACGGAGCGACCTCGTTGTGCTTGGTCTTCGCCGGGATGCCCAGCGCCCACAGCTCGTTATCGAGGTCCTTCATGTAGGCCGAGACGGTGGGGCGAATCGCGCCGAAGTAGTGCTCCTCGAGCTCCTGGCCCTTGGCGGGCGCGGCGCCGAAGAGGGTGCGGCCGCAGATGACCAGGTCGCGGCGGCGGCGATACGCGTCCTTCTTGATGAGGAAGTACTCCTGCTCGTCGCCCACGTTGGGAACGACCTTCTTCGGATGCTTGCCGAACAGGGCGAGCACGCGCTTCGCCTGGATGTCCAGGGCCGTCATGGAACGCAGCAGCGGCGTCTTCTTGTCGAGCGCCTCGCCGGTGTAGGAGCAGAACGCCGTGGGGATGCACAGGACGTCGTCCTTGATGAACGCCGGGCTGGTGGCGTCCCATACCGTGTAGCCGCGCGCCTCGAAGGTCGCGCGCAGGCCGCCGTTGGGAAAGCTCGAGGCATCGGACTCGCCCTTGATGAGGGCCTTGCCCGAGAACTTGGTGATGGCCGTGCCATCGTGGTTGGGCTCGAGGAAGCTGTCGTGCTTCTCGCTCGTGATGCCCGAGAGCGGTTGAAACCAATGGGCGTAGTGCGTGGCGCCGTTGAGCAGCGCCCATTCCTTCATGGCGTGCGCTACGGCGTTCGCCACATCGAGGTCGAGCGGCTCGCCCTCCTCGATGGTGGCGGCGAGCTTCTTGTACACGTCTTTTGGCAGCCAGCGTTTCATGACGCTTTCGGAAAACACCTTGGTGCCGAACCGCTCCGTAAGGTCAGCCATGGTCCGCTCCTTCCTGTCGCGCCGCATCGCATGCGGCCTTCGTGGTACGAAACACTTTTGCAGGCTAAGCAGATTTCATTGCATATACGTTTCGAAACACACGGGCAACGAGAGCGCAAACGAATGGAAAAAAGCCGCCCATAGCATGTTCAGACGAACGAATCCCAACGACATCTCGATTGGAGAAGTCCATGGACGAGCTGCAACCCTTGGCAGGCGAAAAGCATCCCGCCTGCGCAGATGCGCCCCGCACCCTCTGGCGCCCCGAATTCGAGCACGACGCCTGCGGCATCGGCGCGCTCGCGAACATCAACGGGCACAAGAGCCACCAGATCCTCGACGACGCCCTCTCCGTCCTCGTCAACCTCGAGCACCGCGGCGGCGTCGGGCTCGAGCGCAACACCGGCGACGGCGCCGGCATTCTCTTCCAGGTCCCGCACCGCTTCTTTCGCAAGGAGGCCCAGAAGTGCGGCCAGATCCTCCCGGAAGAGGGCGATTACGGCGTGGCGATGCTGTTTTTGCCTCAAGACGAGCAGGGCGTGACCGACGCCAGGCGCGTCTTCGAAGAGGGCTGCGCCGCCTGCGGCGTGCCCCTGCTGTTCTGGCGCCAGGTACCGGTCGACCCTCATGACCTGGGGTCCACCGCGCAGGCCTGCATGCCCACCATCATGCAGGCGTTCCTGGGAAGGCCCGAGGGCGTGGACGCCGGCGACAACTTCGAGCGCGCGCTCTACATCTGCCGCCGCACCATCGAGAAGCGCGCCGACGCCTGCCCCTCCCTTGAGGGGAAGATCTTCTACGCGTGCTCCATGTCGAGCCGCACCATCGTCTACAAGGGCATGCTCGTGGCCACGCAGATGCGCAGGTTCTACACGGACCTCAACGACGCCGCGGTCAAGACCGCCGTGGCGCTCGTCCACTCGCGCTACTCCACCAACACCACGCCGAGCTGGGAGCGCGCGCACCCCAACCGCCTCATCATCCACAACGGCGAGATCAACACGCTCAAGGGCAACGTCAACTGGATTCGCGCCCGCGAACCGAACCTGTACTCCCCCGTCCTGCAGCGCGACCTCGAGCGCGTGCTGCCCATCATCAACCGCGAGGGCTCGGATTCCGCGATCCTGGACAACGTGCTCGAATTCCTCGTGATGAACGGGCGCCCCATGACGCGCGCCGTCTCGCTGCTGGTTCCCGAGCCCTGGGACAACAACGATGCGCTGTCGTCCGAGCGCCGCGCCTACGACGCCTACCAGTCCATGCTCATGGAGCCCTGGGACGGCCCCGCCGCGATCGCCTACACCGACGGCCGCACCCTGGGCGCCGCGCTCGACCGCAACGGTCTGCGCCCCGCGCGCTACTACGTGACCCGCGACGACCGCTTCCTGCTCTCCTCGGAGGTGGGCACCATCGAGGTCGACCCCGCGAACGTGCTGACCAGCGGCTGCTTGGGGCCCGGCGAGATGCTCGAGATCGACATGCAGGCGGGCCGCGTGCGCTACAACGACCAGCTGCGCGACCAGATGGCCAAGCTCAAGCCGTTCCGCGACTGGATCGACGAGGAGACCCTCACCCTGGACGACCTCGCCCGCGCGCAGCGCGAACGCGGACGCGCGCAGGAAGGCCCGACGGAGGACGCGGACGTGACGCCGGCGGTGCGCGCCACCAAGCTGGGCATCCACTGGGACGACGTGGACGAGGTCGTGCGCCCCATGGCGACCACGGGCAAGGCGCCGCTCGCTTCCATGGGCATCGATGCGCCGCTCGCCTGCCTCTCCAGCAAGACGCGCTCGTTCTTCGACTACTTCTACCAGCTCTTCGCCCAGGTCACCAATCCGCCCATCGACGCGCTGCGCGAGGCCCACGTCACCTCCACCGTGCTCTACCTGGGAAACCACGGCAACCTGCTTGAAGACTGCCGCAACACCTGCCAGCTCATCCGCCTGGACGCCCCGCTGCTCACCCGCGAGCAGTTCGAGAGCATCGTCTCCATACGGCACACGGGCTTCAAGAGCGCCCGATTCCGTGCCGTGTTCCCGCACGACAGCGGCGCCGGCGCGCTCGAGGCCGCGCTGGAACGGCTGGGCTCCCAGGTCGAGGCAGCCGTGCGGGGCGGCGCCAACATCATCGCCCTGTCCGACCGCGCCGGCGCCGACGAGCTGCCCATCCCCTCGCTGCTCGCGGTGTCCTCGGTGCACCACCACCTCATCCGCTGCGGGCTGCGCACCTTCGCGGACATCATCGTGGAATGCGGGGACGCCGTCTCGTCCCACGATTTCTCCGCCCTGGTGGGCTACTCGGCGAGCGGCATCTTCCCCTACGAGGCGCACGCGCAGATCGAGGCGATGGCACGGGAAGGGGACCTTGCCGACGCATCCGGCCGCGCCCTGGGCGCCGATGAGGCGATCTCCAACTACAACCGCGCGGCCGTCGCGGGCATGGTGGGCATCATGTCCAAGATGGGCATCTCCACCGCGCAGAGCTACCACTCGGCTCAGATCTTCGAGGCCGTCGGCCTGGCGGACGGGCTCGTCGAGCGCCACTTCACCGGCACCGTGAGCCGCGTGGGAGGTCTCGGCCTGGCCCAGATTCAAGACGAACTCGAGCGCAGGTTCGACGCAGCGGTTTCCGTCGCGCGCTCGGCAGCCCCGGACGAACTGCCCTCCCTGGGCCTCACCACCTGGCGCCCGCTGGACGGCGAGGACCATCTCATCGATCCGCAGACCATCTACCTGCTGCAGCGCGCCGTCCGCACGGACAGCTCCGAGGACTTCGCGGCCTACAGCGCGCGCCTGCACCGCCCGGGCCGCGCCGTGCGCCTGCGCGACCTGCTGGACTTCGACGACGCCGGGCGCACGCCGCTGCCGCTCGACGAGGTGGAGAGCGCGCGCAGCATCGCCACGCGCTTCAACACCGGCGCCATGAGCTACGGCTCCATCAGCCAAGAGGCCCACGAGTGCATGGCCATCGCCATGAACCGCCTGCACGGCCGCTCCAACTCCGGAGAGGGCGGCGAGGATCCCGCCCGTGAGACGCCGCTCGCCAACGGCGACTCCAGGAATTCCGCCATCAAGCAGGTGGCGAGCGGGCGCTTCGGCGTGACGAGCCGCTACCTGGCCAGCGCGACCGAGATCCAGATCAAGATGGCCCAGGGCGCCAAGCCCGGCGAGGGCGGCCACCTGCCCGGCAAGAAGGTCTACCCCTGGATCGCCGAGGTGCGCCGCTCGACCCCCGGCATCGGACTCATCTCTCCCCCGCCCCACCACGACATCTACTCCATCGAGGACCTCGCCGAACTGATCTTCGACCTCAAGTGCGCCAACCCCGGCGCGCGCATCAGCGTCAAGCTCGTGAGCGAAGCGGGCGTGGGCACCATCGCCACCGGCGTGGCCAAGGGCGCCGCCAACAAGATCTTGATCAGCGGGCACAACGGCGGCTCCGGCGCCGCGCCGCGCGACTCGATCTGGCACGCGGGCCTGCCGCTCGAGCTGGGCCTGGCCGAGGCGCAGCAGACGCTCGTGCAAAACGGCCTGCGCTCGCGCGTCGTGCTGGAGGCCGACGGCAAACTCATGGACGGCACGGACGTCGCCGTGGCCTGTCTGCTCGGCGCCGAGGAGTTCGGCTTCGCCACCATGCCGCTCATCGCGATGGGCTGCCTCATGCAGCGCGACTGCCAGCAGGACACCTGCCCCGCGGGCATCGCCACGCAGAACTGCCGCCTGCGCCGCGGGTTTGCCGGCAAGCCCGAACACGTCGAGCGCTTCATGCTCTTCGTGGCCGAGCAGCTGCGCGGGGTCATGGCTCGCCTGGGCTTCGCCACGGTCGAGGACATGGTGGGCCATGTGGAGTGCCTGCACCAGGTTGCGGTCGCGGGCAACGATAAAGCGAACCGCGTCGACCTGTCCGCCGTGCTGGCGCCGGCCATCTGCAGCTTCGGCAGCCATCTGCCGGGCGCCGCATGCCCGCACTACCTGCCCGAGATGGCTGCCGACTCCCAGCTCGAACGCACGCTGGACGCCACGCTCTTCATCCCCCACACCGCCGAGGCGCGCGAGCACCTACGCCCGATACGCTTCCGCGCCGACATCGCCAACATCAACCGCTGCGTCGGCACCATGCTGGGCCATGCCGTCACCGCGGCGCACCCCGACGGACTCCCGGCAGGATCGATCACCATCGACTGCGATGGCTCCGCGGGCCAGAGCTTCGGCGCCTTCTTGCCCGCCGGCATCACCCTGAACGTCGAGGGAGACGCGAACGACTACTTCGGCAAGGGCCTCTCCGGCGGCTCGCTCTCCGTGCGCCCCAAGGCCACCGCGAGCTACAAGTTCGACGAGAACGTAATCGTGGGCAACGTCGCGCTCATCGGGGCCACGAGCGGTCGCGCCTACATCAACGGCCTGGCCGGACAGCGCTTCGCCGTGCGAAACTCCGGCGCCGTCGCCGTGGTGGAAGGCGTGGGCAACTGCGGCTGCGAATACATGACCGGAGGGTGCGTGCTGGTGCTGGGCGAGGTCGGCCACAACTTCGCCGCGGGCATGACCGGCGGCGTCGCCTACGTCTACGACGAGTACGGCACCCTGCCCGACCGCATCAACGACGCCGGCATCGCGCTGCGCGCGCCCGCGGACGCAGAGCTCGACCGGATTCGCACCCTGCTCGAAGAGCACATCGCCGCCACGCAGAGCCCCCGCGGCATCAAGCTGCTCTATCGCTTCGAGGCCGTCAAGGACCGTTTCGTCAAGGCTGTTCCCATCGAATACGAGCGCGTCATGCAGCAGTCCGCCGGCGCCAGCTACCAGAAGGAGGTCTAGGCCATGGGTAAACCCGGAGCCTTTCTCGACATCGATCGCGCAGCGTGCGCGTTGCGCCCCGTATCCCAGCGCGTCCGCGACTTCGACCCGCTCTACGTGGAGCTGGACGAGGACGCGCGCCGCGCGCAGGCCGGCCGCTGCATGAAGTGCGGCGTGCCGTTCTGCCAGACGGGCATCTCGTTCGGCGCCGCGCGCCCTAGCGGCTGCCCTCTGCACAACCTCATCCCCGAGTGGAACGAGCTGGTGTACCGCGGCCAATGGGACCGCGCCGCCGCGCGCCTGGCCCTCACCAGCCCCCTCCCCGAGTTCACCAGCCGCGTGTGCCCCGCGCTCTGCGAGGCGGCCTGCAACCTGAACGTGGTCGACGGCGAGCCCACCACCATCCACGATAACGAGCGCGCCATCTCGGACTGGGAGTGGGCCCATGGCGGGCCCGCCCGCTTCGAACCCGCGCCGGAAGGTGCGCCGTGCGTCGCCGTGGTGGGGTCCGGCCCCGCCGGCCTTGCCTGCGCCTGGGAGCTCGCGCGGCGCGGCGCGCAGGTCGCCGTCATCGAGCGCGACGACCGCGCGGGCGGCCTGCTGATGTACGGCATCCCCAACATGAAGCTCGAAAAGAGCGTGGTCGGGCGCCGCACCGAGCTTATGGAAGAGCTTGGCATCGAGTTTCGCCTGAAGACGGACGCCGCCGACCCGGCGGTCGCGGGCAAGCTGCTCGACGAGTTCGACGCCGTGGTGATCGCCGCCGGCTCGCGTGCCGCGCGCGGCATCACCGCCCAGGGCGCGCAGGGCCGGGGCGTCGTCTTCGCCGTGGACTACCTCACGGACGCCACGCGCTCGCTGCTCGACGGCGCCGAGCCGCCGATCAGCGCGAAAGGCCTGGACGTCGTGGTGATCGGCGGCGGAGACACGGGCAACGACTGCGTGGGAACCGCCGTGCGCCAGGGCGCGCGCTCCGTCGCCCAGCTGGAATTCCTGCCTCAGCCGCCCGCGACTTCGCGCCCGGGCGACGCGTGGCCAGAGTGGCCCCGCGCACTCAAGACGGACTACGGCCAGCAGGAGGCCATCGACCTCACGGGCGGCGAGATGCGCTCTTGGGGCGTCGACACGATCGAGATCGCACGTGATGAATCCGGAGCCGCGACCGGTGCCGTCGTGGTCGATCTGGACTGGAGCGCCGGCAAGCCCCGACGCCTAGAGGGAACCGAGCGCACGCTGCCCGCGCAGCTGGTTCTGATCGCCTGCGGCTTCACCGGCCCGGAGGCGAGCACGCTCGACGCCTTCGGCGCGCTCGTCTCCGACCAAGGGCGCCCCCTGCCCGTCATGGAGGGGGCTTCCCACCGTTGCGCCCCCAAGGCACAGGGCGCGCCGGGGGCCGCGGTCTTCGCCTGCGGCGATGCGCGTACCGGCTCCTCGCTGGTAGTCAACGCCATCGCCGACGCCCTGGCCTGTGCAGACGAGGTCGCCCGCGAGCTCGCGCTGTAGCCTCAGCTCGCGACCTCAGAAAGGGGACAGGCACTTTTCTGAGGCAGACGCAAGCAGGCCCGGCACCGCCTAGATAGGTGCCGGGCCTGCTTGCCCTCGATGCGATGAGCCCTCAGAAAAGTGCCTGTCCCCTTTCTGAGCGGGCTACACGTAGAAGAGGATGTCGTCGTAGGTGGGAACGGGCCAGTAGTCGGCGGCGACGATCTCCTCCATGGCGTCCACGGCGCGGCGCAGCTCGTTCATGGCGGGCACCACCTCGTGAGCGTAGACCTCGGCCTGGGCCTGCGCGTCGGCGACGCCCTCCGCCTTGGCGTGCAGCTCGTCCAGCTTGGCGATGGACATGTTGATGGCGGTGATGCCATCGCACAGCTCGTTCAGCGTCGCCTGCTCGAACGCCATGGCGGCCTCGGCCCCCGCCGCGCGGATGGTCTCCAGGCCCTTGGCCACCTTGGTGGCGTAGGCGGTGATCACCGGGCGGTAGGTGCGGCGCGCCTCGCGCACCATGGTGGTTGCCTCGATGTTCATGAGCTTGTTGTACTTCTCGAGCTTCACCTCGTAGCGGCACGCCGCCTCGGCCTCGGTGAGCACGCCCATCTCGGAGAAGAGCGCGAGGTTCTTGGGTGCCACGAACGCCGGCAGCGCCTCGGCCGTAGTGGGCAGGTTGACCAGGCCGCGGGCCTCGGCCTCCGCATGCCAGGCATCGGAGTAGCCGTCGCCCGAGAACAGGATGCGACGGTGCTCGCGCAGATGCTCGGCGCAGTAATCGAGCGCAGCCTCATGGAAGCCCTCGGCGGGCGTGCCCTCGAGCGCGTCGGCGAAGTCGCGCAGCGCCTGCGCCACCGCGGTATCCAGCACCATATTGGCGTCGGAGACGTTCGCCTCGGAGCCCACGGCGCGGAACTCGAACTTGTTGTTGGTGAAGGCGAAGGGGCTGGTGCGGTTGCGGTCCGTGTTGTCCTGCTCGAGATTGGGCAGCACCACGGCGCCCAGGTCGAGCGTATCGGTGGTGGCGTGGACGGACGCCTCGCCGTCCATGATGTTCTCGACGACCTCGGTGAGCTGGTCGCCCAAGAAGATCGAGATGATCGCGGGAGGCGCCTCTCCAGCGCCCAGGCGATGATCGTTGCCGCAGCTCGCAACGCTCGCGCGCAGCAAGTCCTGATAGGCATCGACGGCCTCGATCACCGCGGTGAGAAACACGATGAACTGCAGGTTCTCCTCGGGCGTGTCGCCGGGCTCCAGCAGGTTCTCATCAGAGGTGCCCAGCGACCAGTTGTTGTGCTTGCCCGAGCCGTTGATGCCCTCGAAGGGCTTCTCATGCAGCAGGCATACCAGGTCGTGACGGCTCGCGATGAGCTTCATCTTCTCCATCGTCAGGAGGTTGTTGTCCACGGCCTCGTTGAGCTCGGTGTAGACGGGCGCGAGCTCGTGCTGGCACGGAGCGACCTCGTTGTGCTTGGTCTTCGCCGGGATGCCCAGCGCCCACAGCTCGTTATCGAGGTCCTTCATGTAGGCCGAGACGGTGGGGCGAATCGCGCCGAAGTAGTGCTCCTCGAGCTCCTGGCCCTTGGCGGGCGCGGCGCCGAAGAGGGTGCGGCCGCAGATGACCAGGTCGCGGCGGCGGCGATACGCGTCCTTCTTGATGAGGAAGTACTCCTGCTCGTCGCCCACGTTGGGAACGACCTTCTTCGGATGCTTGCCGAACAGGGCGAGCACGCGCTTCGCCTGGATGTCCAGGGCCGTCATGGAACGCAGCAGCGGCGTCTTCTTGTCGAGCGCCTCGCCGGTGTAGGAGCAGAACGCCGTGGGGATGCACAGGACGTCGTCCTTGATGAACGCCGGGCTGGTGGCGTCCCATACCGTGTAGCCGCGCGCCTCGAAGGTCGCGCGCAGGCCGCCGTTGGGAAAGCTCGAGGCATCGGACTCGCCCTTGATGAGGGCCTTGCCCGAGAACTTGGTGATGGCCGTGCCATCGTGGTTGGGCTCGAGGAAGCTGTCGTGCTTCTCGCTCGTGATGCCCGAGAGCGGCTGGAACCAGTGCGCGTAGTGCGTGGCGCCGTGCAGCAGCGCCCATTCCTTCATGGCATGCGCCACGGCGTTCGCCACATCGAGGTCCAGCGGCTCGCCCTCCTCGATGGTCTTGGCGAGCTTCTTGAATACATCTTTGGGTAACCACCGCTTCATTTCATCTTCAGAGAAAACCATGGTTCCAAAGCGTTCGGTAAGATCGGCCATGCGGCATTCCCTTCATAAGTCAGAACCACGCGACGATACAAGCATCCTGCGTGGACACAAGGATACCCGCATGCTGTACTTCGAGACGGCGGCGCGAATATCGCAACGCGTTCGTTATCTATATGAGAAGGATAATGGAGCCCTATGCAAGAAACAATCGACAGCGTTCGGTCCCATTAAAACAGCTAAGCGAAGAATCGGACCCATCGCGCATCAAGGAGGCGGCAGGAAGAAAGCGAAAACCTCCCATCGCCTCAAGACGGACGATGGGAGGTTTTCATCTAATCGCGATGAACCGCGATGTGATGCGAACCGATCTTTCGGTCGGTTCGCATCGACATCTCATCCCTCAGGTCAAGCGATGCTCGTACCGCTCGGCCTACACGAGGTTCTTGTCGGCCATTCGATGAAGGAAGGCGGCCATATCGCAGCGCGCGATCTGCGCGTAGGGACGGAACTCGCGCGACCCACCGGGCTTGACCCAGCCCTCGGACACACCGGATGCAGCAAGCCACAGCACCTCTTTACGATGCGCGGTGTCCTTCGACACATCATCGAAGGAAACGCTCGACTCATCGAACTTCGGCTCGCCAGCCATACGATAGAGGAAGGCGGCCATGTCGCAGCGCGCGATCTCGGCATAGGGGCGGAAGCTGTAGGTTCCGTCAGGATTCTTCCAACCCTTGGAGATGCCCTCGGATGCCAGCCAAAGGATGGCATCCCTGTGCGGGGTGTCCTGCTTCACATCGTTGAAATCGATGGCCTTGGAGGCATCGACCTTCGGCTGGCCCGCCAGACGATACAGGAAGGCGGCCATGTCGCAGCGCTTCACCGTTTCGTATGGACGGAAGCTATAGCTTCCGTCGGGGTTCTTCCAGCCCGTGGAGATACCTGCCGACGCGAGCCAGGCGATATCGTCCGTATGGGGAGTAGACGCATCGACATCGATGAAATCGATGGGGGCAGCCTGCGTACCCGTATACGTGAAGCTGACCGTAGCCGGAAGCGACGAAGCGCCGACCTCGTTGCTCGCGACGACCTTGACCGTATAGAGCGAGCCCTTCTTCAGGTTCGAAAGCTCCGCCTTCGTGGCGTCGGACGCGATGAGCTGCAAGCCGTTGACGTAGACGCGATAAATCGACGCGCCCTCGACGGGCTTCCAGGAAACCATCGCCTTACCGGATTCCGAACCCATGACGACCTTGAGCCCGGAGGGGGTTGCAAGCCATGTCTCGGCGGACGCCGCGACGGTCTTGAAGGAACCCTCGATGCGCTTGGAGACGCGGCCGATGGCATCCCGTGCATCAACGCGCACGACATAGGCGGTCTCGGGAGCAAGTCCGCTCAAACGGGCGACTCGGCCCGTCACCACCACATCATCGAGCGCATCGCCCGAAGCATGACCTCTCGCACCGGCGGCATACACCCGGACTCGATACGAATGAGCGCCTTCCACGGCGTCCCAGGCCGCACATACCGCACGGGGCTCGATGGCGGTGAAGGAGACGCGGAGGTTCCCATCGACCTCGATGGACGAATCATCGATCTCCACAAGCTGCTCGCGCGCGGCCTTCAGCTTGGAAGCAAGATCGGATGCCTGCTGGGCGGTGGTACTCGCGTCGTTCATGCCCTTGATGGCGGCATCGAGCGCTTTGCGGTAAACATCCCAGCTCTGAGCGGTGTAGGACCCCTCAAGCAGGTTCGCACCGGCTTCGATCTGCGCCTGGAGCTCCGCCTTGTCGACGCCATCGCTCGGAGCGATGACCTCGAACCAATCGACATTCACCTTGTTCTGGCCGGAGCCCGAACGCGCTACGGACGTGAGCTTGATGGTGTGCTCGCCATTATTGAGTCCGAGCTTCTCGAAGACCTTCACGTTCTTCTGGTCGCTTCCGCCCAGTGACAGAGCCTGCTCGACCACGGTGCCATCGAGTTCGACCTTGAAGGCGGCGTTATCGTTGTTGAGCGCGGAGTACACGCGGATACCCGTGCCCTCGAAACGCAGGGCAACCGAATTGCCCAGGGTGTTCGTTTCACCCTTCGACCCGCCATGATGGCCGGTCTCTCCCCAGCTGTACCAATCGCCGGTCCACGTGAGACGCGGGTCATCGTTCAACGTGCCCTTCGCGTTCGAAGGGGGCGTGCCCTTGCAATCCTCGATCGCGGTGCTCATCTCACCCGAAGGCGCGAGCGTCACGTCAAGGGAGCCGGAAACCTGTCCGCAGGTCGCGGTCACGGTCAGCACTCCCTGGCCGGTCGCGGTAAGCAAGCCGTCGTTCGAGATGGTACCCGAAGCGGTACCGCTCTTCCCGGCGACGGACCACGCCACATCGCCCACACGGGCATCGGCGGGCTTCGTATCCGCAACCATCTGCAGCGTCGACCCGTCCTTCGCGAGCACCGTCATGCCGTTCTCGGAGCGAACGCTGACCTCGGTTACGGGTTTCGCTGAGGTATCGATGATGTTGAACGCATCGAGCTCGACCTTGTCGAGCGAAGACGCGGGATTCTTCGTACCGGTGGGGCGAAGAACGATGGTATGGACGCCGGGTTCGAGGTTCGTCTTGGAGAAGACGGTCTTCTGACGCTGGGTCGTCGCGGAATAGGTATCGACCTTTTCCTCCACGACCTTGCCGTCGATGCTCACCTCGTAGTATCCGCGGTCGCTGTTGGTAACCGAGATGACCTCGATGCCCGTGCCGCGGAAGGTAAGGCTCGCGGTTTCGGTGCCCTTGGGATCCTGCAGGTACTTGATGGTGTTGGCGTAGTTGCCATCCTTGTCGTTATTCCAATTGGCCCATGCGCCCTCGTATACCACGTGGGCGTCCTGGTCGTCGACGCGGCCGAGCGCCTCGCATACAGCAGGGGCTTCGGGCAGCGTCGCGGGCGCGCTCGCCGGACCGCGCAGGCCCTTGGAGACGGCGCTCACACGGTAGGCGACCGTACCGGATTCAACAGGGCACGCCTCGTCTACGAAACGCGCCTCGTCCAAGCCGTCGGAGATCGCAACCCACTCGCCATCGGCCACGCGGCGCTCGACGGTATAGGTCACCTTGCCCTCGACAGCTTCCCAGGTCACCTTCACGTTACCATCGGCCTCCAAAACGGCCTTGACGTTGCTCGGTGCATCGGGGCGCTCGACGGCGGGAATCTGGGCGATGCGATACGTCGCCCCCGCGGCGGTCTCGAAGCTGATGCGATCCTGCGAGAGAACCGTCGTCTCGACGACGGCGCCGGAGCCATCGGTGACCGTGGCAAGCGCCGCATCGGGAACGTTCACCGTGGCCGTGCCGCCGTCGCGGGACGTGATGTCGGCGGTCTCGAGCCTACCCGAAGACCACTTCATGGCGACCTCGAAATCACCACGGGCGACCAGACCGGAAACCGATCCGTGATCCCAGTCGGAGGGAAGCGCGGGAAGCAGGTCGATATAGCCGCCGGAGCTCTGCAGGAGCATCTCGGTGATGCCGGACGTCGCGCCGAAGTTGCCGTCGATCTGGAACGGAGGATGCGTATCCCACAGGTTGGGATAGATGCCCTTGCCGAACAGATCGCCGATAAGCTTGAGGGCGCGATCGCCGTCGCGCAGATGCGCCCACGTGTTGATGCGCTGACCCATGCCCCATCCGGTGCTGGAGTCGGTGCGCAGGTTCATGGATACGCGGGCGGCCTCGAACCATTCGGGCGTGTCCTGGGACACCAGCGTTCCCGGGAACAGGCCGAGCATATGGGAGATATGGCGATGGTTGAAGCCCTCGCCCAGCGTGTTGCCGGCGGCGTCCTTGTTGAACTTGTCCTCGATATACCATTCCTTGATCTGGCCGTCGGCACCGATCTCGATGGGCGTGCGCAGGTTATCGAAACGATCCTGCCACACGGCGAGCACCGCGGGATCCTCCCCCACGATCTTGCCGGCCTCGATGGCATCGTGGAAAAGCTGCCACACGAGGACCTGCTCGTACGTATTCGTAGCGGTACGGGGTCCCTGCTCGGGCGAATACGCCGGAGAGGAGATGTACTTTCCGTCCGCATCCTTGATGAGCGTCTTGCTATACAGTTGCGCCTCTTCGCGAAGCGCGGGATAGATGTCGCTCTTCAACAGCTCGACATCGTCGCTATAGCGATATGCGTCGTAGACGTTCTGCAGCATCCAGGGCACGGCGGCAGGAGACCAACCCCACTGGAACTGCCAACCCGGGCAGGTCCAACCGAACGGCGTGTTCTGGGTATGGGCCATGAAGCCCTGGCCCTGGGTATCGCCTTCGGGCGTCTCTACGCCGGCATAAATCTTCGCCGTGACGCGACCGGGCTCTCGCAGGGAGTCGATGTAGGAGATGAGGGGGGTGGCGCACTCGGCGAGGTTCGTCGAGTACGTGGGCCAGTAATTCATCTGCAGGTTGACGTTCATGTGATAGTCGGACGACCATGCCGGGCTGTTGCTATCGTTCCACACGCCCTGCAGGTTGCTGGGCAGCTGCGAATCCTCGCGAGAGGAACCGAGCGTGAGGTAGCGACCATACTGGAACAGCGTGGTCTCCAGCTGACGGCGCTCGGCCTTGGTCGCCTCGCCCCTGTTATAGGCGGTCAACAGATCATCGGTGGTCCGCTTGGACAGGGAGCCGTCGAAACCGAGATCGAGCTTGACGCGTCCCATGAGGGCGGAGAAATCCTCGACGTGATCGGCACGCACCGCGTCATAGCCGCGCGCGACGGCGTCGTCGGCCGTCTTCTGAACGCGCGCGAGCAAGGCCTCCGCGGTTTCACCCGTGCGGTAGGCGGGGTAATCGTTCTTGTAATCCGTCGCGGCGGAGACGAAGAAGGTCAGGTCGTCGGCACCGGTGACGACGAGCTTGCCGTCTTGCGCCTTGACGTTTCCACCGTTCGCCACGACCTTGAGCACGGAGGCGTATTTGAGCTGGTTGTCCTTCACCTCGCCGGTCATGGTGATCTGAGATCCGCTGGCAGCGACGACGGCGCCCTGCTGCTTCGAAGGGAAGGTGATCTCGACGTTGACCCCGGCTTTGCCGCTGGCCTCGACGCGGCCGACGACGACCTTATCGGGATGGCTCGCGAAGAACTCGCGCGACACATGCTTGTCGCCAGCGTCGAACTCGACGGCGGCGATACCGTTCATCAAGTCGAGGGAGCGCTCATAGCCGCGCGCCGAGGAATCGCTCAGATCGGTGTGCTTGAGGTAGATATCGCCCCACGCCTGATAGGCTCCGTAACCGTCCTTGTCGCCGATCAGCTGATCGCACATCCTGGACGCTTCAGCGTTCTTGCCCTCGGCGAAAAGCTGCTGGATGCGCTTGACCGTGGCGCCGTTCGCGCCCTTCTCGACGTTGTTGCCGCCGTTGTAGTTCTTGCGGGACGCACTCGGACCGCCGGTCCACAGCGTCTTCTCGTTGAAGGTGAGGTGCTCGGTCTGGACCTCGCCGTATACGTTCGCACCCATGTCGCCGTTGCCGATGGGAAGCGTCCGCTTCGACCAGACGTCCTTGGCGTTATCGCCCGCCTTCGACGCGGACTCGTCGTAGCGCAGCTTCAGGGACTCGGCCGCGGGGGTGCTGTCGGCGGCCTTGACCAGTCGAATCTCCGCCGCGCTCAGGAACTTGTTGTTGCGTCCGCCGTCGGCATAGGTGTCGGTCGCCTGGAGACGGAAGTACTTCGCGGTGACGGGCTTAGCGAGCTGGACGGCCTTCCAGTCACGGGTGTAGCCCGCGTCCTCGGGCGAGGGCCAGGTAACGCTGGCGGCATCCTTCCACGTCTTGCCGTCCTCGCTGTACTGGAGCTTTGCACCGAACAGCGTGCCGTTATGGCTGTTGCTGTTCGCAGGGCGCGGCAGATAGCGCAACCCCTCGATAGCGGCGGGCTTATCGAGCTCCATGGTCACCCACAGCTTATCCAACGTCGTGGGAGACCAATCGGAGTGGTAATACGTATCGGCATTCTTATCGAAGGCGAACTTAAGCGGGCCTTCGTTGCCGGATGCGGGTTCGTGCACGCTTCCCGTGCTCGTAGTCATCTTGTAGACCGGATAATCGCGGGAATCATCGCTCGGGTCGATCATCTCCGGAGCACCGAGGTTGACGGTGAACGTCGACCTCGTCTTATGGTCCTCGGATTCGAGGATCAGCAAGATCTTGCCCTCATGGGCGGGCAGCACCGTCACGGAAGCGTTGTCGGCCGCCACGGGCTCGAGCTCCGCGGTCTGGGCGGGCGTGTTGTAGCTGCCCTGCTGAAGGGCGAAATCGGGTACCGCGGCACCGTTGACCTTGAGCGATGCCAGCTTTGCGGTGCCGTTGGTCTCATATTTGCCCTGCGCGGTCTTGAGCTCGACCTCGGTGATAGCGGTGCAGGGCTTGGAATCCTTACCGGTCTGGACATCGGCATTCGTCACCGTGAGGCGGACGAACGTAGCGGTAACCGGGGAGAAATCGTAGGTATAGAGGCGCTTGTTGCCCTGGGCGTCAGCTCGCGTCTCGGTCGCGGACACCGGCGTCCAATCCCCACCGTTCTCGGATACCTCGAACTTCGTCGTGTTGTCGCCGGGGAAGCGAGCAGACCAGCTATCCTGGGCAAACGTAACCTTGAATTGTCCGAAGCGCTGCTGGGTCGCATACTCGAACGTGATCTTCGCCGTCTTGTTGCCATCCTGCGAATACGTATAGTTCGACCAGAGCGTGGGATTCTTGCCGCCCTGGGAATTCGATCCAGGGTCGGTCTTGCCATCGACGATCGCCATGAGCGTATCGCTCTGCTTGTTCTCGGGCACGTCCTGCGTGATCTTCAGCGCGTCCTTCGCGATATTGCCACCGATGGTGATCGTCTCGGCCTGGACGCGGATAGAGGCCGTGACGGCGACGTCCCTGCCGAATACATTCGAGGTGCCGGCAAGCAACACGGTGCCCGGCGCATCGTACGCGCCCTCCGCAGCGGGGCTCCACGTGACGGGGAAGTTCGCACTGAGCACGGTACCATCCGGCATAACGGCGGGGAGGCTGTCGGGCAGGACGGGAGTCTGGCCCACCGCGACCGTCGTGGAATAATTGAGCAGGGCCGCGATGTCATCGACGACCGTGACGACGGCGGTGGCGCGCACCGGAGTATCGGCGACAGCGCCGCCCACCGTGAAGCTGCCGGGTGCGGCGAGCTTGTCGGCGGAAACCTGATCCCAGGTCACCGACTTGTTCGCAGTCGTCCCGTCGGCATAGCGAACCTCGACGGTCTTGGGAAGCTCGAGCGCGGAACCCGTCTTCACATAATGGTAGCGAGCGAACAGCAGGCTGTCGACGGACTTCGCCTGGGGGGCGCTCGCATCGGCTTTCACGGGAATGGTGACGGTCTGGCCCTCCAGGCCCTCGCCGCTCACCTTGACGGTGACGTCGCCCGCCTTCTCGCCGGCGCGCACGATGCCGACCAGCTGGCCGGAAAACGCGTTGCGGTTGTCATCGCGGTAGGACTGATGATCCGGCGAGCTGCCGTTATCGATGCCGGCGAGGGAGCCGGCGCCGGCGACCTCGAACTTCACGTTGTTGGCGGCGTTGGGGACCAGGTTGCCCTCGGCATCAGTCACGTTCACGGTGAGATATGCGAGGTCGGTTCCGTTAGCGGTCATGTCCTTGCGATCGACCTCGACCTTGAGCTTCGCGGCGGGGCCGGTGGTGGTCACGCTCTGGCGCCCCTGCCACTTCGAGGTGTCGACCTTCTCGCCCTTGTCGTTGTATGCCTCGGCGGTGATGGTGCCGTCGGCATACGGGACCTTCCAGGTGAGATAGAGGTTGCGGTGCTCGGCGTTGCCGGTGTACTTGCCCTCGCCCTCGTACATCTGATAGGACATGCCGTCCTTGGTGGTCTTCTTGGTGAAGGTCTTCTTCCCCAGCGACTGGCGCTCCAACGAACCCTTCGGCGTGAAGAACAGCTCGACGGAGGCGGCGTCGGTATACACCACGACATCGACCTTGTTCTGCCCGTCCTTCTTCACCACGTCGCCGTTCCATGCGGGAAGCACATGCAACGTGTTGAGGTCATCGTTCCACAGGCTCTGATAGAGATAGTAGGAATCCTTGGGCAGTCCCGCGGTATCGATGATGCCGAAGTAGGAGTTCTTGGGCGACGGCCAGGTACCCTTGGCACCGGGATCCGTGCCGTTCCACGGCGTGGGCTCACCCAGGTAGTCGAAGCCGGTCCACACGTACTCGCCGGACATGAAGTCGCGGGTCACCACGTCGTACCAGGCCTTCGATGCCACATGGCCCCAACCAACCGCGCTGTAGTCGTAAGTGGTCAGCTGCTGCCTGGCGCCATCCTGGCCATGCGTGTCGTAGATGCCGCGGCTGTTGATGGCGGAAGCCGTCTCGGAGCCGATCAGCTTCCAGCCGGCATGCTCCCGATGAGCCCTGTCGTACACGTTGCCGTCGGCGTAGTTGAAGCCGACGATGCCATCGGCACCGGCGATGCCCTGCGGATTCAGCTGGTTGCTCCCGCCCTTGAACTTGTTGTCGCCGGTGGTGACGGGACGGGTGGCATCGGCGGCCTTGACCCAGTCGATCAGGTTCTTCTGGATCTCGTTGAAATTGGCGATGCCGCCGGTGCCCTCGGTCATCTCGTTGCCGATCGACCACATGATGACCGCAGGCGAATTGTAGTCGCGCGCGATGCTCTGCTCGAGGTCGAACCGGGCCCAGGGCTTGTTCGCCTCGGCGCCCATCAGCTTCGACTCGCCCATCGGCTTGTTGAAGAAGCGGGCGTAATCCTTGGAATTGCCGTTCTTCTGGGATGTCCAGCCGTCGAAGAACTCGAGGTCGAGCAGCATGCCCTGCTCGTTGCAGATCTCGACGAGCTCGCGGGCGGGCGTGTTGTGCGAGGTTCGAATCGAATTGCAGCCCATGTCCTTCAGGATCTTCACCTGGCGCTCGAGCGCGTCGCGCGTCGAGACGGAACCCAGGGCGCCCTGGTCGTGATGCATGCACACGCCCTTGATCTTCATGGTCTTACCATTGAGGGAGAAGCCCTTGTTCGCATCGAACTTGAAGAAGCGGTAGCCGAAGTCGGTATCGTAGGTATCGACCGTCTTGCCGCCCACCTTCACCTCGGTGCGGACCGTATACAAGACGGGCTTGTCCGTGCTCCACAACTCGGGCTTGTTGGCGCTGAGGTCGGCCTCGACGGTCTTGCTCTCGCCCTTGGGCACCGTCACCTTGGTGGTCTGGGTGCCGATAGCCCGCTTCGCATCGCCGCCGCGCTTGAAGACGCTCTGGACAAGGGTCGCCTCGACCTGGTCCTTGCCCTCGTTGACCACGGTGGTCTTGAGATGCGTGGTGACGTTGCCGCCCTTCTGGGACTCCAGCTGGGGCGCGGTCGCCTGCACGCCGCCCTTGGCGACGTGAACGGGGTCGGTCACGACCAAATCGACGTCACGGCCGATACCCGAACCGGAGTACCAGCGGGAAGACGGAATCTGGTTGTTCACGCGAACCGCGATGACGTTCTGCTCGCCCACCTTGAGATAGGGCGTGAGATCGAAGGAGAACGGTGTGTAGCCGTACGGATGGTTGCCCAGCTCCTGGCCGTTGATATAGACGGTCGCGTCCATGTACGCGCCGTCGAAGTCGACGCGGACCCGCTTGCCCGCAAGGTCTTTGCCCACCTCGAACGACTTGCGGTACCAACCGATACCACCCGGTTTGTAGGCGCTCTCCGCCTCGCCGCTCTTGGAGTAATCCTGGTCGATGCTGTAATCATGCGGCAGGTCGACGACATCCCACGAAGAGTCGTCGAACGCCTCGGCGCTCGCACCGGATACCTCACCGAGCTTGAATTTCCAATTCTCATTGAAACCCTGAACGCGAAGCGACGGATCGTTCACGCTGTTGACGTAGACGACCTCAGGTTGAGAGCTCATCTGCGTCGACGATTGGGGATGCGGGGAGGAGCCGGGGCTCGCCGCCGCAGACGCGACGGGAGCGCCAAGCGCCAACGCGCCTGCTAACGCCGCACATAATATACTGCGCATCCGCATGCCCGGTCCCCCCTTTCCCGCACCGGTCTTGCCATACGATACGCTCATACGACCTCCTTCCGTCGGCACCTTTGCCGACGCATAGCTTGACGATACAACTGACTTATTATGTATGGAACGGTACGCACCCGCAACCGCAACATCGCTGGCGACCCCCAGCAAACGGCAAGCGGTAAAATGCCCCAATGTTGGTATCATCGATGAAATACCAGTTAGATCACGGCGGGTGCAGCGGCAGACGGGACGGACTCCGTGTCCTCCCCATCCGGTCGCCCGCGGCAGACGACCCGGTGCCGACGCGCCGCATGCGAGGGCCTTTCGCATCGAGCAGGGCGGGCGCAGGGGAGCGGGCGCATACAGCCGTATGCTTCGTAACCAATATATATCGTGGATGCCGCTGCCGCCCACCATCGCTCCGCTGCGCTATAGTGAATCGCTACCATTGCGAGGGAAAGGCCCACCATGTATATATCCGATATCTTCGAAACGGCGAAGCGGCTCCGCAGGCTCCCCGTCTCGTTCGAGATGTTTCCGCCCAAAGGCGAGCTCACGCTCGAGCGGGCTCGAGAAGTCGCCGCCTCCTTCGCGCCCCTGGGGCCCGACTTCATCAGCGTCACCTATTCGGCGGGGGGATCGGGCAACAACACCGCCACCACGCAGATCGCCCAGATGATCGACACGGAGCTCGCTATCCCCTCGGTCGCCCACCTCACCTGCATCTCGCTCAAGCGCGCGGACCTCGCCGCGAAGATCGACGAGATGCGCGCGGCGGGCGTGGAAAACGTGCTCGCGCTGCGCGGGGATGTCCCCGAAGGAGCCCCGACCGGCCCGGGCTGCGCCGATTTCCGCTATGCGAAGGACATCATCCCGCCGCTCGTCGAGGCGGGCTTTTGCGTCGGCGCGGCGGCGTATCCGGAAGGTCACCTGGAATGCGACGACCTCGCGCGCTCCATGCGCCATCTCAAGCAAAAGCAGGATGCGGGAGCGAGCTTCTTCGTGACGCAGCTCTTTTTCGACAACGACTACTTCTATCGCTTCCGCGAGCTTGCAGACTCCGCGGGCATCACCGTCCCCATCACCGCCGGAATCATGCCCTTCATGGGGAAGAAGCAGATCAGCCGCATGGTGTTCATGTGCGGCGCATCGCTGCCCTCACCCGTCATCAAGCTGCTCGCCCGCTACGAGGACGATCCGGCCAGCCTGCGCGCCGCGGGCATCGATTTCGCATGCCGGCAGCTGGAAGACCTGGCGGCGCATGGCGTCGACGGCTGCCACATATACACCATGAACCGAGCCGATGTCGCGCAAGCCGCTATGAGCGCGCTCCGCGCGTAGACGCCCCGCAAGGCATACGACATGGATACCCTGTCCTCCCCCTATCTTTGGCGGCCGAGCAAGAACGAGCCGCCCGAACTCAGCCGATCGGAGATGCTGCGCTATCTCGGCCATTCCCATCAAGCCATCGGCGACGACCTCGCCGGGCGAATCGAGGCCGCGGCGGCGCTGGCCACCGAGGACGCCCGCCCCGTCGGCGTCTACCGGGTATTCCGATCGGCCGTCGCGTGCAACGACAACGAGGAGCCGTGCATCCGCCTGCTCGGCACCACCATCGAGCTGCAGGGACGCGACATCTACCGCCATCTCAAGGACGCCTCCCGGTGCGCGGTGCTATGCTGCACGCTCGGCATGCAGACCGAGCGCCGTATGCGCGAGCTCGCGGCGCGAGATCCGCTCGACGCCACCCTCTACGACGCCGCCTGCTCGGCGCTCGTCGAAGGCGCGGTCGATATGCTCGACGAATCCGTGCAGCAGAGGGCATCGTCGCACGGATTCAAGACGAACTGGCGATTTAGCTGCGGATATGGAGACTGCCCCCTAGAAGCCCAACCGTCTTTGCTCGCCGCCCTCAACGCAGGCAGGCTATGCGGCGTCTCCGCAACCCCCGGCTGCCTGCTGCTCCCGAGCAAAAGCGTCACCGCGATGATCGGGCTGTTCGAAGGGGAGGTACGCGACGCCGACTCGCGTCCGAACTGCTCCATCTGCCGACTTCGCACCTCGTGCGCATTCCGCGCGCATCAAACCACCTGCTACCGATAAAAACCCGGACGGCCGGCGCCGCCAGCCGCGACGGCCGTCCGCACGACCGATTGGAAGCCACGATGAACACCCCTGCCCGCGCTTTCGCATCCCAGGCGACCGCCCCCCGCTCCCTCACCGCGCTCCGCATCGCCGACGACGACCTCCTCGCCGTGCTCAACGGCGACCGCCACCTTCTGTTCGACGGCGGCATGGGAACGATGCTGCAGGCAGCGGGCCTCCAGGCGGGAGAGGCCCCTGAGCTGCTCTGCCTCAGCGATCCTGACGCCGTGACGCAAATCCACGCAGCATACGTCGAAGCGGGCAGCGAGGTCATCACCACCAACACGTTTGGAGCGAACGCCCTCAAGCTCGCCGGCAAGGCGACGGTCCGGGAGATATACGCCGCCGCCTCGGCATGTGCGCGCGCGGCGGGCGCCCGCTACGTCGCCGCGGACATCGGACCGCTGGGAACGCTGCTGCGCCCCCTCGGAACCATGGGGTTCGACGACGCCTATGGCTATTTCGCCGAAGCGGCCCGAGCCGCCGCCGCTGCAGGCTGCGACCTGATCGTCATCGAAACCATGACGGATCTCGCCGAGATGAAGGCCGCCGTGCTCGCAGCCAAGGAGAACTCCGACCTCCCCATCTTCGCCACCATGACCTTCGAACCCGATGGGCGCACCTTCCTCGGCACCTCGCCCGCCATCGCCGCCACGACCCTCGAAGCGCTCGGCGTCGAGGCGCTCGGCATCAATTGCTCGCTCGGGCCCGCCGAGCTTCGACCGTTCGCCCAGGAGATGCTCGCCGTCACCTCCAAGCCCGTCATGGTCCAGGCGAACGCGGGCCTTCCCCACGTCGAAGACGGCCGGACGGTCTTCGACATCGAACCCGATGCGTACGCCTCCGCCGTCGCGGAGATGGTAGCGGACGGCGTCGGGATCATCGGCGGATGCTGCGGCACGGACCCACGGCATATCGCCGCGCTCGCACGCGTCATCGAGAACAGCTCGCCGCGCCGCAGAACCGCCCCGGTCGCCTTCAGCACCTGCAGCTCCCAGCGCCTCGTCGCGCTTCCGGACGGGGGCGGGCGCATCGCCGTGATCGGAGAGCGGATCAACCCCACCGGGAAGAAACGCCTGCAGGCGGCGCTTCGAGACGACGACCTCGACTACATCGTCGGCCAGGGCATCAGCCAGCAGGAGCAGGGGGCCGATATTCTCGACGTCAACGTCGGTCTGCCGGGAATCGACGAACCCCGCATGGTCGCGCGCGCCGTCGAGGCCCTCCAGGGAGCCACGCTGCTCCCGCTGCAGATCGACTCCACCGATCCCGCCGCCATCGAGGCAGGTGTTCGCTCCTACGCGGGCAAGCCCATCATCAACTCCGTCAACGGCAAGCAAGACGTCCTTGACGCCGTGCTGCCCATCGCCGCGCACTATGGATGCAACCTGATCGGGCTGGCCCTCGACGAGCGGGGCATCCCCGCAACGGCGCGCGAGCGCGTGGATATCGCCCGCCGCATCGTCGAGGAAGCCGCCCGCTACGGCATCGGTCGCGAGCGCATCCTCATCGATTGCCTGGTTATGACCGCCTCCACGAACCAGGCCCAGGTGGCGGAGATCCTCTCCGCGGTATCGACGTGCCGCCGGGAGCTCGGCGTCCACTGCACGCTCGGCGTCTCCAACGTGAGCTTCGGCCTTCCCGCGCGCGAGCTCCTCAACGCCACCTTCCTCGCATCCGCCCTCGGCGCCGGACTCGACGCGCCGATCATGAACCCCGGCTCCCCGCGCTATATGGATACCGTCCGCTGCTTCCGCGTCTTCAACGCCGAAGACGAGGGCTGCTCCGCGTTCATCGAGCGCTATGCGGCATGGGGAGATCCGTACAAAAACCCCGCCGGCATCGATGGACGTGGAGGCGTCGGATCGGCCGAGCGCCCGCTCGTCGACCCGGGTGCCGACACCGCCCCGGGAGAGCCCGACGCCGCCGGAACGCTCGCGCACCTCGTGCTCACCGGTCGAAAGGCAGGCGTCCCCGATCTCGTGCGCGCCCTGCTCGCCGATACCGATCCGATGGCCATCATCGACCGCATGCTCATTCCCGCGCTCGACGACGTGGGCGACCGATTCGACCGGGGCGAGTTCTTTCTCCCCCAGCTCATGGCGTCGGCAGAAGCCGCTCGAGCCGGTTTCGACGCCATCCGCGCGGCGGTGCCCGCCGAATCCGTGGCGGACAAGGGCTCGATCGCGCTCGCGACCGTCAAGGGAGACATCCACGACATCGGTAAGAACATCGTCAAGATGCTTCTGGAAAACTACGGCTACCGCGTATACGACCTCGGCCGCGACGTCGACCCCCGGGCGGTTCTCGATGCCGTGCGCGCGCATCGGATTCCCCTCGTCGGTCTTTCCGCCCTCATGACCACCACGGTGTCGAGCATGGAGGAAACCATCGCGCTTCTCCGCCAAGAGGCACCGGGGACGAAGGTCTTTGTGGGGGGAGCGGTCCTCACTCCCGATTACGCACGCGAAATCGGCGCGGATTTCTACGCGAAAGACGCCGCCGAGTCCGCGCGCATCGCCGAACAGGTATTCGGAAGCTAGGGAACGCCCCCCTGCACGCGATGCTCCAGTGCCGCACATCCTCGTCATCGAGCTCGCAGCCGGCGCAATGGGGCCTGAAGCATGTTCGCACGAACGGCGGCATCTCAGCGAGCGACGGCGGAGCGGACGCCCCCTCCATCTGGGCCACCACCATGTCGGCGAGATACCGCATGCCGCCTGCCATCATTCACACGAGCACTTCGCGGCCATGATACCGCGTCTGCGAAAACCGCTCCGGGTATCCAATGCATGAAAATCACGGCAGCTAGCCCGGGACGCTCCCGTCCTCACGCTAGAATATGGTCATTCGTCAACCTACCTATACGACAGGAGGGGCGCATGTCGATCACGCCCGCAGAAATCGCCGAGACCCGAGGGATGGTCTCCGAGCAGAATCTCGATATCCGCACCATCACCATGGGCATCTCCCTCATGGGCTGCGCGGACGAGAACCTCGAGCGCATGTGCACCAAGGTGTACGACCATGTCACCAGCACCGCCGAGAAGCTTGTCTCGACCGCCGAGAGCCTCGAGCGCGAATACGGCATCCCCATCGTCAACAAGCGCGTTTCCGTCACCCCCGTCGCGCAGATCGCCGCGGCCTGCGAGGACGAGGACCTGGTTCCGCTCGCCCACGCCCTCGACCGCGCCGCCGAAACGCTCGGCATCGATTATCTGGGCGGCTATTCCGCCCTCGTCCACAAGGGAATCGGCGACGCCGATCGCCGGCTCATCAACTGCATCCCTCGCGCGCTCGACGAGACCAGCCGCGTCTGCTCATCCGTCAACGTCGCGAGCCTGCGCGCAGGCATCAACATGGATGCCGTGCTCCTGTGCGCTCAAACCATCCAGGAGGCCGCC
Organism: uncultured Collinsella sp.; assembly: GCA_963558435.1. Classification (GTDB taxonomy): domain Bacteria; phylum Actinomycetota; class Coriobacteriia; order Coriobacteriales; family Coriobacteriaceae; genus Collinsella. The sequence continues at coordinate 96,412 of CAUWGM010000005.1, forward strand.
CGCATCACGCAGGACCGCGAGTGCGTCGGCGCCTCGAAGTTCGTCTGCTTCGCCAACATGGTTGAGGATTCCCCCTTCATGGCGGGCGCCGTCCATGGAACCGGCGAAGCCGATGCCGTCGTCAACGTCGGCGTCTCCGGCCCCGGCGTCATGGCAGCGGCGCTTGAGGAGCTGCCCGAAAGCGCGAGCATGATGGAGGTCGCCGAGAAGATCAAGCAGACCGCCTTCAAGATCACCCGTGCCGGCGAGCTCATGAGCCGGGAGGCCGCCCGCCGTCTCGGCGTCGAGAAGGGCATCGTCGACCTGTCGCTCGCCCCGACGCCCGCGGTCGGCGACTCCGTAGCTCGCATCCTCGAGATCATCGGCGTCGGCCAATGCGGAGGCCCCGGCACGACCGCCGCGCTCGCCCTGCTGAACGACTGCGTCAAGAAGGGCGGCGTCATGGCCAGCTCCAGCGTCGGCGGCCTCTCCGGCGCCTTCATCCCCGTGTCCGAGGACGCGGGCATGATCGCCGCCGCCGAATCGGGAGCGCTCTCGCTTGAAAAGCTGGAAGCGATGACCTGCGTCTGCTCGGTCGGCCTCGATATGATCGCGATCCCGGGCGACACGCCCGTCGAGGCGATCGCCGGCATCATCGCCGACGAGATGGCGATCGGCGTCATCAACAACAAGACGACGGCCGTTCGCATCATTCCCGCCTTCGGTAAGAAGGAAGGCGAGTGCGTCGATTACGGCGGGCTCTTCGGCCGCGCGCCCATCATGAAGGTCAACCCCTATGCCGGCACGGTCCTCGCCCACCGCGGCGGTCGCTTCCCAGCCCCGCTCAACTCGCTCAAGAACTAACGAGCCGGGTCTGTTCGCGGGACAGCGCCCCGCATGCCGCAGCCCGCAACGTGCAAGGGACCGCATCCTCGGGTGCGGTCCTTTTGTTACATGCCGCACGCTCCATTCGTGCAAAATGGTAGCGGGTATCCCGCCCGCACCGCTTCCGCGTCAGAAAGGACCCGCACGATGCTCCCATCCCCCTCGCTGCTCGCAACGGATTGGAACGAAGAGTGGAAATCGCTCCAGGCAGCCCGCAGGCCTGCCGATGATCCTCGCGTATGGGATCAACGGGCTCACCACTTCAAACCCCGCGAAACCCATCCGTATGCCGCCTCTTTTCTCGAGCTCGCTCGCATCGAACCCGGCGAACGCGTGTTGGATATGGGATGCGGGGCGGGTTCGCTCGCCATCCCCCTCGCCCTTCAAGGTTCCTCCGTCCTCGCATGCGACTTCTCTCCCGCGATGCTCGATGTCCTCGAACGCGAATCATGCATCGCCGAAGTGGCCGATCAGATAGAAACCAAGCTCCTAGCGTGGGATGATGACTGGAACACGGCAGGCATCGCAGACAAGTCCGTCGACGTCGCCATTGCCAGCAGGTCCATTGCAACCAAAGACCTGAAAGGCGCTTTGACCAAGCTTGACCTCGCCGCCAGGCGGCGCTGCTGCATCACGCTCGTCACGGGTCCCAGCCCTCACCATGACCCCGTCATCATGAATGCCATCGGGGAGCCCGTCATCGTCAGCAACGACTTCGCGTACGCGTTCGCCATCCTGCTGGGCATGAACCGCCTTCCCGAGATCACCTATATCCGCTCTCCCCGTAGGGACACATTCGAATCCATCGACGAGGCGCTCGCAGCATGCAGCCGAATGCTCGACCAACCGGAGAAATCCACCATAGCCCGCCTTCGGCTGTATCTCGAAAACCACCTCGTTCCCAACCCCCACGCAGGCGAGCCCGGAAGCAAGGGAAAGCCCCAGGGCGACCTCATGCTCGACCACATCCGAACGGTCACCTGGGCCTTCATTTCCTGGAACCCCGTTGCTTGATGCGCAGCCCCTTCAGAAAGCCTTGCCTCTCACCGCCCGCTCCTTCACGCGCCACGTCGACGGCAGCCGCCGGATTCTGCGCATTCCCGCAGCCATCCGACGACGTCCCCCTCCCATGCCCTGAGCTTGCGCATTCTTTGAGAACTGCCGCCGAATCCTATGTATAGCCTCCAACCTGCGATAAGGTGTTAAATCAGTCATTTTCATCAATCCAGAAAGCGAGCGCCCATCCATGGCTCTTTCAGGCAAGAACATCCGTCAGCTCCGCAGCCTTGCGCACCACCTCAACCCCATCATCCACATCGGTAAATCCGATATCACCGATTCCCTCGTAAAGGAAACCGAGGCGGCGCTCGAGGCCCGCGAGCTCATCAAGTGCGCCGTCCAGGATGGCAGCACCCTCGAGGCCCGCGAGGCGGCGAACCTCCTTGCCGAGCGCACCAATGCCGAGGTCGTGCAGGTTATCGGCCACCGCTTCGCCATCTACCGCGAAAGCAGCCGTGACGATATCGACAAGATCGTGCTTCAGTAGCCCAGCGGAACGAACTTAGATAAGTACTCGGTCCTCATTCTCCTTAATGATCTTTGCATAGAGCTCCTGCGTTTCGCGTTCCGGCTGCGCATGGAGCTCTTGTCGTACGTAATGCAAGTGACTCTGGTACAGCTCCACGATCTCGCGCCTTCTTCCTTCTCGATCCATAACCGTCATCGCACGCCTAATCACATCCTCCCGCGTTGGCTCCTGCCTGATCGCCGCGTTCGATAGCCAAGACGCGGACAGCAGGTCGTTTTCCTCGATCGCCGCATCGATACCCCGCACCATGCAGTCTATATATTTCGATTGGTACACACGCCTCATGCGAACGAAGTAGCGCGTGTCGCCGGAATCAGGCACGAACAAGGGGCCCTTGTAGACCTCTTCCAACCTTAAGCAGGCATCAACCACCTGTCTCAGGGACACTCCCGTCCTTTTGATCAGGATCTCCTTTGCGAGCGCGTCGAACCTCATGAGGTCCGTTTGCACATGCTCTGTATTCAAACCCACGCCGTCTGCCTGAGTAACCACATATTGGGGCCCTCCTTCCGACTGCCCGAATGCCCGCCTCATCGCCGTCATGTTCACATAGAGGCTTTGCCGCGCCTTTCGCGGCTCGACACCAGGCCAGAGCTCGTTCGTTAAAACGGTCTTGCTCACGAAGCCCTGCCCCGCCAGCGCCAGGCGCGCAGTCAGAATCGATGCTTTCCGGCGCTTCCAGATATCAGCCGTCAAGGTATGCCCATCCTGCGTCACATGGAACCCGCCGAACAAATTGATGCAGACCAGATCGGCTTCAGCCATGCATTCCTTCAGCTCGGTCGACCTACATCCCGATGGAGCCACCTTGGGAAGTCCGTCCTCCAGCTCGTAACGGGCGGAGAGGTTTTGCGGCAGCAATCGCCGAATTGATTCCACCCGGTCTCCCAAGGCGTACAAGGCCAGCCGCGCCCTCATGGCGAACGCATCGGACAACAGAAGCTCGCGATTGATGGAGAACCATGCCGCCAGGTCCGCATCGAAGCGCGCGACCGATAGGTGCAGCGCAACCGCCCAAGCCTTCGAAGCGGTCTTGGCATCACATCCAAGGTCGTATTGCTCCGCCTCCTCCCGGATCGTAAGGCGCGCGTCCGTCCTCAATTTTGAAATCCGCTCCAGCACCTCCGCCCAGCCCACGAGATAGGTCCTGCTGCCATCTGCAAGCTTCTGCACCTGCTGGGCGCGAAATCCTGCGTTGAGATATTGCCCCAGCATAAGGAACTGCCAACCCTCCAACAACAGCATGTTTGCAACCTGGCGAGCAGCTCCACGTTGACGCTCATCCCGCACCGTTCGAACTCCTGGAGCGAACCGCGCCCGAGCATGATCATGAAGGAGAGCAGAACGGCAAGCGGATCCTTGCGTTCCTCGAGAACCGATAGCGTGGTGCGATATAGATCGACCACCGCCCGCTCGAGTTCTCCGAGCTCCTCACGGCGATCGGCCCGCCCCCGAACAGCGGCGACGAGCGCCGGGATACCGCGCGTCAAGCCGTATACATCAACCGTGGGCGCGATGTTGTACACCTTTGCCCATGCCGCGTATTCCCTTGGGCGAACGAACAGGAAAGGCGCGCCGCATTTTGCCGAATCGCCGATCGCTCTAATCAGGTTGCCACTCGACGGCGTGCACGCGATGGCGATCTTCATACCCTCGTCGCGCATGGACCTCAAGCGGTTCGCCACCGCCTGAACCTGCACCTTGTCCAGCGCTGGAAGTCCGTCCAGAAGCACGCAGGGTGCGGGAAGGGGCTTCAGCCGTACCGCGCAATCATCGAGCACCCTGCAGAGACCCTCGGGGTCCAGACCGGACCCATCCCTCAGGTCGATGTCCCCGGCAGACGGGTTATCCCGCAGAACCGCCGCACATTGCACCAGCAACGATGTCTTTCCGAATCCATCCGGAGCACAAAGGAAGACGATGCCCTCGGCGTTCATATGCCCCAGCATCTCGCGCACATGGTCTCCGCGCATAACAAGATAATCCCCGCGATCCGCCGAAGCTCCGACGCACTCGGACCCATACGTTTCTTGCTCCCGATCCTCTTCTCGGACTGATCTCACGTTCATCCCTTCCCCCAATCCTCTCGCGTGCACCCCTACACGGTATGGCGAACAAAGCGCAGCAACGTTTGCAATCTTGAATCGTTCGCCTGAACTGTAAGGAGGCAGCGATTGATTTGTACGACACACGTTATGCACCAGCTCTATGCTTTTTGATATCTTGATGCATTTCCCGCATACAATCCTAGCAACATCAACCATGCTTGGTACGCGAGTTTCATTGACGGAATAACGTCGATCGCTCTCCGATTTACTGCCGTATTTCACATATTTTGTGCTACATCGTTATTGTTTTATATTTATTTCTATCTGTTTGAAACAAGTAAGACAATTGTTAGGGACGAGAGTGGAAATCAACCGTTCAACAACGTGACGATCCATCGTGAAAGCATACCGTTATACAAAAAGCCGCCCGGCTGCAACAACCGGGCGGCTTATCAGATTTGCTCAGAAGCGACCTGCTTGCGATCGCAATGGCATCCTACTTGCACAGAGCCAGTGCCTCCTCGTCGGCAACGAGGGTAACGTTGCCGTGGAGCTGAAGAATGGAGGCGGGGCAAGCGGGGGAGATGGGACCATAGCACATGTCGTACACGGCCTGGGCCTTGGCGGCGCCGTTGGCGACAACGAGGATGCTGCGCGCGTTCATGATCGTATGGGTACCCATGGTGTACGCCTGACGGGGAACATCCTCGATCTTCTCGAAGAGACGGCTGTTGGCCTGAATGGTGCTCTCGGTAAGGTCGACGCAGTGCGTGCCCTTGGAGAACGCGTCGGCAGGCTCGTTGAAGCCGATGTGGCCGTTGTTGCCGATACCCAGCAGCTGCAGGTCGGGATAGCCGGCGGCAGCGACCATGGCGTCGTACTCGGCACACGCGGCGTCGGCATCGGGATTAGCGCCATCGGGCACGTGGGTAGCATCGAGATCGATGTTTACATGCTTGAAGAGATTCTCGTTCATGAAGTAGTGATAGCTCTGCGGATCGTCATGGGTAAGACCGCGATACTCATCGAGGTTATAGCTGGAGACCTGCGAGAAATCCAAGTCGCCGTTCTTATAGCCCTCGACGAGCAGCTTATAGGTTCCGATGGGCGTGGAGCCCGTAGCGAGGCCAAGCACGCAGTTGGGCTTGAGGATTACCTGCGAAGCGATGATGCCCGCAGCCTTGCGGCTCATATCCTCGTAGTCACGAGCACGAACGATCCTGATCATAGTGACCCCTTTCCTGGATCGCGGATTACCGACTCTTTACGGCAATCAACTGGTCAAGCTCGGCAACATGTTCACCCACGCTGCCCTTTAGGCTTGCAAATTCTGCGGCGTTGCGAATGAGCACCAAAACGGTGATGTCATATCCCTCGGCGATGATCGCCTCGCGGTCGAACTCGATAAGGACATCCCCAGCGGCAACGCTATCGCCCGGTTCCGCCTTCACCGAAAAATGACGCCCTTCAAGATTGTACGTCTCCAAACCCACGTGAATGAGCACATCGAAGCCATCTTTTGTCTTCAACGCGACCGCATGGCCGGTGGGAAAGATCGCCTCCACCTTAGCATCGGACGGAGCGACGACGCGATTGCCCGTCGGATCGATCGCAACGCCCTCTCCCAAGAGGCCGAGCGCAAACGTCTGGTCCTCGACCTCGGACAGGGGCTTGACGTTGCCCGCAAGCGGCGAGCGCAAAACACTTTCCCGCGCATGCATACCAAACGACTTGAAAAGCCTGCTGAACATTCTTCTCCCTCGATCATCCGTGCAGAGACCGTATTGGCAGATACCACTATCCTACCGCAAGACGGGCACGTCCGAAAGCTGTACAAATCCACTCAAACCTGCTAGGAGAGAAAGAAAAACGGGACCCACCGTAATGGGTGGATCCCGTCGAAGCGTGTATCTTCTGGAGAAGAATTAGCGCTTGGAGAACTGCGGAGCGCGGCGGGCCTTCTTGAGACCGAACTTCTTGCGCTCGACGACGCGGGCGTCGCGGGTAAGGAAACCAGCGCGCTTGAGGTCGGCACGATAATCGCCGGCGTTCAAGAGAGCGCGGGCGATGCCGAGACGAAGGGCGCCGGCCTGACCGGAGATGCCGCCACCATCGCACAGGGCGATGACATCAAAGGAACCGAGGGTGTCGGTAACCTTGAAGGGGGCCAGGGCGCCATCGAGGAGCTGCTGACGGCCGAAGTACTCGGCAGCGTCACGCTTGTTGATGGTCACCTTGCCGGTGCCGGGGACGATACGGACACGAGCAACGGCGTTCTTGCGACGGCCGGTGCCGTAGTAAACAACGGTATTCTCAGCCATCTTTAAGCCTCCAGGTCAATCTTAACGGGGTTCTGGGCAGCATGCGGGTGCTCTGCGCCAGCGTAGACCTTGAGCTTCTTGAGCTGCTGACGACCAAGCGTGGTCTTGGGGAGCATGCCGCGGACGGCGCGCTCGATAACCTGCTCGGGGTGCTTCTCCATGGCCTGGCGGAAGCTCTCGGCCTTGAGGCCGCCATTGTAGCCGGTGTGACGGTAGTAAACCTTGTGATCGGCCTTGTTGCCGCTAAGCTGGACCTTATCGGCATTGATGACAACCACAAAGTCACCGCAGTCAGAGTTGGGCGTGAACTGGGGCTTGGTCTTACCGCGCAGAATCGCTGCGATCTGGGTGGCAAGGCGGCCCAGGATTGCGCCCTCGGCGTCGATGAGGACCCAGTTACGGGAAACCTCACCCTGCTTGGCGTAGTGAGTCGACTTCTGAATCACTTGACTCCTCCATGTACAGTACGTGTCTTAACAGAGTTTCACGGGGCTCTGCAAAGTAACCTGTCGAGTATACCGCTTACATGCGATGAGTCAACGTATTTTCGGCTGTCTACCAGAGTTTCTGCACAGATGAAACACGATTTGGCCGCATAGCGCCGGAGCGCCTCACGGCCCTACGCGAGAAACGAGCGCACGTCGTCGAGCAAGCGCCCTCCCTCTTGCCTACCCTGGATGTAGAGCGCCAGCAATTTGGTGGGATCGTGCTCGATATGGCCGATCTCGACCGGCGTCGGCGGGGCCACCACGAGCGCCCGCCCCTGGCGCTCGTACTCCCAGATATGCTCGCGCTGCGCGTTGTAGCGCTCGTAGCGGTTCTCCAGCGCATCGAGGAAATACGGATAGGCGCCGTATCGAGCCCGCGCCGGCGCCATGAGGTCATAGGGACCCTTTACATATGAGCGATCCCGCGTGAGGACGACCACCGCTCGGTCGAACCCGGCCTCTTCGAGAACGTGCTCGATGGGCACGGAGTCCGCCACGCCGCCATCCTGATAGAGGTCTCCGTCGATCTCGACCGGCTGGGTGACCAGCGGAAGCGAGGTCGTCGCGCGCAGCACGTCGACATCAAGCACCGCGTTTTCCACGGGCAGATATGCCGCCGTGCCAAACACCACGTCGGTCGCCACGGCGATGAGCCTCATGGGATTCGCTTCGAACGACTCGTTGTCAAACGGATCGATACGGTCTTGGATGTCGTTGAGCAGAAAATCGTAGCCCACGATGCTGCCGCTCGTCGCCAGCGACTTCGCACCGATGTAGTTGCCATCGTTGCAGTACGCCAGGTTCACGCGGTTCACGCGCCCGACCTGATGCGATTTCAAATTCATACCGCTCAGCGCACCGGCGGAAACGCCATAGCACGCAGCGAACTCGACGCCGTGCTCCATGAACACGTCGAGCACGCCGGCCGTAAACTGGCAGCGGAAGCTCCCGCCTTCAAGCACCAGGGCGACTTTTCCCGCGTTGGCGGCCTTCTGCTGAGCATCCATGGCGACGTCCCTTCTTCGACGGCAAATGCGCCCGCGCCCTTCGCGCAGGCGACTCTTGCTCTTCTACCACAAAACACCCGCGTGCAAACCTTCCCGTCCAAACACGTCCGCTCTAACAAATAAAGCCCCATCCGCTATCGGATTTCCAGCAGCCCAGCCGAAACTCGACGTGGGACCGGACCCCCGATAGCAGACGGGGCCATCTCCAAGGGCGCGAACGGGATGGCGGTCGATCGCGCCCGGGGATGCAAGAAGGGAGGGCGGCGCTACGCGTCGGGCGTCACGACCGGGTCGTCGTTTATAAGATCGCTGCCGCGACCATAGCTCGGACGCGCCGCATCGTGTTGAATCTCCAAGGACAGCGCACGCGCGCGCTCGGTCGGAACGGTCTCGTAGCGATGGCACGCGCACATGTGGTCCGGAAGCACCTCGCGCTGCTCGGGTGCGCTCACGTCGCAGGCACCGACCTTGGCGAAGCACCGGCTCGCAAAGCGGCATCCCGCCGGCGGGTCGATGGGGCTCGATACATCGCCCTCCAAGATGATGCGGCGACGCTGCAGCTTGGGGTCGGGGCTGGGGATAGCCGACAGGAGCGCCTGGGTGTAGGGGCACAACGGCTCGGTGTAGAGGCTCTCCTTCGGCGCTATCTCCATCATGCGCCCCAGGTACATCACGCCCACGCGGTCGGAGATATGCTTCACGACGTTCAAGCCGTGCGCGATAAACAGGTACGTGAGCCCCAGCTGCTCCTTTAAATCGTCCAGCAGATTGAGCACCTGGGCCTGGATGGAGACGTCGAGGGCCGAAACGGGCTCGTCGCAGACGATCAGCTTCGGTTCGAGCGCGAGCGCGCGGGCGATGCCCACACGCTGGCGCTGGCCGCCCGAGAACTCGTGCGGGTAGCGGTTCTTCATGTACGGGGCGAGGCCCACCAGCTCGAGCAGCTCGTCCACCCGGTCATCGACTTGCTCCTTCGGAAGGATCTTGTTGGTGAGGATGGGCTCGGCGATGATCTTGCCGATGGTCATGCGCGGATTCAAGCTCGCATAGGGATCTTGGAACACCAGCTGGATATCGCGGCACATCGCACGGCGCTCCCGCGGGCCCAGCGCGGTGATATCGCGGCCCTCGAAGAGGATTTTGCCGCTGGTAGGCTTGAGCAGGCCGCAGATCATCTTGCCGATCGTGGTCTTGCCGCAGCCGGATTCACCGACCAGGCCGAAGGCCTCGCCGCGGCGAATGGTGAAGCTCACGTCGTCGACCGCCTGAACGAAGGAGGTCGGCCGGCCGAAGAAGTCCGTGTCGGCAACGAAGCTCTTGGTGAGGTGCTGCACCTCGATGAGGTTGTTTGCTTGCTCCCGGCCCATCTTATCGCGCCTCCTCGGGTGATGCGGACGCGCGGCGCCGCGCCCGCGCGCTCTGGTTGATGATCTCTCGCTCCTGCGCCTCGAGCTCCGCCTTCACGCGATGCGCCGCCTCCGTGGCCTTTACCGCTTCGGCGACCTCGCCCTCATCGTCGTACAGATGGCAGCGCACTTTGCGCTCGGTGCCTGGCAGCCGCTTGAGCTGCGGGGCCTCGACGCGGCAGCGCTCGCTGCAGCGCTCGCAGCGATCCGAGAACGGGCAGCCCGCGGGCATGTCGAGCGGATTGGGAACCGACCCCTTGATCATGTAGAGACGGCCGGGATTCTGCTCCTCCAGACGCGGAATCGACCGCAGGAGGCCCAGCGTGTACGGATGCAGCGGATGCTCGAACAGCTCGAACTTCTCGCCCTCCTCGACCACCTGACCGCAGTACATGACCACCACGCGGTCGGCCACTTCGGACACGACCCCCAGGTCATGGGTGATAAGCAGCACGGCCATGTTGAACTCGCTGCGCAGCTTGTAGATGAGCTCGAGGATCTGCGCCTGGATGGTCACGTCGAGCGCCGTGGTGGGCTCGTCCGCGATGAGCACCTTGGGATTGCACGAGAGCGCCATGGCGATCATGACGCGCTGGCGCATACCGCCGGACATCTGGTGCGGGTAGTCGCGCGCCCGGTCCTCGGGACTGGGGATGCCCACCAAGCGCAGCATCTCGACCGCGCGGGCCCACGCCTCCTTCTTATCCACGTCCTCATGCGCCTGGATGGCCTCGACGATCTGGTCGCCCACGCGGTAGACCGGATTCAAGCTGGTCATGGGCTCTTGGAAGATCATGGAGATGTTTCCCCCGCGCACCTGCTCCATCTCGGATTCGGAGAGGGAGAGCAGGTCCTTCCCATCAAAGGTGATGGATCCGCCGGCGACGTGGCCGGGTTTCTGCAGCAAGCCCATGATGGACAGCGACGTGACGCTCTTGCCCGAACCGGACTCGCCCACCACGGCCAGGATCTCGCCTCGGTCGAGATCGAACGTGACGCCGTTGACCGCGCGCACCACGCCCTTGCGGGTGGGAAACTCGGTCACCAGGTCGTGCACCTCTAGCATTGCCATATGATCACCGGTTCCTAGACTTGGGGTCGAACGCATCGCGGATGCCGTCGCCGAGCAGGTTGAAGGCGAGGACGGTCACGGTGATGGCCAGACCAGGGAAGATCATCGCGTGCGGAGCCGCGAAGATGTAGTTGCGGCCGCGGCCCAGCATATCGCCCCACTCGGCTGCCGGGGGCTGGACGCCCAGGCCCAGGAAGCCCAGGGCCGCCGCATCCAGGATGGCGCTGGAAATGCCCAGCGTGGCACGGACGATGATGGAGGGCATGACGTTGGGCAGCACGTGGCGGAAGATGATGAGCGCATCGGAATCGCCGATCACGCGCGCGGCTGCCACGTAATCGGACTGCTTGACCGACAGCACCTGGCTGCGCACGATGCGCGCGTACTCGGGAATGGAGACGAAGCCGATCGCGATGATCGCCTTGTCGATGCCGCGCCCCAATGCCGCCATGAAGGCGATGGCCAGCAAGATCGACGGGATGGCGAGCATCATGTCCATGACGCGCATGATGACGGTGTCGAGCACGCCGCCCTTGTAGCCGGCGAGCGCACCGAGGGTGACGCCGATGGTCAGCGATATCGCAACGGACAGCAATCCCACGGTCAGCGAGATCTGGCTGCCGATGAGCACGCGGCAGAAGATATCGCGACCCTGCTGGTCGGTGCCGAACCAGTGCGCGGCGCTGGGACCCTGAAACGATGCGGACAGATCCTGCTGATAGGGATCATACGGCAGGATCTGGGGCGCGATGAACGTGATGATCGCGACGAGCGCGAGCGCGATGATGACGCCCAGGCTCACCATGGCGGGAATATTCTGACGCAGCGCGTACCACACGTCCTTCCACAGCGATTCCGTCTTCTCGATCCCCCGCTCCTCCTGAGCGGGAGCGTCGTTGTGCATAACGGCGGCGGCCATACGGATCACCCCTCTTCCTTTGCATACGAGATTCGAGGATCAAGATAGGCGTAGACCACGTCGACAACCAGGTTGATCACGATGAAGATCACGCCGATCAACAGCACGGCACCCTGCACGACGGGAAAATCGGACTTCAGGATGCAGTCGACCACGTACTTGCCGAGGCCCGGCCAAGCGAACACCGTCTCGGTCAGCATGGCGCCACCCAAAAGGCTTCCCAGCTGCAGGCCGATGACCGTGGTGACGGGCAGCATGGCGCAACGCAGCGCATGATGGCGATGCACGCGGCCGACCTTGAGGCCCTTGGCGCGCGCGGTGCGGACATAATCCTCGTTCAGCGTCTCCAGCATGCTCGAGCGCGTCATGCGGGTGATAACCGCCATGGAATACATGGAAAGCGCCAGTGCCGGCAGGATGATATGGCTCAAGGCGTCGCCGAACGCCTCGAAATCACCGGACAGCAAGGTGTCGAGCAGATAGAGGCCCGTCCCGCCCACGGGCTGGAGCAGCGGGTCGATACGACCCGAGCTGGGCAGCACGTGAAGCACGCCGGCGAACAGGATGATCAGCAAGACGCCCAGCCAGAAGATGGGCATCGAGACGCCCACCAGGGCGAGGACGGTCGCGATGCCGTCGATCGCGGTGTTCTTATGGGTCGCAGACAGCACGCCCAGGGCGACGCCCGCCACCGCAGCGATCACGATCGCCACGAGAGCGAGCTCGACGGTCGCCGGGAATCGGGTCATCAGCTCCTGCAGCACGGGAGCGTGCGTGTAATAGCTCTCGCCCAAGTCGCCGCGAATGGCCCCGAACAGAAAATCGAAGTACTGGACGATGATGGGATCGTTCAAACCCTGCGCATCGCGCCATGCCTGCATGGCCTCGGGAGTCGCATGCTGACCCAGCACCACCGGTGCCGGATCGGCCGAGAACACCCTCATGATGAGAAAGACGATGACCGAGACGCCCAGCAACACGGGGATAGCCTGCAGCATGCGCTTGACGATATATTTCAGCATGGGGCCCCTCCTTTCTAACCTACGGCTCGGCGCCAGCGGGCAAAAGCAGCGGGACAGGAACTCGTCCCGCCCCGCTGCACGGCTCGCGACGCATCGCCGAACGGGCGCTATGCGGACTTGGTCACACCTTCCATGTGGACGACTCCGGTGGGATGATAGAAGAATCCCTTGACCTTGGGGCTGTAGCCCGCGAGATTCTTGGAGTGGCTGATGAGCATCCAAGGCATCTGGTCTGCGACCATCTGCTCGCACTGCAGGTAGATATCGTCGCGCTCGTCGCCATCAACGGTCTCGAGGCCCTTCTGGATCAACGCGTTGTACTCTTCGCTGCGGAAGCGCCCGACGTTCATGGAGACGTTCTCATCCGAAAGCAGATTCATGAAGTTGTCGGGGTCGCCGTTGTCGCCGACCCAGCCATAGAGGCAGACATCGAAGGCATCCGTCTCGACCTTGGTCTTGTACGTGGTCCAGTCATAGGAGACGATCTCCATGTCCACGCCCACCTTCGCCAGGTACCCCTGGATGGCCTCGGCGAGGGCCTGGCCGCCGATGGAGTTGTAGGGACGCGGGTTGGTGTAGGTAAGCATGGTGCAGCTGGTGATGCCGAGCTCGGCAAACGCGGCCTTGGCGGCATCGGGGTCATATGCGGTGCGCTTGACCTTCTCGGCATAGGGCGCCATCCACAGCGGCATGACGGAGGTCGCGACGCCGGCGTAGTCGCCGTACAGGCTCTTGACCATCTCCTCAACATTGACCGCCTGGCAGAACGCGCGGCGCGCCTCGACGGTGGTGAACTGGCTGTTGTCGTTACGGAAGGCCATGTAGTTGATATTCATGCCGTCCTCGTCGAACAGCTCGCAGCCGCCCTGGGTGATGGTATCGACCACGGAGGCGTCGATACCGTCGATGATGTCGACCTCGCCGTTGGTGAGGGCGGTCACGCGGCTGGAGTTCTCGGCGATGAAGCGGAAGACCACGTTCTTGGTCTTGGGCGCGTTCTCCTTGTCCCAGTAGTCCTCATTCGCCTCGAGGACCACGTTCTCGCCCTTGGACCAGGACACGAACTTATAGGGGCCGGAGCCAACCGGCTGCTCATTCGAGCTACCCGCTTCGAAGGCGGAGGGGGCGACCACAGGGGCTGCCAGGGCCATCGCCATGTTCTTGACGAACGGAGTCGAGGCCGCGCGGAGCTTGATCACCAGCGTAGTCGCATCCGGCGTCTCCATCGACTCGATACCGGTGCCGGAATCCTCGGCGCCGAAAACGAAGCTGGCATACGGCATGTCCTCGGTGCGGTTCGGCTCGAGCTGGCGCTCGATAGAGGCTTTGACCGCCTCGGCATCGCAGTCGGTGCCGTCGTGGAACTTGACGCCCTCCTGCAGCTTGAAGGTATAGGTGAGGCCGTCATCGGAGATCTCGGGCATCTGGGAAAGGCCGGCCACCACCTCGCACGTCTCCGTATCGTATCGGAGCAGCGTGTCGTAGATGTTGCACATGATCTTCGCGGACTCGCCATCGTCCACATATGCGGGATCCAGGCCACGGGGGTCTGCGCCCTGAGCGAACGTGATGGTATCGGCGATGCCCGAAGCGCCCTTGGAGCCCGAGCCTGCCTCGCTTGCGCGCTGGCTGCCGCAACCGGCAAGGCCCAGCGCACCCAAAGCGCTGACAGCGCCCATGGCCTCGATGAAACGCCTTCTCGAAATCTCTGCATTGATAGACATGTTATCCCCCGCCTTTTCGCAGTAAGACCCGGTAATACGACTCGCGCATAGCGATTCCGCACAGATAACAGTGCACTACGCTAAAGTGTCGCGTCATTGCATTATTGCTGGTCGCCCCCGTGGCCACCGGCCTCGGCGCTTTTGTTTACTTTAGCGTATTAAAGCATTAAACAGCTTGTAACAATTCAAAGCAGCGAAGGCGTCTGGAGCGGCCCGGGCCAGCGAGCACGGCGGGCGGATTTGGAGCGGTCCGGGGCAGCAAGCACGGCGGCGGATTTGGAGCAGTCCGAGGCAGCGAAGGCGTTTGGAGCGGCTCGAGGCAGCTAAGTCCGCAAAACGCCGCTTCTCGCTGCCTCAAGGTGCACGAAATCCGCTCGCTGCCTCGAACTGCACGAAATTCGTCCTTCACGCTTCGCATAGGACGCAGAACCGCACCCTGCACGGGATTCGGCTCTTCACGGGCTAGATGCTGAATAAAAAAGCAGGTAGATACGCATATCTACCTGCTAGTACGGTTGGTGGAGGCGCGGAGAATCGAACTACGCGCATTTAAGCCCTGTACCTGC
>CAUWGM010000006.1:0-104663 GCA_963558435.1 uncultured Collinsella sp.
CTTCAGGTCCTTGACCTCGTCGTACTTGGCCTGGAGGGCGGCCTTGTCGACCTGCTCGGGCTCAGCAGCCACGAGATTGTTGAGAGCGGTCTGCAGTTCGTCGCGAACGGTGTTGAACTCACCGTACGTCGTGGTGAACTTACCGGACTCGATCTCCTTGCGAACCTTCTCGGCAACCTTCTCGGCTGCAGCGAGCTTGGTCTTCAGGGCGTCGATGCTCTCCGGCGTGTACTTGTCGGCGTTCTCGACCGCGGTCTTACCGCGAGCGATGAGCGCATCCAGTACATCGAGACCGAACGGATCACCAAGGGTGACCTTGTCCGGGCCCATGACCTCGAGCTCGACGATATGGTTGGTGTTCTTATTCGACTGGTTCTGGCCGCTCATGTAGACGCGGACATAACGAGCCTTGGTACCGGCCTTGACCGTGAAGGAATGCCCCGAGGCGGTTTCGACGTAAGCCTGGTCCTTACCCGCTCCGAACCCGTTCTTATCACCGGAATCGGAGTTGTAGACCACGACGTCGCTCTTATCGAACGTCTCGTCCGCGGAGAGGACGATTGTCGTGTTGGGGTAGGTACGGCCGTCACCGAAGTAGCGCACCATGTTGATGCTCGTTACATCGCGGACTTCGCCAAGATCGACCTGCAGGTACGACGCATCGGTCTTAGAGTCGGAACCGAACTCGGCATAGTTGTTCGTGTCGTTCTTGTTGCCATCGACAGCCATGCTAGCGGGACGGCTGCTGTTGTTCGAAGCATCGGTGTTATCGCTCTTCCAACGAAGGACGACGTCCTTGTTCAGCGCGAGGTTCACGGTCTTAGCCGCGCCGAGGCCGGGAACCAGCTTGTTGTAGCCAGCAAGCAGGTTGTCATAGGCCTTCTGCTGAGCAGCAGCGTCGGTGCCCTTCAAGGCTTCCTTCGCGGCGGCAAGCAGGCTATCCATGTTGGCAGCAGTCCAGGACTCGGTGGTGACCTTGTCCTTGATCGCCTCGACGGTCTTGATCAGGTTCTCGAGCGGGGAAGCCGGAACCTCGTCGTAAGATAGGGCCTTGTCGTACACGACGACCTCGGCGATACCCGCCTTGGCAGTGATATTGGCCTGCTTCACGCTGTAGTTAACAACCTTCTTGGCGTCGTACTGGGAGCCGGAAAGCACGCCGTTGACGTACACCTTGAGCATGCCGTTGTTCTCGCGGACACCGGAGATGGTCGCGGTGCCGGTAACGGCATTCTCGGACGTGGCGGTCACACCGTTGACAGTGAAGACGGCCTTGCCCTCGGCGTTGAACCCGAGCGACCACTGATCGCCCTGGGATGCCAGGACGGTGTTCGCGGCAGCGGGAGCCGTAGCCGTGACGGTGAAGCCGTTGGGGCCCTCGAAGCTTGCATCGGAAGCAGCGATGGTCTCAGAGGCAACGTTGGTGGCGCGAGCCACGACGCCATCGATATGGAAGTCGCGGGCGATAGTGGCGGTCAGCTTGTTGCCAGCGTAATCCTCGCCAGCCGTAGCCTTGACCTCAACCTTGGCGCCCTCGGCGGGAGCCTTGGCCAGGGTGATGTCAAAGGTCTTGAGATCGGCGTAGGACTTGACGCCCTTGGTCTCGACCTTCTTGCCGTCAACGGTCACCTCGAAGGCGGCGTTCTTGACGTGCTCGCTGGTCTGGACGCGCAGCGTGGTGTCGTTCTCATTGTAGAGACGCGTGAAGACCGGGGCCTCCGTGTCGCCCTTCTTAGTGAGGTGCCAGATCTGGGTCTCGCCGGGCTTGAGGGTAATGCTGACCTGTTGGCCCTGGGTGACCGTCTTGGGTGCGTTGGCAGCAGCCTTGTCACCCTCGGTGTACACGTGATCCAGAACGACCTTGTACTCCCCTGCGCTCGTGCAGCCGATAGCGTTATCGAGCGTGAACTCGATGGTCTTGTCGGAGAACGCCGGGTTACGCATCGAGATGATGCCCTCGTCGCCCGCGTTGTTGAAGCAGGCGAAGCCGTAGGCATTCTGCTCGCCGGTCTGGGCACCCGCGCCGCCGCCCAGGCCGTTACCTGCGGCGAGGGTCGCGGACTTCGCGGGCGTGCCGCCGATGACCTTGGCGTTGCGCAGCATGTGGAAGTTCTCTTCCTCCCACTTCAGGAAGTCGGCGTTCACCAGATACTTCTCAGTGTCGAGGATAGAGTCGGAGTAATAGAGCTCCCAGAATGCGGTGCCGCGCGTACCCTGCATGAACAGGTAGTTGCGGAACTGCTCGCCGTCCATGGACTTGGCCGTGATGCCCGTGTCCTCTTTACCGTAAATCGGGTCATGGTTGTACACGTTTGCCAGCGGGAACTGGAACTGATGGTTCTTGATGAAGTCGTAGTACACACCATCGCGATAGGTGAGCATTGCGTTCATCTTGTCGGTGAGCTCGCCGCTGTTGTAGCGCTCGCCGCGGTCGGCGTTGCACTGCATCCACACGGAGTTGGAGAACTGCAGATACCAGGGGCTGGGGTTCACATAGCAGGTGAGGGAGATCCAGAAGTTGGGCAGACCCAGCTCATCGGCGCGGTCCTGCACGTTGGAGAGCAGCAGGCACCACTTCTCCCACATGTCAGTCACATGGAAGTATCCGTTGGGACCACCATACATATGCTGGTGGCTCTCGTCGTAGCCGGCAACGTTCTCGCCGGTGGAGAACTGGTTGAACTGGCCGCGGTTGATGAAGCCGTCCCACTTCCAGTAGCTCACGCCGTAGTCCTCCATCATATCGATGGCGAACTCCTCGAACTTCTTCACATAGCGGGTATCGGCAACGTCGATGGAACCACCGGCCTTAGAACCGTTGCCCGCCTCGGTGATGATATCGGCAAGGGTGCCGAAGTAGTTGTAACCACCACGCGGGCCGATCCACACGCCGAAGCTCGAACCAAGCTTCTTCACCAGGCTGGAGGAATCATTCAGCGTGCCGCCGAACTTGTTGTTAATCTGCCAGAATCCAGCGGTATTCACATCGCTGACCGGACCATTGCGCTCAATATCAATCTGCGAGTTCATAGTGCCCGCAGTCTTGCGATACAAGTTCCAGCCATCGTCAACAACGTAGTTCTCGATCGGGCGAACGCCGGTCTCAGAGAAGTTCTTATCGATGTCGTAGAACGACTTGATGATGTTCTCGTTGTTGATGCGCATCATATTGTCGAACCAGGAGTTGTACTGAATGCGGAACTCGCTGGGCTCGGAGATGCTGGTGATATAGGCATAGAAATCGGTCTGGATGAGGTTGAGGTCGAGCGAATTCGCATGCGTAGCGCCGCTCACCGTCTGCCAGGAGACGTACTCGCCCTCGTCGTTCAGACCGGTATAGGTCGCGGAATCATCACGGGCGAAGTCCTTGAAGTTCTTGCCGGACCAATAACGAGCGCGACCGGTGTCCTCCACGATCTGCGTATCGGCGACGGGGAACTCGGAACCGAAGAACATACCGTTGGCATAGAACGGCTGACCCAGGATGGACTTCTGCATATCCATCTCCACGACGCCGCCGGCGTTCGTGGGGATCGTCCACTGGTTGTTATTGTCTACGCCACTCAGGTCGAGATGCTCGCCGTCGATATACTTGATGCGTATGTCCTGATCCTCGGACTTGATCTCGATCCACTTGCGCATGAAGTGATCGCCGTTGTACATGACGGCCTTCAGCTCGACCGTCGCCTTACCCGTACCGAAATCGGCGGGCTCGAACGTGAAGGTCACGAGCTTACCGGTCTTCTCGACGTCCTGAATGGTCGCGGTGGTATCCGTGACGACGGGATCGCCCGCGAGCTTCATAGCGGAAGCCTTGAGGACGCCGCCGTCGACCTCCGGCACGGAGTCGAACTTCTCCTTGAAGAGGTCAAGCTCGGCACCAGCGGCGAAGCCGCCCGCGCCATCGAGAACCTTGATGCCGACATAGCGACCGGTCACAGGCTTATCGAGACCGCAGTACACCATCTTCTGGCTGCTACCGTTGACGTACGCGCCCGTATAGGAAACCTTGCAGGTATCCTTGAGGTTCTTCTCCTCGAACAGACCCTCCTTGGTATCGGAAGCGTAGACGGCGAACTTGTTGAAGTTACCGTTGGTTCCGGCACCTTCCTTGCGGCCGGCATAGCCCACCGTCTGGAAGGGAATGCCCTTGCCGGCCTCGCCACGATCAATAGTCACGGTAACCGGAGTGTTTACAGCGTGACCATTTTCGTAGTTGCAATGCCAGTAGGTATCGAGATTACCGTCGATGAGCGCCTTAATGCCACCACCGTCGGAGGTACCCTTGTCGGAATTGGTTTCGATGTTCCATGCAGCGGCAGCCTCCGGGTGAACCAGCGACTTGCCGTCAGCGCTGAAAAAGTCAATCTCCGCGATGTTGGCGTACTTGGCGGTAGAGGAGCTGTTCCAGAAATAGGACTCGGTAACCAGCAGACGGACCTTAGAGGTCACAACGGGAGCAGTAAGCGTAATCTCCTGCTTGCCCTTGTCTTTGCCGCACTGGTAGTCGAGCTCCTGGACGTCCTCCCAGCCGCTGCCATTCCACTTCTGCAGCTTCACCTTGTCCATCTGACCGGTGCAGTGGTAGCCGTGCTCTCCGCCGGCATTGCGCGGCGTATAAACCACCTTAGTGATGGTGACATCGCGACCGAAATCGATGTCAAAATACGGATTGGAGGTCTCGCCCTCGTTCTGGTTTGCCCAGTACGTGGCGGGGTCGCCGTCGATCGCGTTCGAGACCTGGGCACCCTCGGTCTGATTCCAACTCGAAGCGCTCGGGGTAACGGCAGCCTGCGCCCCCCCCTTGGCGGGCTTCACGCTGTGCAGGGCGCCCTCTGCGGGCTCCTGGCGCGTACCCTCGAACATGCCCTCGATGAGGAATTCCTCGGACTTATCCCCCGGAACAATCTGGGTTTTACCCAGCTTGTTATCGATCAGGGTCGTCTTCAGCTTTCCGTCCTTGAAGCTAAACGTTCGGGCGAATGCATCGTTACCGATGGTGATGCTCTTGTTCGTACTGTCGGTATTTACCTCGACGTTGCCGTAACCGGACGCCGCAAACGCGGGCGCGGAAAAGCCGAGGATGCCAACCATGGCAGCTGTAGCGGCTGCCGTAACAAGTCTGCACCGTTTCATTCGCACCTCCTTTCTTTCCAGGAGGGCCAACGTCCGTAGGCGTTCATCTCGAAACAATCCGTGCGACGAGATGGTCCACCCCCCCATTGATTGACCCTTCCAGAATAATGGGAAATAGAAAACCCTTCGGTGAGCGGTATCCTCTGTGCCGCGAACGGTATCCATTTTTCGCCAAACGGCATTGTTGCTGGTTACAACCAGGTAACTACTGTATCTTGTTTACCTGTTGTTTTGTAAACTGGTATCATCCCTTATCACAGGATTCCTAACATGTGTGCGAGATTATTATTGAAAACGCCGCATCGTTCTCTCAGCTATATGCTTCGCCATGAATTCGCGCGCCGATGCATCGACGCACACGTTGCATCCGAACGCCCCGCCCGCATCGACCCCGTGGCGGCCGAGCACCCGGCCCGTGGCGGCCGAACAACCGGCCCCGCAGCAGCCGAGCACCCGGCTCCGCAGCGACCAAACACCTTACAGAAAAATGCTACGCGGCTTGTGCGTATACCTTCCGAACGCCGTCAGCGATAGAGCGTTCCATACGCATACGCGCTACCTGGGTAGCATTTCAAAACGGGTCCGAAAACCTGTTGGCATGCAAAAGCCCACCGTTTCTCATGTGAGAAACGGTGGGCTTGCCCGCTGTTAGGGTTGTCGTCACGCCGGTTGTCCCAACGTCGGCCCCGGCCCGCCCGCGGCGCGACGTCGGCCCCGGCCCGTCCGCTCGCCCGCAGCCCCGCTTGCGGCTCTACGCCAGGTCCTGCAAGGCGATAACGCGCATGCCGTCCGCCTCGTCGGCACCGGAACGGGCATCGCGCTCCGCCTCGAGCGCGGCGACGAACGCATTCGCGGCCGAAAGGGCCGTCACACAGGTCACCCCGCGGCGAACGGCCTCGGTGCGCAGCGTATATCCATCGCCGCGCGACCCCTGGCCGTAGGGGATGTTGATCATGAAGGCGATCTTGCCGTTCGCCACCAGGTCGAGCACGTTGGGACGGGCGCCGTCGCGCGGACCGCTCACCTTCTCGACCACCTCGCACTTCACGTTTCCGCCGCGCAGCACGCGAGCCGTGCCTTCCGTCGAGCAGATCTCGAACCCCAGGTAATGCAGGATGCGCGCGACGGACAGGATGTGCCGCTTATCGCGATCGCACACCGAGATGAAGACCTTGCCGTCCTCGGGCGACGGAAGCTCGTAATCGATCGCGAGCTGCGTCTTAGCATATGCCTGCGGGTAGCTGCTCGCGATACCCATGACCTCGCCGGTCGACTTCATCTCGGGACCCAAGACGACCTCGGCACCCGGGAAGCGGCCCCAGGGCATCACGGCCTCCTTCATGCAGAACCAATCCAGAGCGCGCTCGTCGCTCGGCAGTGCGAGGTCGGCGATCTTCTCGCCGGCCATGATGCGCGCCGCCATCTTGGCCAGCGGAACACCCGTGGCCTTCGAGATGAAAGGCACCGTGCGACTCGCGCGCGGATTGGCCTCGATCACGTAGATCGTCTCGCCCTTGATGGCGTACTGCACGTTCACCAGGCCGCGCACGCCGAGCGCGAGGGCGATGCGGCGGGTCGTGTCGCGCAGCTTCGCCTGGAGCGACTCGGAGAACGAGAACGGCGGGATGCACGTCGCGGAGTCGCCGGAATGGATGCCCGCCTCCTCGATGTGCTCGAGGATGCCGCCGATGTAGACCTCATCGCCGTCGCAGAGCGCGTCGACGTCGCTCTCGATCGCGCCTTCCAGGAATCGATCGAGGTAGACGGGGTAGTCCGGCGAGACGCGGGCGGCCTCCGCCATATAGTCGCGCAGGTGCTCGGCATCGTAGGCGATCATCATGCCGCGGCCGCCCAGCACGTAGCTCGGACGGACGAGCAGCGGATAGCCGATGCGCGCCGCCACCGCCTCGGCCTCCTCGAACGAGGTCGCCATGCCCGCGGGGGGATACATGATGCCCAGCCGGTCGAGGACGGCGCTGAAGCGCTCGCGGTCCTCGGCCAGGTCGATGGCATCGGGCTGCGTGCCCATGATGTGCACGCCGGCCTCCTTCAGCATGCGCGCGAGCTTGAGCGGCGTCTGGCCGCCGAGCGTCACCACGACGCCGTCGGGGCGCTCCACATCGATGACATCCATGACGTCCTCGTAGGTGAGCGGCTCGAAATAGAGGCGGTCGCTCGTGTCGTAGTCGGTCGACACGGTCTCGGGGTTGCAGTTGACCATGATGGTCTCGTAGCCCTGCTCGGCCAGGGCGTAGCTCGCGTGGACGCAGCAATAGTCGAACTCGATGCCCTGTCCGATGCGGTTGGGGCCCGCGCCGAGGATCATGGCCTTAGGCCTGGAGCACGCCGCCACCTCGTCGGCCGCGACCGCGCGGCGGGCGTTCTCGCCGGCGCGCATGAGGTTCTCGTAGGTCTTGTAGTGGTACTGGGTCTCGCTCGAGAACTCCGCCGCGCAGGTATCCACCGTCTTCATGCTGGGGAGCACGCCCAGGCCCTTGCGGTAGGCGCGCACGAAGCGCTCGTCGCTCCCCGTGAGCAGCGCGATCTCGGCGTCGCTCGCGCCGTATTGCTTGAGCAAGCGCATGGCGTCGGCATCGATATCCTCGACGCGCAGGCCGCGCACCGCCTCGCGCACGGCCATCATGTCGGCGATGCGCGCCAGGTACCAGGGGTCGATATGCGTCAGCTCGTGCACGCGGTCCACGCCCCAGCCGCGGCGCAGCGCCTCGGCCACGAAGAAGACGCGATGCTCCGCGGGCGTCGCGGCACGGCGCTCGACCTCGTCATCGGCGAGCTTCGAGAGATCGTCGCGGCCGGCGGCGAGCAGGCCGACGTGACCGTCCTCCAACGAGCGCATCGCCTTGCCGAACGCCTCCTCGAAGGTGCGGCCGATCGCCATCACCTCGCCCACCGCCTTCATGCGCGTGGACAGCGTGGTGTCGGTGCCCTTGAACTTCTCGAACGCGAAGCGCGGGGCCTTGACCACGCAGTAGTCGATCGACGGCTCGAAGCACGCGGGCGTCGCCTTCGTGATGTCGTTGGTGATCTCGTCCAGCGTGTACCCCACGGCCAGTCGGGCCGCGGCCTTGGCGATCGGGAATCCCGTAGCCTTGGACGCGAGCGCGGAGCTGCGGCTCACGCGCGGGTTCATCTCGATGACGATGAGGCGCCCGTTCTCGGGGTTGACGGCGAACTGCACGTTGGAGCCGCCGGTCTCCACACCCACCTTCTCCAGGATGGCGAGCGATGCCACGCGCATGCGCTGGTATTCCAGGTCGGACAGGGTCTGCGCCGGAGCGACCGTGATGGAATCGCCCGTGTGCACGCCCATGGGGTCGAGGTTCTCGATCGAGCACACGATGATGCCGTTGCCGGCGTGATCGCGCATGACCTCCATCTCGTACTCTTTCCACCCGATGATGGACTCCTCGACCAGCACCTCGCCCGCCGGCGACAGCTCGAGGCCCTGGCGCACGATCTCGATGAGCTCCTCGGATGTACGGGCGATGCCGCCGCCCGCGCCGCCCAGGGTGAAACTGGGGCGCAGCACGCACGGATACCCCACGCGCTCCGCGATCGCCAGCGCATCCTCGATGGAGTACGCGTAACCGGAGCGGGCGACCTCGAGGCCGATCTCGGCCATGGCCTCGTTGAAGAGCTTGCGGTCCTCGCCGCGCTCGATGGCGGCGAGGTCGCAGCCGATCATCTCGACGCCGTAGCGCTCGAGCACGCCAGCCTTCGCCAGGTCGACCGCCGCGTTCAGGCCGGTCTGCCCGCCCAGCGTGGGCAGCAGCGCGTCGGGGCGCTCCTTCTCGATGATGCGCTCGATGAACGACGGGGTGATGGGCTCGACGTAGGTACGGTCCGCGAGGCCGGGATCGGTCATGATGGTAGCGGGATTCGAGTTGACGAGCACGACCTCGTAGCCGTCCTCCTTCAGCACCTTGCACGCCTGCGCGCCCGAATAGTCGAACTCGCACGCCTGGCCGATGACGATGGGGCCGGACCCGATGACGAGAATCTTGCTGATATCCGTACGTTTAGGCATGTTGGCCCTCCTCGGCGAACTTCCATCCGGCCAGGCGGTCGGCGGCGATATCGATATCCAGGTAGTCTTCGTCACCGTCCATCAGGCGCGTGAACGCCGTGAACAGGTAGTGGGCGTCGGTTGGACCGGGAGCCGCCTCGGGGTGGTACTGCACGCTGAACGCGGGGACGTCGAGCAGCTGGATGCCCTCGGCGGTGCCGTCGTTCAGGTTCACATGGGTGAGTCGAATGCGGCCGAACCGCTCGTTCTCGACAACCGGCGCCACGCCGCGGCGCACCCAGAAGCGCAGGTCGCCATCGGCCGGATGCTCGGCGACGCCGTCGGAGAGCTCGGGCACGAGCGCGCCCAGGCTGGGAAAGACCAGGCCGAAGCCGTGGTTCTGCGCCGTGATCTCGACGCGGTGCGTGAGCAGGTTCATCACGGGCTGGTTGCCGCCGCGATGGCCGAACTTGAGCTTCTCGATCTTGGCGCCCGCCGCGAGGCTGATCATCTGATGCCCGAGGCAGATGCCGAACACCGGCACGCGGCCGAGCAGGCGCTCGACCTGCTTATAGGTGGCTTCGACCGCGTCGGGGTCGCCGGGGCCGTTAGACAGGAAGACGCCGTCGGGCTCGGTGGCGAGCACCTGCTCCGCCGGCGTGTCCCACGGCACGACCTCGAGCTCGCAGCCCGCCTGGACGAGCCCCTCGAGGATGCCGCGCTTCACGCCGCAGTCGTACACCGCGACGCGATGGCGTGCGGGCGCGGCGGGCGCCATGCCGAACGCCCTCGAGGATGAGAGCGAAGACGCGTCGAGCGCGTACCCCGCATCGCAGCTCACGGTCTCGACCAGGTTCTGCCCCACGAGGCCGGGAGCGGCGTCGAGTGCGGCGCGGAGCTCCGGCGCGGAGGCGAGCTCGGTGGACACGACGCCCTTCTGCGCGCCCGTCTCGCGCAGATGGCGCACCAGGGCGCGTGTATCGACTCCCTCGATCGCCACGACGCCGTGGCGCTCCAAGTAGGCGGGCAGACTCGTCGCCGAGCGCCAGTTCGACGGCGTGCGGCACATATCGCGCACCACCATCGCGCGCAGAGCCGGCGCGGGCGAAGCCCCCGGTGCGCACGAGAGCTGCGCATCGGCTTCGTCGATTCCGTAATTTCCAATTTGAGGATAGGTCATGGTCACGATCTGACCTGCATACGAGGGATCGGTGAGCACCTCGAAATATCCCTCAAGCGACGTGTTGAAGCACACCTCGCCGATCGCCGTGCCGCGCGCGCCGCAACCCCTGCCGTAGAACATCGTTCCATCGTCGAGCATGAGCACCGCCGGGCATGTCTCGCCCTTGCTGGTTGCAGCCAGCATGGCGTTTGCAAGGGCGCTGCCCCTGCCTTGATTCGCCTTCATTCGCATCTCCTTTTCGGTCTCTCGGTACCGGCTTAAAGGTCCATTTTGCTCGTGGTATTGTAGACCAAACTTCACCATTTGGTATGCAGAAGCAACAATATTCATCAATTGATTGATATGGGCTGTATTAATTCACTTCCTGTGGTCATTCTCTGGGAATTGCCGGCCATGCTCCACTTCCCCGCACACGCGGCACCCACCCCTCCGGCGACGCGGTCCCCGGGACGTTTCACCCGTGTTTCATGCTCGCATTTTTCGTCAAAAGCACTATGCTGGGTACTCGTACGCTGGTCCATAAGTCCGCGGAAGAAAGAAGGCATCGCTATGTCTACCCTCACCCCCAGCACCAATTCATCAGCCCTCTATGAGCGCAACGGATCGTACATCCCGCGCGTCGCCGCCGTGCACGACATGTGCGGTTACGGGAAGTGCTCGCTCGGCGTCGCCATCCCCGTCTTGTCGGCTGCGGGAATCGACGTGTGCCCCGTGCCCACGGCCCTGTTCTCGGCCCACACCAAATTCCCCGTGTTCTACATGCATGACACCACCGACATGCTCGGCGAGTACCTCGACGCCTGGCAGCAGGAGGGCATCGACCTCGACGGCATCTACTCGGGCTTCCTGGGTTCCGCGGAGCAGGTAGCGGTCATCCAGCGCCTCTATCGCGAGTACCCGCAGGCGCTCCGCATCGTCGACCCCGTCATGGGAGACGGCGGCGTCAAATACCCCACCTACACCGATGAGCTGTGCCAGGCCATGGCGCACCTCGTGGACGGCGCGGACGTCCTCACCCCCAACCTCACCGAGGCATCCATCCTCACGGGCATCCCCTATGAAGGGCAGGATGTCGACGAGGCGTTCGTCCAGCGCAGCGTGGATGCGTTGATCGGGATGGGAGCCAAGACGGTCGTCATCAAGGGCATCGTCCATCAGGGCGAGAGCATCATCAGGAACTACCTCGCCGACGCCTCCATCGACGGAGGAGCGATCCAGGAGGTTACCAGCGAGCTGCTGCCCTACATGCTGCACGGTACGGGCGACTTGTTCGCCAGCGGGCTCACCGCCGCGCTCTATTCCGGCCATACGCTGCATGACGCCGTCGTCTTCGCCGGCGACCTGGTGCGCGATGCCATGCGCATCACGAAGGAGCAGCCCGATTTCGAGGTTCGCGGCGTTTCGTTCGAGCCCACCTTGGGCAAGGTGGCATCGCTGCTCGCGTAAATCCGCTGCCCGGCTCCCTACATGGCAAAACCGCCTCCCGAATCCCCGGCGCATACGGCGCGGAGATACGGGAGGCGGTCTCTTAGGCAAAGCGGTTACGGCAGTCCGCTACCCCTTCTCCTCGGGGGTCAGCACATCCTCGAGGCTCTTCTCGCGCGGGCCGCCGCGGAAGATCTCCGAGCCATGCAGCAGGTGCTCCCGCTGCATCTCGAAACGTTCCTCGTTAACCTCATTCTGCGTGATGACGTCGTTCTCGATCAGGCTGCTTACCGAGTTCACCTGCTCCTGGATCTTCCCCGTGGTGCTGTCGTCCATGCCGACGATCTTGAGCTTCCAGTCGATGTAGTTCGAATACTGGGACGACTCCTTCGTCCAGATAAACGTCAGGATGGTCTTGCGGGTGCCCGATGCCGGGACGAAGCCGAACAGCCGGTCGTGCGCGTAGGAGCCATCGCGGTTCACCAGCGCGCACACGTTGTACACCACGCGGTCGATCTTCTCGTTGATCAGGGCGTTCGTCGCCAGCGCCGCCGCCTGGATTTGCGAGTTCGAGAGCAACTCGAGCTCGTTGGCCGAATCGGTGTCGACCACCGTGACCTCGACGACCCCGCTGCGCTCGTCCGCCTCGTCCACGCTGAACGTCGCGGGGAACTGCGTGAATCCGTTACCCCACTCCACGCCGCTCTCCATGGCGTGCTCGACCGTGAAGCGGTCGACGTTCTCGGAGAGGTTCGCCGTGTTGAGACGGCGGTTCACCCCGTAGACGACCTGCATGCCCAGCACGAATAGCAAGACGCCGGCGATCACCAGGGCGCCTGTGCGCGAGATGGTCTTGCCCACCTGGGAGCCAGAAGGGTCCTGCTCGGACAAGGGGTCGATCGCGGCGCGGCGGGCGCGACGCGACTTCTTTCCATCCTCGACCAGCGCGGAGACCGCCTCGTCCCCGCCGTTTTTACGGGCGCGGTCGAACAGGGAGCGGCGCTTCGCGCGGTCTTTCTTCCGATCGGGGTCGAGCACACCGGATTCATCCAGCTCGGAGAAGAGCTCGACGACTTCTTCTGAGGTGAGGGGGGCCTTCTTCGCCATAATCTGCCTAACGGGTTGGTTGCGCCGCGCGCGGGTCGCGCGCGGCGCCTTGACGGGCTGATCGCGCTACGCATCGATCGCGCGCACGCCTTCGAACTGCATTCGATAGTAACGGGCGTAGGTGCCGCCGCGGGCGAGAAGCTCATCGTGCGTCCCGCGCTCCACGACCTTGCCACGTTCCACCGTCGCGATCTCATCGGCGTTCTTAATGGTCGACAAGCGATGCGCGATGATGATCGTGGTGCGGTCGGCGGCGAGGCGCTCGAGCGACTCCTGCACAGCGCCCTCGCTCTCGTTGTCGAGCGCCGACGTCGCCTCATCCAGGATGAGGATCGCGGGATCCTTGAGGAACACGCGGGCGATGGCGACGCGCTGCTTCTGACCGCCCGACAAGCGGCCGCCGCGCTCGCCCACCACCGTGTCGTAACCCTCGGGAAGGCTGCTGATGAATTCATGGATGTTCGCCCTGCGAGCAGCCTCCATGATCTCATCGTCCGTCGCCCCGGGGCGACCGTAGGCGATGTTCTCGCGCAGGGTGCCGTCGAACAGGTACACGTCCTGCTGCACCAAGCCGATGGAACGGCGCAGGCTCTCCTGCGTCACCGTTCGAATGTCCTGCCCGTCGATGGTGATGGACCCCGAAGACACGTCGTAGAACCGCGGTAGCAGCGAGCACGTGGTCGACTTGCCGCCGCCGGACGGACCCACCAGCGCGATGGTCTCGCCGGGCCGGATGCTCAGGTTCAGGCGGTCGATAACCGGGCGCTCGCTCTTTCCGTGCTCGCTCAGGTCCGCGTCGGCATAGGAGAAGCATACGTCGCGATACTCGATCGCGCCGCCGGTAACCTCGAGCGGGCGGGCGTCCGGCGCGTCCTGGATATCGGGCGCCGTCGCCAGGACCTCGTCCATGCGGCGGAAGCCGGCGATGGCCTTCTGGAACGTCTCCGTCGAATTGACCAGCGTCTCGATGGGGCCGGTGAACAAGCTGATATAGAGAGCGAAGGTAGCCAGGTCCACCGCTGTCATCTGGTTGCTCGCCACGAGATAGCCGCCGAGCAGCACGATCGTCAGATAATGCACGGCCGTCATGCAGGCGCTCGTCGCCTGATAGGTGCCCATCGCGTGATACTGGTTCACCTTCGAATCGAGATAGCGGTCGTTTGCCGCGCGGAACTTGGCGCGCTCGGTCTCCTCGTTCGCGAACGACTTCACCACGCGCATGCCGCCAAGCGAATCCTGGAGCTGGGAGTTCACCTCCGAGATCTTCGTGCGGTTCTCGGCGAACACCTCGCGCATGCGGAAGTTCTGGCGGATCATGATGACGGCGAACACCACGGTCACCAGCGTGAGCGCGGCGGCGAGCGACGGGGAGATCGTGAACAGGATGACCAGGGCGCCCACGATCTTGATACCGCAGATGATGATCCACTCCGGGAGATGATGGGCTCCCTCGCAGATATCGAATAGGTCGTTCACGACGCGGCTCATCATGTCGCCCGAGCTATGGGCGTCGAAGTAGCCGAAGCTGAAGCGCTCGTATTGGTCGAACAGGTCCTCGCGCATCCGAGACTCCATGCGCGCACCCATGATGTGTCCCTGGGCGGACACGAAGTAGACGCACGCCGTACGCACCAGGTACATGACCACGAGCCCGACGCCCAGGAAGAGCAACCCGTCCATGATCGCCGCGGCGCCCCGCGTGAACAACCCGCCCGTCAGCGCGCGAAGGATGATGGGAAACGCCAAATCGATGCCCGCATACGTGAGCGCGCAAAGGGTATCCGCTATAAACAAGCCCTTCTCAGGGCCGTAATACGACAAAAACCGTTTAAACATACCGTCCATTCTCCCCGATACAACCAACAACCCAAGACGCCCCGGGCGCCGCGAGCCAGTCGCTCCCCCTCGGTGACAGCAGGCGCCGCGAGCGAAGCGAGCCAGGCGCCGCCGCACCGCCTCGGGCGCCGCGAGCGAAGCGAGCCGGGCGCTCCCCCGCACCCGCTTCGACCCCTCCATCCTCCCCGAGCATCGACCGCACGGCCGAATCGGTCGGCGCCGCGGCGTTTCCGTAAGGGGGCTTTCCCGCAGCGAAGCGAGGACCAGCCCCCTTACGGAAACGCCGCGGCGCCGGCACGCACTCGACCGCTACAGCCGATGCGAGACCGCATCGAGGGCCAGCGCGCCCACGACGGTCTTCGCATCCTCGATCTTTCCGTCAAGCACCGCGTCGATCAGCTCTGATAGCGGTACCAGGTCGACGTTCACGAACTCGTCGTCATCGGGCGATGCGCCGTCGAACTCGAGCTGCGTGGCGAAGTAGATGTGGATGAGCTCGTCGCTGAAACCGCACGACGTCGCGATCGTCGTGAGATAGCGGATAAGGCGCGGCGTGAACCCCGTCTCCTCGCGCAGCTCGCGCTTGGCGCACTCCAGCGGGTCCTCGCCGGGATCGAGCTTGCCGGCGGGAATCTCGACCGTCACGCGGTCGAGCGCGGTGCGATATTGGCGAACGAGCACGATCTTGCCGTTATCCGTCAGCGCCACGACTGCCGCGGCGCCCGGATGGCGCACGATATCGCGCTTGGAGCGACGCCCGTTGGGAAGCTCCACATCGAGGGAGCGCACATCCAGGATCTTCCCCTTATACGCCATCTCCTCGGAAAGAATCTTCTCGTGCAATTCGGCATCGCGAGGATCCTCGTCACCCAGTACCAGCATCGTCTCCTCGTCCGCAGGCTCATCGGCGCCATCGATGACCCTTGCTTCGCACTCCTCGTTGCTCATATACCTTGCTCCTTCCTGATGCAAAAGACGCGCATCATCATGATTCTCACCATGGGATGCGCGTCTCGCTCATCTAATTCGTATACGGGCGCACTTGCGGGACCTCGGCATTTGGAACGCCCCTACGCATCCCAGGCGTCGCGACCGCGCAACGCGCGCAGACCGATATCTCGGCGAAGGGTCTTGCCCTCGAACGCGATCTTGTCGCACGCCTCATATGCCAGGTCGCGCGCGGCTTCGAACGTCTCGCACAACGCGGTCACGTCGAGCACGCGACCACCGGAGGTCACCAGCTCGCCCTCGTCGTTCACGGCCGTTCCGGCGTGGTACACCGTCACGTTCTCCATGGCCGCCGCATCATCGATACCGGTGATGACCTTGCCCTTCTCATAGGACCCGGGGTACCCGGCGCTCGTCAGCACGACGGAGACGGCCCACTCGTCACGCCACTCGAGCTCGACCTCGTCCAGGCGCTGCTCGGCGCACGCGAGCATGACCTCGACCAGATCGCTCTTCAAACGGGGCATCAGCACCTCGGTCTCCGGGTCGCCGAAGCGGGCGTTGTACTCGATGACCTTAGGGCCCGCCGGGGTCAGCATGAAGCCGCCGTACAGACAGCCGCGGAAATCGATGCCCTCGCGCTGCGCCTCGGCGATGGTCTCGTCGAGAATCTTGCACATGGCGGCATGCTCGTCGTCGGTCACGATCGGCACCGGGCTGTACACGCCCATGCCGCCGGTGTTGGGACCCAGGTCGCCCTCGAGCGCGCGCTTGTGATCTTGCGAGGTCGCCATCGGACGAACGGTCTTGCCGTCGGTGAACGCCAGCAGCGTGCACTCGGGACCGGTGAGCATCTCCTCGATCACCACAGTGCTGCCGGCATCGCCGAACGCGCCGTTGAAGCATTCATGCACGGCATCCAGCGCCTCGTCCAGCGTGAACGCCACCACGACGCCCTTACCCGCGGCGAGGCCGTCCGCCTTGACGACCACCGGAGCGCCCTGCTCGCGCACGTAGGCGAGCGCGAACTCCTCGTCGGTAAAGGACCCGTAGCCGGCGGTGGGAATGTCGGCGCGCGCCATGAGCTGCTTGGAGAAGAGCTTGGAGCCCTCGAGCTGCGCGCCCTCGGCACCCGGGCCGAAGCAGGGGATGCCCGCGGCGCGCACGGCGTCCGCGACGCCGGCCACCAGCGGAGCCTCGGGGCCGATGACCACCAAGCCGCACCCGGTTTCGCGCGCGAAATCGGCGACCGCCTCGGGGTCGGCCTCGTTCAGGGCGACGTTCTCCCCCACCTCGAGCGTGCCGCCGTTGCCAGGAGCGATATAGAGCTTGCCGCAACGGGGCGAGTCGGCGAGCTTCGCCGCCAAGGCGTGCTCGCGGCCGCCGCTTCCCAGCAGCAGGATATCGATGGTGTTCTCGGATGCGCTCATGCGTCCTCCTCATACACACGCAGGCCCTTGGGGGACCTGCGCACTTACAATCTCATGTAGAGCCCGATTCAGGTGGAACCCGATTCGATTCGTTCTTGCGACGAGCTGAATCCCGCAGGTGGGCTACCAGCTACGCATGATGGTCTGCTCGCGGTCGGGACCAACCGCAACGATCGAGATGCGGGTCTTCGCAAGCTTTTCGATGTACGCCACGTAGTCGCGCGCCTCCCGGGGAAGCTCCTCGAACGTGCGACAACCGGAGATATCGCACTTCCAGCCGGGCAGCTCCTCATACACGGGAACGGCCTTCGCGAAGCGAGCCTCGTGCTCGGGCACGGTGGTATAGCGCTCGCCGTCGACCTCGTACGCCACGCACACCTTGATGGTGTCGAACTCGGACAGCACGTCGAGCTTGGTGAGGGCGATATCGGTGAGGCCGTTGACGCGAGCAGCGTAGTTCGCGATCACGCCGTCGAACCATCCGCAGCGACGGCGGCGGCCGGTGGTCACGCCGTACTCGGCGCCCACCTCGGTGAGCATGCGGCCCGGACCGTCCTCATAGGATAGCTCGGTGGGCATGGGGCCGGAGCCAACGCGCGTGATGTAGGCCTTCATGATGCCCAGCACGCGGTCGATGTTCTTCATGCCGACGCCCGAACCCGTTACGGCGCCGCCGGCCGTGCAGTTGGACGAAGTCACGAACGGATAGGTGCCGTGATCGATATCGAGCAACGTGGCCTGCGCTCCCTCGAAGAGGATCGACTTGCCGGCCTCGACGAGGTCGTTCAGCAGGATGCCGGTCTCGCAGATGTAGGGGCGCAGGCGCTCGGCCATAGGCAGATAGGTCTCGCAAATCTGCTCCACCGTATAGGTGGGCTTGCCGTAGACCTTGCCCAACAGCGCGTTGGCGCGGGCGAGGGCGACCTCGAGCTTGGAGCGAAACACGGCCTCGTCCAGCAGGTCCTGCATGCGCAGACCGATGCGCGCCATCTTATCCTGATAGCACGGACCGATGCCGCGCTTGGTGGTGCCGATGTTCGCGTCGCCGAGCGACTCCTCGAAGGCGCCGTCGAGATCCATGTGATACGGCATGATCACATGGGCGTTGCCCGAAACCTTCAGGTTGACGGTCGAGATGCCGTCATGCTCGAACATGTCGATCTCTTCCAGCAGGACCGCGGGGTTCACCACGCAGCCGTTGCCGATCACCGAGATACAGTCGGGATACATGATGCCCGAGGGAACCTGGTGCAGACCATACTTCTTATCACCCACCACGATGGTGTGGCCCGCGTTGTTACCGCCCTGATAGCGTACGACGCAGTCGAAATCCGGCGCGATAAGGTCACAGATCTTGCCCTTGCCCTCATCGCCCCACTGGGTACCGACCAACACTGCCGACGTCATGACAACTCCTCATAAGAATCGAATGTACGGAGGCATACCCCCCAACGCTCCTATTATAGGCGGCGCGGCACCCGCCGCGGCCATCACACGGTATTTGCGTTATTTGCTCGGCAAACGCCGTCATTGCTCGTCCGCATGTTCGTTGAGCTCGTAGAACTTCGTCGAAGAGGGCAGGAACACCAGGTCCACGTCACCGATCGGGCCGGAACGGTTCTTCGCCAGGATGATTCGCGTGATGCCCTCGGGCGGACGGTCGTCGCGCGCCGCCTCCTGCTCGGAGCTCGATCGGTCGAGGAACATGACGATGTCGGCGTCCTGCTCGATGGAGCCCGATTCTCGAAGGTCGGACAGCTGCGGGCGCTTTCCCGTACGGCTTTCGACCTGACGGGAGAGCTGCGAGAGGGAGATGAGCGGGATCCTGAGCTCCTTGGCCATGATCTTCAGGGCGCGGCTCATCTCGGACACCTCGACCGCGCGGCTCTCCGCGCGACGCCCCGCCGGAGGGCTCACAAGCTGCAGGTAGTCGAGGATGACGATGGCCCGCTCCTTGTTGTGCAGCATGCGGCGCGCCTTCGCGCGGATTTCCGTCACCGTCGTACCGGGCGTGTCGTCGATGAGGATATCGAGCTTCGAGAGCTCCTGCGTCGCCTCGTTGATATTCGCCCATTCTTGCGGGGAGATGCGACCGGTGCGGAAATGGGACATATCGACCTGGGCATGCGCGCAGATCAGACGCTGCGCGATTTCCTTACCGGACATCTCGAGGGAGAAGAAGCCGACCGTGTATCCGGCAGCGGCCGCATTCAAAGCGAGATTCAGCGCGAACGAGGTCTTACCGACGGCGGGGCGCGCGCCGATAATGACGAGCTGGCCTTCGCGGAAGCCCATCAGCATGCGGTCGAGGCTCGGATATCCCGTGGGGACACCCTGGGCGACGCCGCCGGCGGCGCAGACCTCCTCGGCCTCCTTATACGCCTCGACCATAAAATCGGTCAGCGGCTTATAGGAGCTGCGAACCTCGCGGGCGGTAACCGAGAGCAGCATGCTCTCGGCGCGCTCGATGACCTCTTTGGTATCGGTGGGGGCGTTGTACGCGAGCGCGTTGATCTGGTTCGTCGCACCGATGATCTCGCGCAGCATCGAGTCGCGCCGTACGATGCCCGCATGATGCTGCCAGCTCACCAGCGACAGCGTCTGCCCCATCAGCTCCAGGATGTAGGCCTCGCCGCCCACCGCTTCCAACTTGTCGATAGAGCTCAAGTAGTCGGTGAGCGTGATGGCGTCGATCGGCAGGTTCCTGTCGTACATCTCGTGCATCGCCATAAACAACGTCTTATGCGCCGGTCGATAGAAATCGTCGGGGAGCAGCTCGACGAGCGCCTCCTCGACGACCTCGCTCGACAGCAGCATCGCTGCCAGAACCCGTGCCTCGGCCTCGATATTGTTCGGAGGGGTGAGCTGCGCGCCCCGCTCGGAAACCCCCGAGGAATCCCAGGAACGGTCTCCCCGTTCACTCATCAGCTCCATGAGCCACTCCTTCTCGTTCGCGCGGTTGCGCACCATACCCAATCAGTCCTAGTAAGATAAACGCTGAAGCACGCAGATCTGTCAAGCATTGCTGACACCGCCTTTACCTGCGGTTTTAGAACTCCACAACAACCTGTAGATAACTATGTCGGCCTCCTGCTGGGAAAATGGCAGTTATCCACGTTATCCACAATTTTATACCGCACTGAAAAAAGTTTTCCACAGGCTCATGCAGGCACATCCAGTTCCCTCGGATGCGTGCCGCACCATCGGCCGTCTGGCGTCTCCCCTATTCGCTCTATGCATCATCTTCGCAGGTAGACTGATATGTTTAAAGCTTGTTCATACAAACTTCCCAGCCCGGTGAACAAAAAAGACGCAAGCGAGACCGCATGCGAGATGGCGCGACCCCATCCATCTCCTTACAGAGCCTCAGCATCTTCGGTGGATATCTCGGTCTTATCAATATATTGATCTGCATCTGTTCATAACCCGAGCGATCCCCACGGCGACGCCGTCCGGCCCATGCAATGGTTGCCGCCAAAATGCAAAAACCCGACCCTCGAGAGGGCCGGGTTCATGATGTTGCTATGCCTAAAAGAACTTACTCGGCGACAATCTCAGCGTCGGCGGCAGCCTCGGCGACCTCAGCGGTCTCCTCAGCCTCCTCGGCGACCTCCTCGGCGGTAACGCCGACGAGAACCGTCACCGTGGCGCGAATCTCGCGATAGAGCGAAACAGCAACCTCGTGGGAGCCGGCGACCTTGATGGCCTTGCCAAGCTCGACACGCTTGCGGTCGACCTCGACGCCAAGCTGATCCTTGATAGCGTCAACGATCATGGCGGAGGTGACGGAACCGAAGAGAACGCCCTCGTCGCCAACCTTGGCGTCGACGACAACGGACTTGCCCTCGAGGGTCTCCTTGAGCGCGTTGGCGTCAGCGATGCGGACGGCCTCGCGCTTCTCAATGTTGTTGCGACGCTCCTCGAGCTGCTTCAGGTTGCCCTTGGTAGCCGCAACGGCGAGCTTCTTCGGGAAAAGGTAGTTCTCGGCGTAACCCTGAGCGACGTCTACGACGTCACCCTCGCCACCCTTGCCCTTGATCTCACCCAGAAGAACGACTTTCATGAGATCTCCTTGTTACATGCACCGATACATCGGTGCGTTCTTACGAGTGTGCCCGGTTACGCGAGGAACTCCGCTCAAGTTTGCGGAAGTTAGCCCATACGTCAACCAGACCAACGATGCTCACTAGGAAGAACATCGTCTCAAGCCAGATAGATAGAACCGTCAGTGCCGTACGCCCAAAGCATCCGAGGCGATACCGCCCCATCAAACTCAGGACGACGCCGAAACCCTGCAGCGCGAAGATGATACGAACGCTCAGCAGAGCGGTCGCACTCACCGTCAGCACAAGCTGCGAGCCTGGAAAGCCAGCTGCGGAAACGCCGAGGCCAAGCACTGAAAGCGCCAGCGCGGCGACAGGCCACAACGGCATGTCAAACGATGCAAGCAGCGGTATCTTCGCCATCCCCGACGTGCGGGCGCCCATGAGGAACGACCCGATCGAGGCGGCGAGGACATCGGAGAGCGAGGAGACAACGTAGACGAAGGGCCAGATGGCCATGAAGACGGGTTCGAGCTGCTGAACCATGAGCTCGGCCTGAATCCCGCCCCCGGCAGCCTGAAGCGCACCGTCGGTCATCGCGGTGAACATCCCCTGATACACCTCGGACACCGTAGTCCCCGCCATCATGGCAAAGGACATCTCGACACCGATATTCAGAAGCGTCACCACGGCGACGAGTACGCTTACGCCGCCCACCGTCGCGCGCTGGGCGCGCATAAGCCAAACGGTACCCGCAACGGCAACGAACGATATCGCAACCATAGCGGCATAAGTCTGATTCGAAAACGAAGCACCTACCGCGATGATGGCGGCTTCGAGCGCGGCGATCAGAAACCCCTTCGTCCCGCTCGCCTCAACCATCTCGCGCATTCCGTAACCCATCATGACAACGCCGAAAAACGGAACCATGAACCCGGCGACGATTCCAAGCGCCATCCACACCATGCCGGAGAGCATGCTTGGGCTGCGTCCGTGCATCGCGCCAGTCGGAGTCACGCGATCGATACCCGTATCGTTCCCCTCGTTCACCATCTATCTACTCAGGCCCAGGGGTTCCTAGCCGCGGTCGCGGTTGCCGCGGGAGGAAACCACGGGAACGGTGTACGGCAGGAGAGCCATCTCGCGAGCGCGCTTGATGGCGTTCGCGATGTCGTGCTGATGCTGCGTGCAAGCGCCAGTGACGCGACGGGGCTTGATCTTGCCGCGGTCGGTCATGTACTTACGGAGAAGCTGAGTATCCTTGTAGTCGATATACTCGGTGTTCTCCTTGCAGAACTGGCAGTACTTACGACGCGGCTGACGTGCAGAAAAATCATTAGCCATGTCAAAATACCTTTCGCTTGGCGGTCGGCGGCTATTCGCCGCCCCACCTCTCACTAAATCAGGTGAACAATCCGTTAGAACGGAATGTCCTCATCGTAGACCTCGGCGACCGGAGGCACCGGGGCGGGCGCAGCCGGGGCGTTCATCGGGGCGGCGTCGTAACCACCCTGATTGTAGGCGGGCTGGCCGTAGCCACCCTGACCCGCGCCCTGCTGGTTGCGGGAGAGGAACTCAATCTCATCGACGATGACCTCGAGCTTGCTCCTGCGCTGGCCGTCGCGCTCCCAGGAGCTGTAACGCAGCTTTCCCTCGATCGCGACCTTTGCGCCCTTGGAGAGATAGCGGCTCACAGCCTCTGCCCGGGTACCGAACATCGTGCAATCGACGAAGTTGGGGTAGTCCTCCCACTCGCCATTCTGAGGATTGCGGCGGCGGTCGTTAACCGCCACACCAAAGGAAAGAACCTGGGTGCCACCGGCGGTGGCGCGCAGCTCCGGATCGCGGGTGAGATTGCCAGAAATATTAACTCGGTTGATGCTCATTCGTAACTCACTACCTCTCGCGTCCGCATCGCGCTCCTAGCGCGCTGCGGCGTCCAAACACATTCTTACTCCTGGTCGTCGCGGCGAACGATCATGTGACGAACCACGGCATCGGTGATGCGCAGAACGCGGTCGAGCTCGGCGATCTGGGTGGGATCTGCATGGAAATTGATGAGGGTGTAGTCACCTTCGGTGAGCTTGTTGATCTCGTAGGCGAGCTTGCGCTTGCCCCACTCGTCAACGTTGTCGACCTTGCCGTTACCCTCGGCGATCGTGTTATCGATGCGCTTCATCACAGCGAGACGAGTCTCGGGATCGAGAGCGGGGTCAACAAAGAACAGCAGTTCATAAGCCTTCATTTGGTCACCTCCTCTGGGCATAAGGCTCCGGGTCGTGAAGGTGCGCCCGAAGCAGGAAAGTACCGGATAAATATAGCCGCCGCTTGCCCGGCGCTCAAGTTCACCCAGCTAGGCACCGCATTACCTCCACAAATCATCCGGCTCCCCACCGATGCCGTCGGAACACGGCCATTATCCCGTTCATCCGCACCGTCCGGCACACCGCCGCTTTCAAATA
Source organism: uncultured Collinsella sp. (assembly GCA_963558435.1). GTDB lineage: Bacteria > Actinomycetota > Coriobacteriia > Coriobacteriales > Coriobacteriaceae > Collinsella. The sequence goes on from CAUWGM010000006.1 coordinate 23,598, forward strand.
CGCACGTCCTCCCTTACCGACGGCCGACAGGGCAGGTCGGCGATCGTGCGCCGTCACAAGAACCCCAAATCGTGCAATCGAATCACCCTCTTTCTCCATGAACAGGCCCCGCGCGCACCATGGCGCACGAGGCCTATCTGTCGTTCTTCTTTTTTTGCGAGGGCGATCGATACGTAGCGCTAGCGATCCGTTTCCTCGGGGTCCGATTCGGCGCCGTCCCCGGTCGACCCGCCATCAACCGACACGTCGTCGCCCCGATCGTCCCCGACGGGCATCGACGGCCGCTCGGCGCCATCGATGGGAATGGGCGGCAGTTCAACCGGACCAGCCGTCCCCTTCGTCGAGAACCCCGCCGCCTGCGGCGCGGAGGCTTCTTCCGACCCAGTTCGGTCGGCCTCTTCGGAGGCGTCCGCGCTCGTCAACTCGCTGATCGGAGGCAGCGGAATGGGAGCGTGCGGCGCGGCATCGACAGGGCCCGGTGCGCTGGGGGCCGTCTCCGCGGAAGCGATGTCGGCAGAGGCCTCGACCGCGGTGCCCGTATCATCTGGAGCTGCGGCGGCGACAGCGGTCGCAGCAGCGGCGTCAGCAGCAACTGCATCAGTAGCAGCGGTCGTATCGACGACAGCGGCGTTCGCGTCGGTAGCAGCGCCGGCGCTCGTCGGCGCTGCGGTCGAGGGGGCCCCGGCGGACGGCGCCCCAGTCGGCGTCCCCGTCCCGACCGACGCATTGAACCCCTTCACCAGCGGAACGCCAGCGGGCAGGGGAGCTGAGGACACGCCCCAGCGAGCAAGGTCGAAGCGCGTGAACCACTGCCCCGTCGCATTAATCGTCACCAGCTGCATCGCGGTCGAGATCACACCGCCGAGAAACATGGCGAGCACTCCCAGCACGACCACGAGCAGCAAGACGGCGGGCCCCATGTTCAGCAAGGCATTGATGAGCATGCGCTCGGCACCATGACCCATCAGGCCCGTTCCGTAACCGTACGCCATGACGCCGACGGCGCCGCCCATCACCACGATGGTGGCCACGAAGCCGAGGATCAAGGAATACAGCCACTTCACCAAACCGGCGATGAGGGAAATCACGTACACGCGCAGGAATCCGCCCAGATCGTCGGAAATCATCTGGAACAAGCGGTCGATACGCCAAGCCGCGGAGAAGTCGTCATAGATGGTCGCGCGCATCACGGCGACCATGATAAACGTACTCACCAGCATGTTGACGATCTCGAAGAAGATGGCAGCGGCACCGGACGTGCCCAGAGCGCCCGCGACTGCGAAGTTCCCCAGCACGCTGTTCGACGAACCGAAGAGGCCCAGCGCCCCCATCTCGACGCCGAAAATCAGCGACTCGAGAATCCCCAGCACGACGTTGACCGCGAGCGAGATGACGAAGGCGCGACCGCCGGTTGTAAGGATCTTTCCATAATCGACCCCGCGCTGCTTCGGCGCCGCATCGACGCCCCAGGCCGTCAGCCTCGCCCACTCGAAACCGTAGCCGAGTATGGCGATTTGCCCCAGAATGGGAATCCAGCCGATCAACGTAAGAACCAGGATGGGCTTCAACCAGCCCTTATCGCGCGTCATCATCTTCCACGACGCGCTGAAGCTCAAATCATGTGCAAGCATGGTGCTCCTTCCCCATTTACACTGCTGTTAGCTTTCCGCAATCGATAAGGGCGCGCCGGGCGCCTCCACGGCGCAACGGCAATCCCCGCTACCAGCCGATTCGCCGCGGCGCCCCGCCTCGAGCGCCGTCCTCTGATTGTCGGTAAGCATCAGCTCAACCGTGGCCCCATCGATATGATCGGTCATGACCACCCTCCTCGCTTCCATCTTTGCTACGAGAAGTGTATCCGCTCGACAGACCCGGCAGACGCGGGATGCCCCCAATTAAGCTGCTATTAAGTGGTCTTAAGCGATTGCAACATCGCATATGGATATAAAAAAGCGGGCCACAAGGGCTCGCTTCTCATTTCATGATGGCGGAGGAGGAGGGATTCGAACCCTCGTACCCGGGAACACCGGGTAAACGGTTTTCGAGACCGCCGCATTCAACCACTCTGCCACTCCTCCGTTGGAGTAAAAACATGGCGCACCACAAAGGACGCGCCATGAGAGTTAACTGGCGGAGAGTCAGGGATTTGAACCCTGGAGACGCTTTTGACGCCTACACGATTTCCAATCGTGCTCCTTCGGCCACTCGGACAACTCTCCGTTAAATGCGAAAGTTATTGTACCGTAAACCCCACATCGTGCAACAGCAAATTTGGAACTATCTTAATTTATTTTTTCGGGCGGGCGGCGCCGCCACGATACGGGCGAGTAAGATAGTTCCGCGCGCACCCACCACGAGACGGCGCGCCGGAAAGGAACGCACGCCCATGACACCACTCACCTTGCCAGCCGTCGCGGCCGTCGCCATCACCGCAGGTGCGACAGGCGAACAGGTCACCGTCCCTTTCCTGCTCGAGATGCTCGCCGTCATCGTCGCCTCGATCTCGGGCAGCCTCGCGGCGCGCGAGCATAAACTCGACTACGTGGGCGGCATCGGGCTCGCCGTCGCGTGCGGCCTGGGCGGCGGTCTCATCCGCGACGTGATCCTTCAATGCGGGGACGTCTACATCCTCAGCCAGCCCCTGGCGTTGCCCATTTCCATCGCGACCGCTACCTGCGCATTCATCTTTCCCGACATCGTCGAGAAACCGGATCGGCTCATCGCCGTCCTCGACATCTTCGCCGTGGGCCTCTATGCCGCCGTCGGCGCCGACAAAGCCATGATCTACGACCTCACGCCCGTCAGCTGCGTGATGATGGGCTTTTTCACCGCCGTGGGCGGCGGCATGATGCGCGACGTCTTCCTCGGGCAGACGCCCTCCATATTCCAACGGGGCAACTTCTACGCCATCGCCTCCATCGCGGGCGCCACGGCCTATGTCGTGCTCGTTGAGGCGCTAGGGTCCTCGAAGCCGATCGCGCTCGTCATCTGCGTTGCGACCACCATGGGGCTCCGCTGGATCTCGCTACGCTTCAACATCCTTTCGCCCACCGAGGTCAACCTCGACAAAGTCAAAGATCCCATCAAGAAGGTCGCCACCACCACGAAGTCCCTCGGCAACAAGGTCGCGCGCCGCCCGGACCGAGAGGACGACGCGTCGCACCGGGGGCGCTAGGGCCTTCCCGGCGTCTTGACGGCGTTTCAGCGCGGCCGGGGTATCCGCGCGCGGGCGAGCGCCGTTTCAGCGCGGCCGGGAAATCACTTCGCAGCCGCCGCGTGAACGGGATGTCCCCACGCAACGAGCTGCGCGCGACAGCGCATGCGCTACTTCATCGCGCGAGCGGCCGCCTTCTTGCGGTCGATGGCGTTCAGCAGACGCTTGCGCAGACGGATGTTCTTCGGCGTGATCTCGACGAGCTCGTCATCGACGATGTACTCGAGCGCCTCCTCCAGGGAGAACGTGCGCGGCGGCACGAGCTGCACGGAGATATCGGCCGTCGAAGAACGCTGGTTGCCCAGGTTTTTGGTGCGGGCGATGTTCACGACCATGTCGCCGGGCTGGTTGCGCTCGCCGACGAGCATGCCCTCATAGCACTCGGTGCCGGGCTCGACGAACAGGCTCCCTCGCTCCTGCAGCGTACCCAGCGCGTAGGCGACGGCCTTCTCGGTGGTCATGGAGATCATGGCGCCGTTCTTGCGCGCGCCGATCTCGCCCGCATAGGGACCGTACTCCAGGAAGGTGTGGTAGAAGACGCCCTCGCCGTGGGTGACGTTGAGGACGCGGTTCTTCAGGCCCATGATGCCGCGGGTGGGGATGCGGAACTCGATGTGCGTGACGGTGGAACCGGGCTGCATGTTGGTCATGGTGCCGCCCGCGTTGCCGAACACCTCGATGACCTTGCCGGCGTACTCGTCCGGGCACTCGACGACGGCCTGCTCGACCGGCTCCTGCACGTTGCCGTTCTCATCCTTCTTGAACAGGACGCGCGGACGGCCGACCTGGAACTCGTAGCCCTCGCGGCGCAGGGTCTCCATGAGGACGGAGAGATGCAGGATGCCGCGGCCGGACACCTCGATGCCGCTCTTATCGGGCAGCTCCTCGATGCGCATGGTCACATTGTTCTCGCGCTCGGCGAAGAGGCGCTCCTTCAGCTGGCGCGCGCCGACGATGTCGCCGTCGCGACCCACGAGCGGGGAGGTCGAAGCCTCGAAGACGATGGACAGCGTAGGGGGATCGATCTCGATGGGATCGAGCTCGACCGGATTCTCGGGGTCGGTGTAGACGTCACCGATATCGGTGCCGTCGATGCCCACGACCGCGGCGATATCGCCGGCGCCTACTTCCTTGCACTCGGTGCGGCCGAGGTAGTCGAACGTGAAGAGCTGCTTGACCGTGGCCATCGCGCGCTCGCCGCCGTTCTTGACCACCAGAATGCTGTCGCCCTGGTGGATCGTGCCGGAGTACACACGGCCGATGCCGATGCGGCCCACGAAGTTGGAGTGGTCGATGGTGACGCACTGCATGGCGAGCGGGCCGTCCACGTCGACATCGGGGGCGGGAAGCTCGTCGACGATCATGTCGAGCAGCGGGTACATGTCCATGTTGCCGTCCTCGGGGTCGAGGCGGGCATAGCCGTTGACGCCGGACGCGTAGACGACGTGCTCCATGGCGAACTCGAGCTGCTCATCGGAGGCGCCCAGGTCGGCCATGAGGTCGAGGCAGTCGTTGAACGCGCGCTCGGGCTCGGCGCCGGGACGGTCGATCTTGTTGATGACGACCATGATGGACAGGCCGGTGTCGATAGCGTGACGCAGCACGAAGCGGGTCTGCGGCATGGGGCCCTCGAAGGCGTCGACGAGCAGCAGGGCACCGTCGGCCATGCGCAGCACGCGCTCGACCTCGCCGCCGAAGTCGGCATGGCCGGGGGTATCGATCACGTTGATCTTGATGCCCTTGTACTCGATGGAGATGTTCTTGGCCAGGATGGTGATGCCGCGCTCGCGCTCCTGGTCGTTGGAGTCGAGCACGCGGTCCTCGACCTGCTGGTTGGCGCGGAAAGCGTCCGTGGCACGCAGCAGCTTGTCGACCATCGTGGTCTTACCATGGTCGACGTGGGCGATGATGGCGATGTTCCTCAGGTTATCAACGCGCATATATAAGTCCTCGCTTCAGTTGTAACGATACCGTCTGAGAATTAGGCGTACGGTAGGTTTTCCGCCGTAACCGCTCAATTTTAACCACACTTAGACCAGAAGGGGCTCTTCCCCCGCAGGTTCAGGGTCGCTCCACATGAAGTTCTCGCCTTGGCCGATGCCCTTCACCAAAGTAAATGCGGAATAGGCGCTGGGGGCACCCTGTTCGCCGAACACCGTGATCATGGCGTCGTTGTAAGCCCCGTCCATCTCCTGCACGCAGCCCAGGTACAGGATCGCATAGCGGACCGCCTGGCCGACGCCGTCCTCCGGCGAGCCTTCCCGGGAAGCCGCGGTCACGAAGCTATCGGCCGCCTGCAGGCACACCTCGTCGCCGTCCTCGGAAAACGCCACCGCGGCACGATTGCCGTCCGCATCCTCGATGCATGCGACAACGCCCGGGTCTTCGCCCTCGGAAAGCGAGAAGAGGAATTCGTCCATCATGTCGCACGACATGCGATCGAGTTCCTGCGATACGAATCCCGGCTGCCCCGCCTGCTGCTGATTCTCTGCGGCCATAGTTCTCCTTGCACGCTACGCTTGGTCGTCGCGCGCCCAGCGGGCACTCGGCCGCGGGCGCACGTTGCATTCACGGCAAACTATAGTGCATCAGCGCCGCCGAACGCATCGGCTACGTGCGCTTTTTTCAGAAAGCACAGGTACCCTACCCCAGAATGCCCGCCTCAGAAAGGGGACAGGCACTTTTCTGAGAATTAGGCGTGAGCGCACTCCCGCCTTGCACGGCGGTCGTCCGAGGCATGGACCCGTCTCAGAAAAGTGCCTGTCCCCTTTCTGAGGCACCCTTTCCGAGGTGGCACCAAGCCGAACTAAAAGAAAAGGCACCCTTGCGGATGCCTTAACGATTTCAATGGTGGAGGTTAGGGGGATCGAACCCCTGACCTCAGGCTTGCAAAGCCCGCGCTCTCCCAGCTGAGCTAAACCCCCATTAATAAACACCCCAGCGGCGACTCGGCTCTCGCTGGGGTGTTTATTGCGAAAGAAAAATGGTGGACCTGACAAGATTCGAACTTGTGACCTCCCGGTTATCAGCCGGACGCTCTAACCAACTGAGCTACAGGTCCTTCGCACTTGTTCTATAATACAGACGACCCCCCTTTCTTGCAAGCACGAATTTCAATTTTTTTTCAAAGAGCCCTTTCACGTCGTTTACCTGCGATTTCGATCGCAATCAGATCGGTATCGTGTCTCTTTTCTATCGCTGCGCCCGAAAAGATTCGTTCTCACACCGCGCGCGCATCATATTGGGTAGTATTGCTATCCGCCTTGGGCAAGCCCTGGGCAACGCGCCCGCGCGGAGTCCAGGCGCGCCGTATGGACGCGCCATACGGTCGCATCGTCTCGACACATCTTGGAGGTGCCATAATGATCCGCGTTGATATCGAAACCATTATTATGGCCGCAGGTCCCGTACCTTCCGTCATCGTGCTGCGAGAGCGCGACGATGACCGCGGCCCCCATTCGCCGCGCCGCGCGCTCTCGATCCAGACAGGCTCGTTCGAAGCCGCCGCGGTAGGCAGGGGCATCGAGCACCTCGAGAGCCAGCGGCCCGTTACACACGACCTGCTCCTCGACACCATCGAGCGACTCGGTGGCAAGGTCAAGCGTGTAGAGATCAACCGCGTGGACGCCCCCGTGTTCTTCTCCTCGCTGGTACTCGACTGCTCGGAAAACGGCGAGATCTCCATCGACGCGCGGCCGAGCGACGCGCTCGCGGTCGCCGTGCGCTCCAACGCCCCCATCTACGTTGAAGACGATGTCATGAACCGCGCCGGCAAGACCGCTCCCCGCGCAGACGTCGACAACGAGGAAGAGATCGCGCGATTCGACCAATTCGTCCAGACGCTGTCCCCCGACGACTTCTAATCAACGCGCAACGGTTCCTCGACCGCGCCAAAGCGGGTGCCCTTGCCCCGGCCGCCTCGGCGCGGCCCCAGCGGTGCCTCAACCCGCGCCGCGTTGACACCTCAGTTGCCGCCGCGCCTTCAACCAAAAGGACATCATGCGCGCCAGCCCGTGCAGGTAGCGTCCGTTCAGCATGAACACAAGACCCTCGACCGCGCTCATCGACACGCCGCTGGAGGCGAGCGACCGCAGCGGCATGTCGGCAACGATCTCGCTGATCATATCCCTCGTCTGGCCATCGACCTCATCCATGGGCTCGCGCATCACGCGGTCGATCAATCGCAGCGCGAAGCGCCCGAAGGGACTGGCATTCATATCCGCAACGGTCGAATCGATGGTAAAGGGCACCACGGGTCGACGCGGGGGAATGCACAGCCCCGGAAGCGTGCCGAATGCCTGCTCCGTAAAATCGCCAGCCCGGGGGTGAAGATAGGCGTCGTCAACCGGCGCGCGCATCTCATCCGAAAACTCCGTCGCATCGACGACCTCGCCCAGGGGTCCGGGCCCCGCAGCGAGCTCGATCACCGCACGCAAGCGCACATCCCTGCTCGATGACCCGACCCGCAGCTCATACGAGCCCGCTGCCACGCGCCAGCAATGCGCCCCGGCATCCCACACGCGCAGCGCCTCGCGCTCGAGTCGCATGCTCACCCGCCGCGGCGCGCCGGGCGAAACCTCCACGCTCGCAAACGCGGCAAGCCGCTGCTCCTCATGATAGAAAGGAGCGCCGAGCGGCGCGACATACAGCTGCACCACTTCGCGCGCATCACAACGACCCTCGTTCGCCACCGTGCATGAAACGCGATACGCATCGGCCTCCTCGACCACCTCTATGGCGCGGTATTCGAACGAGACGTACGACAACCCGTGACCGAACGGATAAGCGGGGGAAACGCCGGCGGCATCGTAGAAGCGGTAGCCCGTGAAGATGCTCTCGCGATACCGCACCTCGTTGTCGAAATCGGGGAACGCGGTGCCGAGCGGGGTGTCCTCAAGGCGCACCGGCCAGGTTTCCGCCAGCTTTCCCGAAGGCGAAAGCTCGCCTAACAGCAGGTCGGCTAGGGCCGACCCGCCTTGGCAACCGGAGAGATAGGCCAGCAGGACGGCATTCGCGCGATGGCGCCACGGCATCTCCATGGGGGAGCCGCCTTGCAGCACCACGACGCACGGAGTCGAACCGGCGGCGACGCGCTCGATAAGCTCGTTCATGCCACGCGGCATGCACATGAGCTTTCGGTCGAAACCCTCCGACTCATAGGCATCGGGGAGACCGGCGACGATGATTGCGACATCGCAGGAAGCTGCCGCACGGGACGCCTCCTCGAGCAATTCCGCAGTCGTCGCCCCGGAAGAGCGGTCGTATCCCGGCGCGAACACCACGTCGCACCCACGCTGCACCAGCGCATCGTGAAGGTTATCCAACTCAACCGGATTGATTTTGGAAGAACCCGCTCCCTGATAACGCGGGTCGACGGCGAACCGACCGATCAAGGCGATGCGAGACGCGGGGGAAACGGGCAGCGTTCCGTCGTTTTCCAGCAGCACGGCGCTGCGCGCGGCCGCGCGACGAGCCAGGGACAGGCGCTCGGAAGGCGCACCGGGACCGGCGCACGCACCGGCATGTGCGCGGCATGCCAGTTCCAGCACGCGCCGCGCGGCGTACTCGACGGCGGAAGCGTCGAGGTCGCCCGCCCCCACCGCAGCCTCGAGGGTCGCCGCGTAGTCTGCCCGCGGACCCGGCATGCACAAATCGAGCCCGGCGGCGACCGAGGCGGCCGCATCGCTCACCGCGCCCCAATCGCTCACGCACGCCCCGTCGAAACCCCATTCACCACGAAGCACGTCGTGAAGGAGCCGCGCATGCTCGGAGCAATAGGTGCCGTTGAGGCGGTTGTACGCCGTCATGACGCCCCACGGCCGCGCGCGCCGTACGACGCGCTCGAAAGGTGCCAGGTAGATCTCCCTCAAAGCGCGCTCATCCACCACGGAATCCGAGACCTGGCGCGCGTGCTCCTGGTTGTTCGCAGCGAAGTGCTTCACGCAGGCACCAACGCCGACGCTCTGGATACCGCGCACCATCGCGGCGCCGAGCTCGCCGGCGAGCAGGGGATCTTCGCTGAAGTATTCGAAGTTCCTCCCGCACAACGGGCTGCGCTTCATATTCACACCGGGACCGAGAACCACATGAACCCCCCTGCTCACGCGCCTCGCACGCGATGGCGCGGCCCACCTCTTCAACGAGCCCGGGGTCGAACGAGCATGCGAGGGCGCTCGCCGTGGGATAGCACACCGCCGCATCGCTTTCATGGATCCCGAGATGATCTGCGGCGCCAGATTGGTGCCGCAGACCATGCGGGCCGTCCGACAGCTCGACCGCCGGGACGCCCCGCTCGGGCAGGGCGACCGTGGACCAATGGCTCGCGCCGGCGAGCAGCATGGCCCTCTCACGAAGCGTCATATCGGCCAAAACACCTTCGATATCCATAGCGCTCCCCGCTCGGTCGTCGTCTTCTCGCCTTGTTATACCCAGCCGCACGAAGAAGGGCGGGGCGCCGAAGCACCCCGCCCTTCGCGGCGTATTTCACAGTCGAGCCCGGCGCCTGATGGCGGCCAAGCATCGGCAAGCCCTACTCGTCGCTCGATTCCTCGAGCTCCTCGGCAGCAGCGTCTTCGCTGCCCTCCTCGGCGGTGACAACCTCAGCGTCGTCGCCGCTCTCGCCGCCGGCAACGGCAGCCTCGCCGTCGCCGGCGGCGGCGTTGGAGTCCAGGTCCTCCGGGCCCTCGTCCGACGCAGGCTCATCCGCCTTCTTCTCGTCGCTCGTCATGCGCGCCATGGCGGTAACGCGATCGCCTTCCTCCACGCTCATCATCTTGACGCCCTGCGTCATGCGACCGGTCCGAGAGATCTCCTCCGTCTTCACCCGGATAACCGTCGCGCCCTCGGTGATGATGAACAGCTCGTGCTGCGGACCCACCACCTTCATGACGGCTAGCTTGCCCTTGCGCTCGGTCATCTGGATGGTGAGGACGCCCTGGCCGCCGCGGTTCTGCTCGGGGTAGTCCGCGACCGGCGTGCGCTTGCCGTAGCCGAACTCGGTCACCACCACCAGGTCGCCGGTACCGTTGGACACCTCCATACCCAGGACCTCGGCATCGCCCTTCATGCTGATACCGCGCACACCGCTCGTGTCGCGGCCCGTCGCGCGGACCTGGTCCTCGGCGAAGACGATCGCCTTGCCTGCCGTGGTGGCCATGATGACCTTGTCGCCCTCGCACACGCGACGCACGTCGAGCAAGCGGTCGCCGTCCTTGAGGTTGATGGCGATGAGGCCGTCGCGGCGGCTGCGGTCGTAGGCGCTCATCACGGTCTTCTTCACCATGCCGTTCGCCGTGGCGAACATGAGGTACTCGTCGTCCGGGAACTCGCGGCACGAGATGACGCTCGCGATCTTCTCGCCGTCCTCGAAGGGGAGCAGGTTCACGATGGCCGTGCCGCGCGCCTGGCGCGTGCCCTCCGGCAGCTCGTGCACCTTCAGGCGGTACACCTTGCCGCGCGTGGAGAAGAACAGCACGTACTCATGGGTGCTGGCGATGAACATCTCATCGATGACGTCGTCTTCCTTGAGGTTGACGCCGCTGACGCCCTTGCCGCCACGCTTCTGGGAGCGATAGCTCGCGACGGGGATGCGCTTCACGTAGCCGGTGTGCGTGATGGTGACGACCATGTCCTCGTCGGCGATGAGGTCCTCCACGTCGAGGTCGCGGCCGGCATTGGTGATCTGGGTGCGGCGCGGGTCGCCGAACTTCTTGCCGATCTCGCGCATCTCCTCCTTGATGACGCCCAGGATCTTCTCCTCGTGCGCCAGCAGGTCCTCGTAGTAGGCGATGGCGCGGCGCAGCCCGTCGAGCTCGCCCTCGATCTTGTCGCGCTCCAGGCCGGTCAGGCGGCGCAGCTTCATCTCGAGAATGGCGGCGGTCTGCTCCGGTGTGAAGCCGAAGCGCTCGATCAGGCGCGCGCTGGCCTCGGCATCCGTCTGGGAGGCGCGGATGATCGAGATAACCTCGTCGATATGATCGAGCGCCATGAGGTAGCCCTCGAGGATGTGCGCGCGAGCCCGGGCCTTCTTCAAATCGAAGCGCGTGCGGCGGGTCACGACGTCGACCTGGTGGTCAATGTAGTGATGCAGCACCTCGGTGAGCGACAGGCACTTGGGCACGCCGTTCACCAGCGCGAGCATGTTGACTCCGAAGGTGTTTTGCAGCGAGGTGTACTTATATAGGTTGTTGAGCACGACTTCGGGGATAACGCCCTTCTTGAGTTCGACGACCAGGCGGATGCCCTTCTGGTTGGACTCGTCGCGCATGTCCGAGATGCCCTCGATGCGCTTCTCGTTGACCAGCTGGGCGATCTTCTCCTGCAGGGTGCCCTTGTTCACCATATACGGGATCTCGGTGAACACGAGGCGGTTGCGACCCGTCTTGGTGGACTCGACGTGCGCCTTGGCACGCACGGTGATGGAGCCGCGGCCGGTCTCGTAGGACTGGCGGATGCCGTCGGTGCCCATGATGAGGGCGCCCGTGGGGAAGTCGGGGCCGGGCATGATCTGCATGAGCTCGTCGACCGTCGCGTCGGGGTGGTCAATGAGATAGCAGGTGGCCTCGACGGCCTCGCCCATGTTGTGTGGGGCGATGTTGGTGGCCATGCCGACCGCGATGCCCTGGGAGCCGTTCACCAGCAGGTTGGGGAAGCGGGCGGGCAGCGCCGTGGGCTCGGCGAGGGACTCGTCGTAGTTGGGCTGCCAGTCGACGGTGTCCTTCTGAAGGTCACGCAGGAGCTCCATGGCGGGCTTGGCCAGGCGCGACTCGGTGTAACGCATGGCGGCGGCTCCGTCGCCGTCGATGTTGCCGAAGTTGCCGTGACCGTCGATGAGCGGAGTGCGCATGGAGAACCACTGGGCGAGACGGACCATGGTGTCATAGACCGCGGAGTCGCTGTGCGGGTGATACTTGCCGATAACTTCGCCGACGGTCCACGCCGACTTCTTGTGCGGGCGGTTGGGGAAGATGCCGCTCTCGTTCATCGCGTACAGGATGCGGCGGTGCACCGGCTTCAGGCCGTCGCGCACGTCCGGCAGGGCGCGCGCGGTGATGACCGACATCGAGTACTCTATGAAGGATTGCTTCATCTCATGGCCGAACTCGGAGATCTGCAGCGAGCCGCCATTGATATCCTCGCCGGCGCTCTCACCGCGATCGACGACGCCGAAGCTCTCCTCGAGCTCCTCGCCATCATCCTCCTCGTCCTCCTCGGACGCGGCATCGGGGTCGTACGCTTCCGCCTCGTCCTCTTCGGCGCGAGCCAGCAGGCGCTTCAGGTCGTCGGGCATGCCCGCCGTCGCCCCCGAGTCCAGCCCATCGTTATTCATATCGTCAGCCACGTGTCCTCCCTATCGGTCGTGGTTTCGTTTCGACTTGTAGGTCGAGTACTCAGTCAGCGAGCGGCTGGCAAGTGCCTCGGATTGCCGTGAAAGAGGAGGGAAGCGTACTTGGGTACGCGACCGACGATTGAACGGCAAGACGTGGTGCTTGACAGTCGCGCAGCGTCGAGTCATTCCACCGTTTGTTAAAACGGCGGAACATCAGGCGTCCAAGAACCTAGCGTCGTGTGCATGCTTCTCGATGTACGCGCGGCGATACTCGACCTCGCTGCCCATCAGCTCGCGGACCGCGCGGTCGGCGACGACGGCGTCCTCGATGGTGACACGCTGCAGGATGCGGGTCTTGGGATCCATGGTCGTGCTCGCCAGCTGCTTGGGATCCATCTCGCCCAAGCCCTTGTAGCGCTGGACGGTGTAGCCGCGGCGTTTCTTGGTCACCTTACCAGCCGGGTCCTCGTCGCCATCGTCGGGGTTGAGACCCAGGCTCACGATGGTGTCGCGGAGGATCTCCTCTTCCGGCTGGCGCCCGTTGGGATACACGTAGTGAATCTTGTTGCGCACCTTCACGCCGAAGATGGGCGGGCACGCCACGTACACGTAGCCGGCGTCGATGAGCGGGCGCATGTACTTGTAGAAGAACGTGAGCAGCAGGATGCGGATGTGGGCGCCGTCGACGTCCGCATCGGTCATGATGATGATCTTGTGGTAGCGAGCCTTGGTGATGTCGAAATCGCCGCCGTCGCCGGTGCCGTTGGTCACGCCGCAGCCGATGGCGGTGATGAGCGACTGGATGGTATCGCTGGAAAAGGCGCGGTGGTCGCCCACGCGCTCGACGTTCAAGATCTTGCCGCGCAGGGGCAGGATGGCCTGGATGTCTCGGCGGCGGCCGTCTTTCGCGGAGCCGCCTGCCGAGTCGCCCTCAACGATGAAGAGCTCGGTCAGCTCGGGGTTGCGCTCCGAGCAGTCCGCCAGCTTGCCGGGGAGGGAAGCCGTCTCGAGCAGGCTCTTGCGGCGCGTCGCCTCGCGCGCCTTGCGGGCGGCGTTGCGGGCTTTGCTGGCCTGCTGGGCCTTCTTGATGATCTCACGCGCCTGCTTGGGATGCTCCTCGAGGTAATCGGCCAGCCCCTCGGAGACGACCTTGCGCACGAGCGTGCGCATGAAGGAGCTGCCGAGCTTCGCCTTGGTCTGTCCCTCGAACTGCGGGTCGGCGAGCTTGACGGACACGACGGCGGTGAGGCCCTCGCGCACGTCGTCGCCCGTGAGGTTGCCCTCTTTCTCCTTCAGGATGCCGTTCTTGCGCGCGTAATCGTTGATCACGCTGGTGAGCGCCGTGCGGAAGCCCTCCATGTGCATGCCGCCCTCGATGGTGCGGATGTCGTTCGCGAAGCTCATGACGGTCTCGGAGTACGAGGCGTTCCACTGGATGGCGACCTCCACCTCGCCGGTGCGCTCGACCGGCGCATCGGGCTCGGAGGCGCCGGATAGGTAGATGGGCTCTTTCAGCTCCTCGGATACGGTCTTGCCCTCGTTCAGGAACTTGACGAAGTCGATGATGCCGCCGGCATAGCAGAACTCCTCGACAGACGGCTCGACCTCGCGCTCGTCGGTGAGGGTGATCTTGAGGTTCTTGTTGAGGAACGCCGTCTGCTGCAGGCGGTCGTGGAGGATGTCGTAATCGTAGACGGTGGTCTCGAAAATCTCCTCGTCGGGCCAGAAGGTGACGGTGGTGCCGGTCGTCTCGGAGGTACCGACCTCCCTCATCTTCTGCGTGGTCACGCCGCGGCTGAACTGCATCTCGTAGACCTTGCCGTCGCGCGCGACCTGGACCGTCATCTTCTTGGACAGGGCGTTCACGACGGACACGCCGACGCCGTGCAGGCCGCCGGATACCTTATAGGCCGAGTTATCGAATTTTCCGCCCGCGTGCAGGATCGTCATGACGACCTCGAGCGTGGGGATCTTCTTGACCGGATGCTCGTCGACCGGAATCCCGCGGCCGTCGTCGACGACCGTGATCGAGTTATCCGCATGCACGGTCACCTCGATCTGCGAGCAGTAGCCGGCCATGGCCTCGTCGACCGCGTTGTCGACGATCTCCCATACGAGGTGGTGCAGGCCGGTCGAGCTCGTAGAGCCGATGTACATACCGGGGCGTACGCGCACGGCCTCGAGGCCCTCGAGGACCTTGATTTCACCGCCGCCGTAATCATTCTCTTTCGCCACACGGACCCCTTTCACAAATGAAAGACGTTCTACTCCATTGTTAACATGATACACGCTAATTTCGCGTGTCGCCAAAACACACAAATACCCGTAAAACGCATTGAGAGGCGAAAATAGGCACCCTTTATTCGGTTGTGGTCTCTTTCCACTCGAGACTTGCTTTCATCGCCGATTTAAGCGCTTTGCGCAAGGCTTCGTTCTCGATGGGCGCCACCTCGCGGTCGAGCCGATCGCATTCGGCGGCGCTGAGTTCCTCCCGTCGCGGCGCGGGACGCGGGGCGACCGCGGACGCACGGTGCTTCGCGGCGGAACCGGCGCCCTCGGCGGCGGAGCGATAGCCTTCGCGAGAGGTCTTGAACACCAGGGCGTCGATATCGACGCCCTTCGCGGCCATGCGGGCGCGGATGATCTCGCGCAGCATCGTCATCTCCTGCGTCCACGAGGGCGCGTCCATGTACACGATCAGCTCGTTTCTCTCCGCGGCGAAATGCAAGCCGGTGGCGTGCTTGCCCTCGCGCGTACCCGCGCACACCGCGTTCCACGCGCGGTACACCTCGCGCGTGCGCTCCGCCGCGCGAAGCTGCTCGCGCCGCTCGGGGCTCGCGTCATCGAACAGCCTCGCCCGCTCCGCGCCGAGGAAGCCCTCGAGGCTGCGTGTCTCGCGGATTCTCTCATCACGCCTGGCCAACGCCGACCACCTTCGTCCTCTCCAGGATCTCATGGGTGAAATAGCCGAGGTTCGTCGTGGTGATAACCGTCTGGACCTCGCCCTCGATAAATAACAGGATGGCGGCGCGGCGGCTCTCGTCGAGCTCGCTCATCACGTCGTCGAGCAGGAGCAGCGGGGCGTAGCCGAGGATGTCCCTCGTAACGGCCACCTCCGCGACCTTCCACGCCAGCACGATCGACCGCTGCTGCCCCTGGGATGCATACAGGCGCGCGCTCCTCCCGTCGATGGAGAATGCGATCTCGTCGCGATGGGGGCCGACGAGCGTGAGGCCGCGGCGGGCCTCATCCTGCCCGAGCTCGCGCAGGCGGGCGCGAAACGACCGCTCGATCATCGCGCGATCGGCCAGGTCGACGGCCGCGGCGTCACCGGGAGCGCCGAACGATGGCTCGTAAGCGATGTCGAGCCGCTCGTGGGGCGCTATATCCGCATAGGCGCGCGCGGCATGGGCGGCGACGCGGTCGAGTAGGGCGGCGCGATGCTGCATGAGCGCGGCGCCGGTCGCGACGAGCGACTCATCCCAGGCGGCGGCGAGCGCGGGGTCGCGGTCATGGTCCTTCAGCAGGGTGTTGCGCTGCTCCACCACCCGCTCGTACGTCGACACCAGCCGCGCGTACTGCGCGTTGAGCTGCACACCGAAATCATCGAGGGCGCGGCGACGAACGCTCGCCGAGCGCTTCACCATATCGAGATCGTCGGGGCAGAAGAGCACGCTGGGCAGAACGCCCCTGACGCCCGCGGCGTTCGTCTTCTTCCCGTTGCGCTTGAAGGCCCGGCGCGTCTCGGTGAGCTCGCATTCGTTCGTGACGCGGCGGCCGTCGCCCTCGAGCTCCAGGAGCGCGGACCCGCGCTCGGCGCCGTCGCGTAAAAGCTCGCGGGGCGACGGACGACGGAACGACTGCCCCGACGTGAGCAGCTGGAGCGCCTCGACCAGGTTGGTTTTGCCAGCGGCATTGTGGCCCACCAGGATGGTGATCCCCTCCGCCAGGTCGAGGACGCGCTCCTCGAAGCTGCGATAATGCTGTACCCGGAGTTCGCGTGCGTAGATACCCATTAGATACGCACGGGCATGACCAGGTAGAGATAGTTGATCTTGTCGTAGCTCTTGAAGACGCCGGCCTGGTTGTACGACTGCAGCTCGAGCGTGATCTCCTTCTCGCGTGCGAGCGCGTTCAGACAGCCGAAGATGTAGTGGTAGTTGAACGCGATGACGCCCGATTCTCCCTCGATGTCAACGTCGACCGTTTCACGTGCAACGTCCTGGTCGCTGGAGATGGCGGAGAGGGCGAGCGTCCCGCAGTCGGCATCGATCTCGAACTTGACCGCGGAGTTGTTCTGGGCGATGACCGCCACGCGCTTCAGCGCCGCGTTGAACGACGCAACGTCGATCCTCACGGTCGTCGCGCACGTCTGGGGCAGGAGGGCCTTGTAGTTGGGATAGACGCCCTCGATGCGGCGGGACACGTACGTGGTGTTGCCGGCTTCGAAGACGACCTGCGTATCGGTCGATCCGATCATGATGGTCCCCTGGCCGCCCGTGATCGAAAGCGCGTCGTTGAACGCGTCCGCCGGAACGTTCAGCTCGAAAGCGCCCTCGAGGGAAGAGGTCTCGACCTGGGTGTCGCACACCGCGAGGCGGTAGGAGTCGGTCGCCACGAGGCGGACGGTGTTGTTCTCGACGGTCATGTAGACGCCGTTGAGGACGGGGCGGTTCTTATCGGTAGAGGTGACACGCCATACGCGCGACACCATATCGGAGAGGATGTTCGCCGGGAGCTCGACCGTGCACTCGAGCGCATAGGTGGGGAACTCGGGGAAGTCGCCCACGTCGAGCGTGTTCACGCGGAAGGAGCTCTTCTCGCACCTGATGCTCACCTGGTGCTCCTCCATCTCGAACGAGACCGGTGCGTCCGGCAGCGCCTTCGTGATATTGAACAGCATCTTGCAGGGGACCACCATCGACCCCTCCTGCTCCACGCGCGCGGCGATACGGTGGCGAATGGCGATCGTGTAGTTGGAGGTTTGGAACTCGAGAACGCCGTCGAAAGCTCGAACGAGCACACACGAGAGAATGGGAAGCGTCGAAGATCCCGCTACGCCCTTCATGACGGTTGCGAGCGCTTCGGAGAGAGCCGACTGGCTAACGGTGAACCTCATCTTTTATTCCTCTCTATATAGATATAAATCTAATAATAGTAATAAGACGGTGGACGCTGTGGAAAAATCTCGTTTCCGCAGCTCAGCATTGTGGATATTATCTGCTAGCCCCTGTGGAAAACCTCGATGGTTATCAACAGGAAGCCCTCTTGGTACGAGCTCCCCACAGGGCTGGGCGGCTCGCCAACATGATTTCCAGTAACTTTCAACAACCTTTTGCCCGCCTTTCATGTCCTTGATCGGGTCGTTTTCCGCCGTATGCGCCTACTTCCCCGCAGCCGTTACGATCGCTGGGCGATCATGCTCTTGAGCTGCTGCAGGTCTTCGCAGATGCGTCGGTCTTTCTGCATCTTGCTCTCGACCACCTTCAGGCTGTTGAGGACGGTGGAGTGGTCGCGTCCGCCGAACTGCGCTCCGATGGCGGATGAGCTGAGTTCGCAGAGGGAGTTTGCGAGGTAGACGGCGACGTGGCGCGCGAACGCGATGCCCTTCGACCGCTTGGGGCCGATCAAGTCCTCGTGGCTCACCTGGTAGAACTCCTCGACCGCGGCCTGCACCTCATCGATGTGGATCACCTTGTGGACCGTATCGAAGTACTCGTCCGCCACCTTTTCGATGTCGACCGCGTCGAGTTCGCGGCCCTGCTGCTCCCGTTCGAAGGAGAGGCTCGCGCAGCGTTCGCAGAAGCTCTCGAGCTCGCGGATGTTGTTGCCGGAGATCTCCGCCATGTAGCGGAGCTGCTCGTCGGTGAGGTCGCCGCCCTGGACGCGGAACGCGTCGAGCAGCGAGGCATCGACGTTGGCCGGGCTCATGTTTGCCTGCGGCTTGATCGTTCCCTCGTAGTAGCGCTTGAGAATGGTGTACTTCATCTCGAAGCCGGGCTCCGATACCAGGCAGAGCATGCCGGCGTTGAAGCGGCTGGTAAGCCGCTCGTCCATGCCGAGGTTCTTCGGGGCGCGGTCGGAGGCGAT
This sequence comes from uncultured Collinsella sp., assembly GCA_963558435.1. Lineage (GTDB taxonomy): Bacteria > Actinomycetota > Coriobacteriia > Coriobacteriales > Coriobacteriaceae > Collinsella. The sequence continues at coordinate 42,230 of CAUWGM010000006.1, forward strand.
GACGATCTTCTTATTCTCCCGGATGAACTCGTCCATGAGGGAGAAGAAGTATTCGATGCTCGCCTGCTTGCCGATGATGTTCTGGATATCGTCGATGATCAGGACGTTCGCCTCGTGGTACTCGCGCAGGATCGCGCGCCCCTCCGTCTTCTGCCGGGCGATCTCGTTGATGAAGTCGTCGATGTAGGCCTGGGAGTTAGCGTATTTGACGCGGATGTGCGGCTTGGTCTCGGCAAGGTAGTTCTTGATGGCGAGCAGCAGGTGCGTCTTGCCCAGGCCGGACCCGCCGTAGATGAAGAGCGAGTTGTATTGACCTGGCTCGTCCACGAACGCTGCGAAGCGTTGGGCGGAGTGGTATGCGTGCTTGTTCTCGTCGCCGTAGACGAAATTCGCGAAGGTGAACTTCGAGCCCGCGGGCGCGCTGTCTTCTGCGGTGTGCGTCTCGGTCCCGGCCGGGGCGACGGCGACTCCCGGTGCGGTCGCGGCGCCGGTCGATGGCGCGGGCGCGTTGGTTGACGCGCCGCCCTTCTGGGCCTGCAGCATTTTCAGGAAATCGTCGCGCGACATGGTATTCGTCACGCTGACGGCGCCCGGGTCCTTTTCTCGCGCGATTGGCACGGCGGCGGTGGCTGCGCCCGGGAGGCCCTGGGCGGCCGTCGGAGCCGGCGCCGCGGCGGGAGCGGCGACGGGTGCCGCGGGTGCGGGGCCGGGCACCACGGCGTTCGCTGGAACGTGAGTCTCTACGGGGGTCGCTGCGGAGGAGGCGGAGGCTGCGGCGACGGGTGCCGCCGCGGGGATCGCGGCGCCTCCCGCCATCGGCTGCGCGCCCATCGGATCGGTCGCGGTCGCCGCTTCCATGTCCCTGCCTTCGGCGGTTGGGGCCGCTGCCTGTGCGACCGGCGCGGACGGAGCAGCGGCTGCGCGGGCTGCGTCGGGGGCGAATGCGGCAGCCGGCGGCTGGACCACGAGGTCGAGGTGCATAAACGCGATCTCCTCGAGATAGTGCTCGACGATCGCCTTGTTCCGCTCCAGGAACGCCACCGCGAAGCGCGTGGGCGCCTCGACGATGAGCGCGCTTTCCGTCATGTCCAGCGGACGCGACCGGCCCAGCATGTTGGTTAGGCGAGCGTCTTGACCGTCGCGCTGGCAGAACGCCACTACGTCTGTAAGTAAGATCTGCGCTTCGCTTTCCATGTTCACCTTCTCATCTCCGTCATGGTTCTAGGCCCGTGCGACCATTCGTGTATCTAGAGCCCTTGGAGGCCGGGATTCCACGGTTGGGCGGGCTGGCCCTGCATGCCGTGCTGCTGTGCGACCGGAGCCTGGTTCGCCCGGTCCGCTTGGTAGCCCGGTGCCGCCGGATACCCCGGGGCATATGCGACCTTCGCCGCCCCTGCGCTCGCCACCTGCTGATGCTGCTGGTCGAAGCCGGGTGCGGGATGGGCTTCCGGCGCGCTCGCGGCCGCTTGTTGGGAACGCGTCGTCTGGAGCCAAAGCTTGCCCATATCGGTAAGCATGCGCTTCTGACCGCGTTTGATGACCAGGCCCGAGCTCGTGAGCGCGTCGAGCTCGCGTGACCACGTGGGGACCGACGAGCCGAAGGCTCTTTCGAGGTCGGTCGGGCCGCACGACCCGTGCTGCTCGAGGTAGAGCATGGCGTTCACCCCGCGGTCGGAGACGTAGGGCTGCGCCGTACCCGCCTGCGCCGGCACCAGCCCGGCCCCGGCTTGCGGAGCGACTCCGGGTTGGGGCATGCCGGGAAACGGCGTCGGCTGTTGCATATACGCCGCCCCCGCCCACGCCGCTCCGGGGTAGGGCTGTCCCTGCCACTGACCCTGCTGAGGGTACGCGGGTGCTCCGTATCCCTGCGGGGGGAATCCCTGCCATCCCCCCGCCTGATATTGCTGCGGGTATCCGTAGGGGTTCCAGCCCGCTGCTTCGTAAGGTTGGTTCAGAGGGGCCGCCGACCCCATTGGGTTGGGATTCGCGTCGGCGTTGTAGAGTTGTGCGGCCGGCGGGTATCCATAGGGACTCTGCTGCTCCTGCGCATATGGCTGTCGACCGCGCCCGGCTGCTCCTCCCGCAGCTTGCGGCTCCGCCGCGGCGCCTCGCACCGCCGCGCCGCGTGCCGCGGTGCGCTCGATCTCTGCGACGCGCGCGGGGTCGAGGCTCACCGTGACCACGGTGCCCTGCCCCAGGTTGTCTTCGATCGACACGGCTCCGCCGGCGTTTTCGAGATACTGCTGGACCATGGGGAAGCCCGCGCCCGTGCCTCGTATATAGCGTTTCTTGTCTCGGTCTGCCGAGGTGACGCCGAATTCGAATGCCCGTTCCTTGTCCCCGATCCCCGGTCCCTGGTCGGCGAAGCGTATCGTTTCACCACCGTCGAGAATCGAGATGATGGGTTCCATGAAATGCGCGTGGATGAAGTTCTCCACGATCTCTCTGATAACCATGAGGGAGATCGAGCCGCCCTGCTCCTTCATGCAGCGATAGACCGTATTGGTGATCTCCTCAAGGTAGGTGCGGACGTCTTTCGGCGTGATGACGATTACTCGGGGTGTCGAGAGCATGTCGTCGTAGATGGCGATGCGCGTCGCGTAGCTCACGGCCTCGCCGCTTTGCGACGACCCCTCGTCCCCGTGAGGGGCTGCTGCGGAAAGTTGACCCCCGTCGATATCGAAGGGGGACGTGACGGGCTGGCTCCCGGGCAGCGGGGGCTCCGCCGCGCCCGTTATATGGTTGTTGCTGGGGGCGGGGTCGCCCGAGTCCACAAAGGGATAGAAATCGTCAGACATGTCATCCCGTTCTTTCGCGTTTCTTTCAACAGGATATCAGCTCCGCATGAAAGCTTTCGCATCTTTCAACAAGTTTTCCCAATCGGTTGAAAACTGAAGAAAAGTCGCGAAAAGTTATTAACAACTTGCCAACAACCTGTGGAAAACTCAGTGAAAGAACGTGAAAGAAAAGCTGTGGGATACCGATCTCGTGCACGAACGATGTAATTCATCGAAGAATTGTCAATCTTTTAGCCGAGATTCATTGACATTTCCGCACGGTATTCCCTACAATCTCTAAGCTCACATGTCTATATCTGTGAGTCTGTGAGCAGACGAAATGCACCAGGAGGATATCAACCATGAAGCGTACCTACCAGCCTAACAAGCGCAAGCGCGCCAAGACCCACGGCTTCCGTGCCCGTATGGCCACCAAGGGCGGCCGTGCCGTTCTCGCCCGTCGTCGTGCCAAGGGCCGCAAGCGTCTTACGGTGAGCGACAACTAAAGTCACGCTACTCGCATGAGGACACTGAAGTCTCGGCTGGAGTTCGAGCGTGCGTTCACTCAGGGAAGGCGATATAACCATCCCCTGATTCGAATGGTTATATGTGAAGCAGTCAACGAAGGCGATCCGGGTCGGGTCGCCTTCGTTGCTGCAAAACGCCTTGGTTGCGCCGTTGTGCGCAACCGCTCCAAGCGCGTGCTGCGTGAGGCGGCGCGCGCATCGCGCCTACCTGTTGAGGGTTGCGACGTTATCCTGTTCGCCACCCCCCGAACACGTTCGGCCCATCCGGAAGAAATGATCGAGGCGCTGAAATCCCTGCTCAAGCGAGCGGGGGTGGCTTAGTGCGCGGAATTTCACTTGTTCTCAGCCTACCCAAACGCACTGCGATTGGGGCCGTGCGCATCTACCAGAGATATATTTCTCCCTTGCTTCCCGATGCGTGCATCTATTTCCCTACCTGTTCACAGTATGCTGTTGAGGCTATTGAGAAGTATGGTGTTTTAAAAGGCTGCTGGCTCGCCGCCCGCCGCATTGCCCGATGCAACGGATGGCGTGTCGGTGGCTATGATCCCGTGCCCTGACAGGGCGTTTTCGTTCGGAGGAATTCAATATGTGGGATTGGATTGTTCAGATTCTTTTGGAGATCCTGAGGGTGATTCAGGGTTTCGCGGCAGACTGGGGCCTTTCGATTATCATCCTGGTGGTCATCGTGCGCCTGCTCCTGACGCCTTTGATGCTTAAATCCACCAGGGCAACCGCCCGTATGCAGGTTCTGCAGCCCAAGCTGATGGAGATCCAGGAGCGCTACGCTGATGATCCGCAGCGTCAGGCCGAGGAGTTGCAGAAGTTCTACAGCGAGAACAAGTTCAATCCCTTTGCTGGCTGCCTGCCGCTTTTCATCCAGATGCCCTTGATGCTCGCCCTGTTCACGCTTCTTCGCGATCTGCCCCACTACTTCCCGAATTACGAGGGAACCTTTTCGTTTTTCAACATCCTTCCGAGCTTGATTACGTCGCCCGCCACCGCCCTGGCTGATGGTTTTACCGCTGCGCTTCCCTATATCATCGCGCTGGTGCTGTTTTCCGTTTTGACTTTGATTCCGCAGCTGTACATGGCTCGTAATCAGACGGGTGCCCAGGCTCAGAGCATGAGGACTATGGGCATCGTCATGACCATCATGATGCTCTTCGTTGGCTTTGGCCTGCCCGCCGGCGTTTTGTTGTATTACGATGTCTCTACGATGTGGCAGGTCGTTCAGCAGATCTTCGTTACCCAGAAGGTTATCGACAAGGCAAAGGCCGAGGAGGAAGAGCGCTTGGCGAACGCCCCGATCGAGGTCAACGTTGTTCGTCGCGAGCGCAAGCCTCGTCAGCATAAGAAGAACTAATCAGGTACCTTACTAAAATAGGAGGATACCATGTCCGATCAGATTTCTGATGTCGTTGAAGCAGTAGAGAGTTCTGCTGTTGACTTCGTTTCCGTTGCTGAGCGTTATAAAAATGGCGAGGAGCTCTCTGATGCCGAGCTCGATGCTATTGCCGACGTCGCCGTTTCCGTGCTTCGCTCGATCCTCGAGCACTTTGACGCTGCGGACTCGCCTATTGATGAGTACGACGGCGATGATGGCGAGCTCATTCTTGATGTGACCGCTCCCGATCTGGCGGTTCTCATCGGTCGTCATGGACGCACCCTTGAGTCCCTGCAGACGATGTTCGCTTTACTCGTGAGCAGGAAGCTCGGATTCAGGTATCCTGTTGTTGTTGATGTTGAAGGATACAAGAGCCGAAGGCATGATAAAGTCGTTTCGATGGCTGTCTCTGCTGCCGACCGTGCCCTCAAGCAGCATCGCTCTGTGTCCTTGCCTCCTATGAGTGCTTATGAGCGTCGACTGGTTCACATTGCGCTCCGGGAGAACCCTCAGGTTGAAACCCATTCCGAAGGCACTGATCCTGAGCGTCGCGTTGTTATTCAACCTTGCTAGCTTGAATATCCGTTTTCTTTAAAGGGGATGCATCCTGCATCCCCTTTTTTATTGGCGGCGATATTGCTTCTTATGACTGAACTTCTTGTTACGCTAATTCTAGTCATAAACATCTGTTCGAATTTCTTTGAAAGGTAAGGTATTTATGGCGAGCGCCTCGCGCCCTGTAATTCTACAGCCCTTGTCAATTTCTAACGATTACTACCATGAGCTCCTGGACACCTTGAAGTCCTACATCATTGATGCTGGACTTGATGTCTCCGAAGACTCGCTTAAGAAGTGTCTCGATCATCTCTTGTATGTGTCGCAGGTAAATGAGTATATCAATCTAACTCGTATCACTGATCTTCAAGATGCCCTAGTACTTCATATTCTTGATTCACTGTTATTGCTTCCTTCAATCCCAATTGAAGCTCATCGAATCCTTGATATGGGCACCGGTGCCGGGTTTCCTGGTATTCCGCTTGCTTGCGCCACGGGTCACGAGCTTGTTCTTCTTGATTCTGTTGGCAAGAAAATCAATGCAGTCAACGCATTCATTGAGCAACTTTCTCTTGATAACGCAGTGGCCGTTCACGCAAGGCTAGAAGATTATGCTAAGCAGGAATCTGGACAATTCGATTGCGTGTGTGCCCGCGCGCTTGCCTCCATGCCAGTTCTCGTTGAATATGCAACCCCCTTCCTAAATAAAGGTGGGCAACTTATCATCGCTAAAGCAAATCCTGATGAATCCGAGATTCAAAGTGGACTTAAGGCTGCCAAGCTCTGCGGACTTGCCTTGTCTTCTTCGAATGAATTCGAGTTACCAAATCAGCTGGGACATCGCATAGTCTTTAGCTTCAGATCTGTCCGGGCTCCCCGTGTTGATCTTCCTCGTTCTGCAGGTTTGGCTAAGAAGACTCCGCTTGCTTAGTTTAGTTGCGGCTTGGATTGACTGACGTGTTGCATTGTATGTTTCACGTGAAACAATTCTTTTGGCGGTGCACTGCTTATGCGGTGTGCCGCCAAAATATTTCTATTCAGATGCTCAACATTGTTATTTAGGAGTTTGCTCAAGTAATTATGAGATCGCGTATTGTATAGGCATGTCTATATCATTTCGCGTGAAACATTTAGTGGGTTATCCGTTGCATCCAAGCATTTGATGACGAGCACGAGCAAGAGCATTCATCACTGATGAATTAAATATAATGGATATTGCTTTGCGGACTCGATACTCGAAAGCCGGCTTGTGTCTTAATAACTTTCGAAAGTGGCGTATTTACCGCAGTATTAGCCCACTGATGACTGGGGCTTGGTTTCATTAGCGCATGTAATTGATCAAGTAACTCGCTTGAAGAGGCTACGATGCTGTAATGCAATCTAAGCTCTTCAATTTACTTTCCTTCAACCGTTTAATCCTTGAGTGTGTATTGTAGATTAGAGGCTTTTCTCGATATGCTGCCATCTAGATTGCATAACGCCGTCTTGTCTCCGAAATCAACATATCGAGTGGTTTGATCATGCCTGCTTTAGTTATTCATGGATTGTTTCACGTGAAACATATTCATTACTATCTACGTTAGAATAATGAGTAGTAGATATGCCATGTTTCACGTGAAACATGGCGCGAGATGAGATTATGTTTCACGTGAAACGATGTGATGTGCGAAGATCGTTTCACGTGAAACAATCAACCGGAAAATGGCATGGATTGGAGCGATACGTGAGCTATAAAGACGTTAAGCGTTCTAAAGCTGAGAAAGATACAAGAGTAATTGCCATTATCAACCAGAAGGGCGGAGTTGGTAAGTCTACCACTGCGGTAAATCTTGCTGCAGCGCTTGGTGAGCAGAATAGAAAGGTCTTGATTATCGATTTTGACCCTCAAGGAAACACGACGAGCGGGTTTGGAATCGATAAAGAGACTCTTACGCAATGCGTGTATGACGCAATTCTACATGATGTGCCCGCTGATGACATCATACAGGATACTCCGTGTAAAAAGGTGTTCGTTGTTCCGGCAACAATCCAGCTTGCTGGTGCAGAAATCGAGCTTGTGAGCGCTATTGCCCGCGAAACACGCTTGAAGGATATGATTGAGCCTATTCGAGATAAGTTTGACTTTATCTTTATTGATTGTCCGCCGTCTTTGGGATTGCTTACGATCAATGCGCTTGCAGCAGCTGATAGCGTGTTGATTCCTATCCAGTGCGAGTATTATGCGCTCGAGGGTGTCACGAAGCTTCTTGAGTCGATGCGAATGGTCAAGGGACGTATCAATAAAACTCTTGATACGTTTGGTGTCCTGCTCACCATGTATGATTCGAGAACTTCCCTTTCCAATCAGGTTGTTGAGGAGGTTAGAAATTACTTCGGTAACCTTGTCTTTAAAACATTGATTCCCCGCTCCGTGAAGATATCAGAGGCTCCGTCGTATGGTTTGCCCGTTACGAAGTACTCGCCCAGCAATAAAGGAGCTCGTGCCTATATCAATCTTGCAAGAGAGGTGATTCGCCGTGCCTAGTCCCAAAAAGAAGCCGGCATTGGGCCGTGGTCTCGGTTCCCTGATGGGCGAAGCTCAATCAGAGACTGGATATTCAGCCGCAAGCGAGCATCTTGTTTCGATAGAAGACATCTTTCCTAACCCTAATCAGCCTCGAACTCATTTCAATGAAACTGAACTTGAAGAGTTGAGTGAGTCAATCCGCGAGCATGGCGTTCTGCAACCGCTTTTGGTCCGTAAAAAGGGAAAGCGCTATGAGATTATCGCGGGTGAGAGGCGTTATCAAGCTTCAAAGATTGCAGGTCTTAAGGAACTACCTGTAATCGTTAAGGATGTTGATGATCAGGCGGTTATGGAGCTTGCTCTTATTGAGAACCTTCAACGTTCTGATCTGAATCCGATTGAAGAGGCACGAGGTTATAAGCAACTCATTAAAGCAAGTGGGATGACTCAGGAGGCGCTGTCCAAAGCCGTTTCCAAATCTCGCTCGACGATTACAAATTCTCTCAGATTGCTGGATTTGCCGGAGGCTGTTCAAGAATATCTCTATGAAGGGAAATTGACGGCTGGGCATGCCCGGGCGATTCTTGCTGTTCCGTTTGAGGAACAGAGAATAAAGCTCGCCGATAAGGTTGTTGCTGAAGGTTTGTCGGTTCGTGCGACAGAGAATCTTGCTCCATTGTTTTCAGTCGGCGAGACGCCTAAAACACCGCGTCCTGTTACTCCGCAATCCTATAAGAAGGCTGCTCGCGTTTTGCGTCAGGTATTCAATACGAACGTACGTGTTAAATCAAGTCGCGGTAAGAATAAGATTGAAATCGAGTTCAAGGACGAGGATGAACTCCAGAGGATTATGTCTCAGGTTATAGAAAGCGATGATCTGTGATGACGAAGCGTCAGGTTGGTTTGCTTGCAGCCGGATTGGTCGGCGCATCGATTGGTTTTGCAGCGGTTTATATTTTGACCTCAAAGCAAGATTTGCGTGCTAAAGCCGTTGCATGGTTAAATGCTGCCTGCGGAGAATCTAAGAAAGCGGCAGAGACCATGACGGAAGATATGGTTTTGAAGCGAGCGAAGCTTACAAACGATCCAGCGGTAGTGCAAGACTGGACCGATATGCAATGGGAGCGTCTTGGATTCTAGTTATGAGCCAATATGTTCTATGGCCTCTGCGGGGAAACCGCGGAGGCCATTTGTTTAAGTCGGGGTTTTGGAAGTTATGAAGGATTGAGCAGCGGCACTTGCTTCGTTTGAGCACTCTGTGATCTTTCAAGCTCGTATTCATAATTATGTATACTACTTACTATCTATACATAAGTAAGAAATCTATAGTAAATAAATACAGATTGAAGAGTTACAGCAAAATAGAAGCTGTAAAAAGAAGGGAGGCTAGAGGCCTCCCTGATGTTTCATGTGAAACAGACAGCCGCCGTGATTACCAGCAGCGGTATACAGCTAGGAAAGAATGATCTTTTTGGCGGAGTTTCGGCGCTGCTTGAGCTGACCGCACGCAGCGTCGATGTCTCCTCCCCTTGAGTGGCGAATGGTGGTCTCTACCCCATACATGGTGAGGCGCCGCTGAAGGGTTTCTACCTTCTCCAGCGGAGAAGGCTTCAGGGGGCTGTCGGGGATATCGTTAAGCTGGATGAGGTTGACGTGGCACAGCGTGCCCGTGCAGAACTCGATGAGCGCTTCCATTTCAGGATTGTTGTCGTTGATGCCGTCTATCATTGCGTATTCATACGTCGGGCGACGTCCGGTCTTTTCGACATATTGCTGAATTGCCTCGTGAAGGCGGGGAAGCGTGTATTTCTTAACACCGGGCATGAGCTTGTTGCGCGTGCTCTGGATGGCGGAATGAAGGGAAATCGCGAGCGTGAACTGCTCGGGAAGCTCGGCAAAGCGCTTGATTCCATGGATGATGCCGCAGGTGGAGACCGTGAGGTGGCGCGCGCCGATTTCAAGTCCACCGGGGGCGTTCAGCATGCGGAGCGCGTCGACAACCGCATCGAAGTTCATGAAGGGCTCTCCCTGACCCATGAAAACGACGCTGGTAACGCGCTCGCCGAAATCGTTGGCGACGTGCAGCACCTGATCGACCATCTCCTGTGCCGTCAGGGAGCGCGTGAGGCCGGCGAGGCCGGTCGCGCAGAAGGCGCAGCCCATGGAGCAACCCGCCTGGGAGGAAATGCATACGGCAAGTTTGTTCTTGGTGGGCATGCCGACGGTTTCCACAGAGGTGCCGTCGCTGAACTGCAGAAGGTACTTCCTTGAGCCGTCTTTGGATACCTGTTTCGCGATTTCGACCGGCGTGTTGAAGGAGAAGCGCTCGGAGAGCTTCTCGCGGAAGGCCTTGGGGAGATTCGTCATCTCTTCAAAGGAGCAGACGTTCTTTTCGAAGATCCACTCCTTGAGCTGCTTGGCCCGGAAGGCGGGCTGTCCGAGCTCCGCGGTGAGCTCGACGAGGTCGTCCATGGAGAGCGATCGAATGTCGCGCGCGGGTTTTGTACGTTCCATTTGAAACCTTTCGGAAGGGGGAAACGAGTGAGTTCCCTATACAATAAGGTATCGAAACCGAGAACAGGGCGCAGTCGGCATCCGAATGGAAAAAATGCAGGATATCGCCGTCTTCGCGTTTGAGATGGAGGACAGGAACATGGCAGAGTTTGATAGGGAAATCGCGCGCATCGCTGTGCTTGCGGGAGGAAGCTCGAGCGAGAGCGATATCTCGCTGGCGTCCGGTGCAAACGTCGTGGAAGCCCTGAAAGAGGCTGGGTTTGGCCACGTCGAGCTGATGAATCCTGCATCTGAAGGCTTTCTCCGCAATATGGAAGAGGGTCGCTACGACGCCGCCTTCATCGCGATGCACGGTGCCGGCGGCGAGGATGGCAAGATCCAGAGCGTAATGGAATTCCTGGGTATCCCCTACACGGGTTCGGGCGTGACGGCAAGCGCCTGCGCGGCCGACAAGGATATATCGAAGCTGCTGTATGCCCGCGCCGGCATTCCGATCGCGCCCGGCGTCACGATCGAGCGCGGCGACGACATCGATATCGACGCGATCGTGCAGGTCGTGGGTGAAAAGAGCTTTGTGAAGCCGGCTGTGAACGGGTCGAGTTACGGCATCACCTACGTGAAGCGCGCCGAGGACCTGATGGCTGCTATCGAGTATGCCTTCACCTTCGACAATAAGGTCTTGATCGAGAAGAAAGTCGAAGGCGTGGAGATCACCGTCGGCGTTTACGGCGCCGACGAGGTCGAGGCACTGCCGATCGTGGAGATTCTCAAGCAGGAGGATGCGGAGTTCTTCGACCTGAGGGTGAAATATATCTCCCCTGATAAGATTCACCGCATTCCCGCTCAGATCTCCAACGAAGATTATGTGTGCGCCCAGGAGCTCGCCTGCCGCGCACATGAAGCGCTGGGCTGCTTCGGTCTCTCACGCAGCGATTTCATCGTGTCGGCGGACGGTCCGGTCATCCTCGAGACGAACACCATTCCCGGAATGACGGATACCTCCTTGTTCCCCGATGAGATTCGCCATACCGATCATCTGGCGTTCCCCGAGGTATGCGCCAGCCTTATCGAGATGGCCGTCAAGCGGAACGAGCTGTAATGGACTCAACCATCGCTAGGGTCGCTCGATTCGAACAGGCGGTGCTGCCCGGCACACCCGCGTTTGTGATTCAGTCGTACGCATCGCTCGAAGAACGTGCGAGGCACCGGTCGTTCGGCCTCATCGAGGACGATGTCGTCGTTCTTGATACCGAGACCACGGGGTTGTCTGTTCGCGATAACAAATTGATCGAGATCAGCGCCGCGCGGCTTCGCGGTCGCGAGGTGGTCGACCGGTTCGATACGTTCGTCAATCCGGGGATGCTGATTCCTCGCGAGATCACCGAGTTGACGGGCATCGCGAATGCGGACGTTGCCGGGGCGCCTACCAGCGTCGAGGCGGTGGCGGCCCTTGCCGATTTCGTGCAGGGGGCGCCCGTCATAGCGCATAACGCCACGTTCGACCGCTCGTTTATCGAGGCGGTGAAAGGCGGCGTCCACGTGAGCGGCATCTGGATCGATTCCCTCGCGCTGTCCCGCATCGCCCTGCCCCGTCTGGCTTCCCATAAGCTCTCCGTGCTCGCCGAGTTGTTCGGATGCGACGCCGTGTCGCATCGTGCATCCGATGATGTGGACGCGCTGTGCGGCGTGTGGCGCATTCTGCTCTGCGCGCTGAGCGATCTACCTGCCGGGTTGATGCGCCGCCTGGCTGATATGCATCCCGACGTGAGCTGGTCGTATCGGCCTATCTTCTCGTTCCTCGCCGGCGAGCGGCCCGACGCCGTCTTTTCCCTGCCCGCCGCCCGCGCCGATGTGGTGCGCGCCGACCTGGGTTCCGAGCGCGTGGATGCCGACGAGCTGCCGATGATCCGCATGCCCCAGCGCGCCGAGATCGAAGCCTGCTACGCACCGGGCGGCTTGGTGAACAGGATGTACCCTGCGTACGAGCCCCGACCCGAGCAGATCGAGATGGCGGCGGAGGTGCGTGACGCGCTGGCGACCTCGACGCATCGCGTGATCGAGGCTGGAACGGGTGTCGGGAAATCGATGGCATACCTGGTTCCCCTTGCCGAGGCGGCAAAGCGCAACAACATCACGGTGGGCATCGCGACGAAGTCGAACAACCTGGCCGACCAGTTGATGAACCAGGAGCTGCCGAAGCTTGCGAAGGAGATGGACGGCGGCCTCTCCTACTGCGCGTTGAAGGGCTTCGACCATTATCCCTGCCTGCGCAAACTCGAGCGCCTGACGCGCGCCCGCGAGATCACGACCGACCGCGACCCCGCGGACACGCTGACGGCCATCGCGGTCATCTACGCCTTTGCCTGCCAGTCTCCCACGGGCGACCTCGATGCCCTGGGAATCCGCTGGAAGAGCGTGAACCGGGCCGACCTCACCACGGGGTCGCGCGAGTGCGCCCGCAAACTGTGCCCGTATTTCCCCGATAAATGCCTGGTACACGGCGCCCGCCGCCGCGCAGCCCGCGCTGACGTGGTGGTCACCAACCACTCCCTGCTGTTTCGCAGCGTGGCTACGGGAGGAAAGATCCTGCCGCCCATCCGCCATTGGGTGGTCGACGAGGCGCATTCCGTCGAGCGGGAAGCTCGTCGGCAATGGGCTCTCACCGTATCCGCTGATGAGTCCAAGGCGCTGTTCGAGCGCTTGGGTGGCGAGCGCTCCGGTGCGCTCGGCACGATGGCGAGGCAGCTTGCGGGGAGCGACGCGGCGACCCTGTTCATGGGTATATCGATGAAGGCGATAGCCGCGACCCAGCGCGCTTCGCTGGCCATGGCCGGCTTGTTCGACGCCGTTCGCGATCTTGCAGGTCGTCAGCGAGCGTCGGGCGGATATGACAACGCGAATCTGTGGATCGGTCCAGAGCTGCGCGAAAGCATGGCGTGGTCGGCCTTTGCCGAGGTTGCGCAGACGGCGGTCGATGCGCTGGACCAGGCGAACAAGAACCTTGCGTCGCTTGTCGAGACGGTGGGTCAGGAGGCGCCCGAGTACGTGGTCGACGTCGCCGACGGCGCGCGGAGGATGAAGGAAACGCTGGAGGCGCTGCGCCTGATCATCGACGGCGCTGATGAACGGTATGTGTACTCCTTGCAGGTGAATCGCCGCTTGCGCGCGGGCGGCGAAAGCCTGACCGCCGAGCGCATGGATATCGGGCAAGCCCTCGCCGAGCAGTGGCTCCCCGAGATCCAGAGCGCCGTGTTCGCATCGGCGACCATGACCGTTTCGAACGACTTCGCCCATTTCACCCATGCCGTCGGGCTCGATCGACTTCCCTCGGGGTCGTTTAAATCCCTTCATCTGGATTCGAGCTACGATTTCGATCGCAACATGGCGGTCGTCGTCGCCGGTGACATCCCCGATCCCCGCGACCGCGCGGCGTACCTGGATGCGATGGAGCGCCTGCTCGTAGATGTCCATCTGGAGATGGGCGGCTCCACGTTGACGCTTTTCACGAACAGGCGGGATATGGAGGAGCTGTTCGAGCGGGTCGAACCTCAGCTCGCTCGTGCGGGGCTTGAGTTGGCGTGCCAGCTCAAGGGGTCGAGCACCAAGCGTCTGCGTGATCATTTCGTAGCCGAGGAGACGTCCTCGCTCTTCGCCCTCAAGGCGTTTTGGGAGGGATTCGACGCATCGGGCGACACGCTTCGCTGCGTCGTCATCCCCAAGCTGCCGTTCGCAAGCCCTACCGAACCGCTTGCATGCGAGCGCAATATCCGTGAAGACCGAGCGTGGGCGCGCTATGCCCTGCCCGATGCCGTGCTCGAGGTCCGACAGGCCGCGGGCAGGCTGATCCGCACGTCGACGGACAAAGGCGTGCTCGTGCTCGCCGATTCGCGCCTGCTGAGCAAGGGGTACGGGAAGAAGTTCCTCGCCTCGCTGCCGACGGGTTATCAGCAGATCGCGTCCGATAAAGTCGGCAGGTATCTGCATATGTGGCGCTCTTCGCACGAGTAGCTTCGAAAGCGCTCCGCCAGGTCCTGGGGTCTGGCGGAGCGCTGTGAACGAGGCCTTAGCGAAGGATGAGGCTCTTCGCGTAGTCAAGGAACCTGTCGATCATGTCCGCGGGTTCGGAGAGCGTGAGCTTTCCATCACTGGAGAGGATGAGGTCGAACAGCCAGGGTTCCGACACGACGGGCACCCGGAGGCCCGTGGATCCATCGGGCAGCGCATGGCGGTCGGCGTTGGCTGCCCAGGGAAGCTGGTCGACGGGCATGTCGTGAGAGGCGATGACCAGGGCGGACACCCCGCTTTTGGCGACGCTTCGCGATGCGCCCTCTCGGCTGAACGGGTGGGGGTCGACGGAGTCGTCCGTCATCTGAACCTCTGCGATGCGATCGAGGCGGTAGATGCGCTGGCCATCCTGGTCGACGTCCCAGGCGACCAGATGCGCGTTTCCGGCCTCGTAGGAGATGTCCAAGGGGTCGACCGTTCGCCAGGTGGCCGTTTCCTGCCGCGCGGAGCGATAGAGGATACGGCAGCGCACGCCGTCGCTGAGGGCTTCGTGCAGGGGCTGGTAGTGGAGCCCGTACACGGCGACCGATCCAAGGGTGCTGTCTTCGAGCTGCATGTGGCCGAGCGGGAGCAGGGCGTCGGCGGCTCGGTTGCGGACGCCCTCGTCGATGTTGAGGCGGGATAGGACATGGGCCAAGACGGTGCTCTCGCCAAGATCGAGGCGAACGGCGCCTACGAACGCGGCGTTTCCCTCGAGGAATATCGCGCCGTCCTTGCAGGAGATGGCGGCATGGCTGCCCGTGTGGGAGTCCGCTAGCGTCGAGATGCAATCGATGATGTCGGCGAGTTCGGATTCGGAGACGTGCAGCGCGCTCATGGCCTCGCCGAGGCTCACGCGGTGCTCCGGCGCAGCCGTGAGGAGCTCGAGCAGCGCGATGCCGGATTCGATGACGGTCTCACTTGTGGTCTTCTTACGGGCGCACATGGGCTTTCACCGCCTTTGCGATCTGTTCGTTCCAGCTTTCGATCAATTCTGCCGGCGAAGCGGGTCTCATGCCCACGCTGGCGTGCCCGAGCGCGAACGATGCGGCGGCGTCGAGGTCTCTTACGGCGATCTGCCAGCTGGTCGTTCCGCTTGCGCTTACCGAGCGGGTCCCCCGGTTATGCGTGATCGCGTCGATTTCCGCCATGGGAACTCCTGCTGGAAAGGTGAATGTGGCTTCGACGGAGCGGTTGCTCGAAAGGTCGAACGGTAGGAATTGGTAGTCGGTGATGTTGAAATCCTCGGGAATCGAATAGGATCTCGACGGTTTGTACACCCTGGTCACGCGGTCGATGCGGAACGTGCGCACCGCATCTCGTCCCAGGTCGAAACCGACGAAGTAGACGTGGTCGTCTTGCGTGAAGAATCCCCAAATCGCTGCGGAGCGCTTTTTGGTGATGTCTCCCTGGGCGTTTTTGTAGGAGAACACGGCCTGCTTGCGCAGGGTGAATGCACTCCAGAGCGCCTGGAGGACAGGGTCGTCCGATTGGCCGCCGATATGCGGGGCGAGCACGCGGCGGCTGTCCGCCGACCCCGCCGCCCCCATGAGCTTCGCCTGGATGCGCTCGAGCGCGGGTCGATAAGGGATGTGGGGCTGCTCGGCATATTCGCCAAGCGCCGCCAGCAGGATGTCGGCATCGTCGGCGGTGAGCAGGGCGAGGGAGGCATCGGTCTTGGAGCGATCGATGGCCCAGGAGCTCTCCTCCCGCTCCGACGCGCCGTTCTCCTTCCACTCTACGATGTGGATACCGTATCGGGCGAGGTCGTTGCGGTCGCGGAGGAATTTACGCTTATCCGATTCCGGGTTGCCCGAGTTGTACCCCAGGTCGGAGTCGTAGATGATGTCGTTGGTCGAGATCGGCGACCGCGATGCGTTGAGGACGAAGAACAGGTTGAGAACGCGCCGCGCCCTCTCGTCGTACCCGGCTTCATCTCTCTCCTCGGCGCCCGCTTGCCGCGATGCCCGTGTGCTGTCCATCGGATTGCCTTTCTTGATAGGGCCGAGGGCGTTGGGACACGGCTGCGAAGCCGAGATGCCAACGCCTTGGAATCGACTGTTTCGGAGGCGCGTCGCCGCGCTGGTCCTGCTTGACTGATTGTAGACGAAACGCTTCGGCAAGGAAGGCATGCTGCGATCGCTGCGAAAAGGGCCGGGGATGACCGTGACGTCCTGATGCGGATTGAAAGCGTGTCGGCGCGAAATGATGCAGCGTTATATAAGTAAGGGTATACTTTCGACTATATATAGGCTTACCGTGGGAGCGGTATGCTTGGAATGCACGTATCAATGATGTGGAGCCCACATGGCGAATACCAGAAAGTACCTCAATCATCTCCTGCAGAACACGGGGATCACGCCCGCATGCAGCGAGGAGGAGCGCGCTGCCGCCGACATCGTTGCAGATATCTTCAAGAACCACGGCTTCCAGCCCGAGATTCAGGAGTTCAACGCCTCCTCGGGCGACAAGATGGCCCAAGCGGTCTACGGGGTCCTGGTGTTCGTCGGCGCCGTCCTCGCCGGTATAGGCGGGGCGGTCGGCTTGGTTGGATTGTTGCTCGCGCTGCTCGGTGCCGTCCTGTATGGTCTCGAGCGCATGGGCAAGCCGATGTTGTCGAGGTTCGGCAGCGGTGGCCTGAGCCAGAACGTCATCGCCTACCACAAGGCTTCGGGTCCGCTTGCATCCCCGCGCAACCGCCCGGTGGTCGTCGTCGCCCACTACGACTCGCCCCGCGCCGACCTCCTTGCGCAGGCGCCTTTCGCTGCGTATCGCCCGCTGCTCGTGAAGCTGCTTCCCTTTGCCATGCTGATTCCCGCGGCCGTCGCCGTGGCGTGCCTGTTCCCCATCCCCGCCGCCGCGAAGACCGCGCTCTGGGTCGTTTCCATCGTGGTCGCGCTCGTGCCCCTGACGTATTCCGTGGCGATTTTGGCTAACAAGTTCGTGCTGCCCTATACGTCCGGCTCCGTTTGCAACAAGTCTTCCGTCGCCGCCATGCTGGGTGTGATGGATGCGGTCGCGCCGTATCAAGGGGAGAACGAGTTCCCCCGTGATAAGCCTTTCGCCGAGTTCATGGACGAACAGCGTTCCTTCATTCCCGCCGCCGACGAGTTCGCCGATTATCGCGATGACGACGCAGCTGAATTCGCCGGCGACGCCCCGATCATCCCCAAGGGCCGTGCGACCGATGAACCCGTCTCGGAGGATTCGGTGCGTGAAGCCGGCTTCGAGATGTATGAATCCGATGAGCCCATTCTCGGGTCCACGACCACGATGACGCGCGACGATCTGATCGCCGCCGGCTTGAATCCGGTTTCATATGAGGGCGATGACCGCGCCGCTCCGCTTGATGGCGGGGAGGATCGAGGAGAATTTGGTTCCGTTTCGGTTGATGACGAGGCGAGTGCGGATCGTGTAGCCGCGGAGGAGAACGTCGAACTTGCCGCCGAGCCGGCTTCCGAGCCCGCGCTCCCCAGAAACGCCGCGGGCAATCTGCGCTACGGCGCCGATATCATCCGCGCCCTGGGTATGGTTGCCGATGATTGCGCATTCTCCTATGCGGCGGACGCGCTTCCCGTGCCGCCCGCTCCCGTCGAGCCCGCTCCCGTCGAGCCCGCAGCGTACTCCCCCGCGGCGCCCGCGCCCGCCCCCGCTCGAACCATTGACGACTCGGAGGTCGCGGCCAGCGGTGCGGCGGATGCACCGCGCACCTTCCATCAGCATGAATATGGCTCCGATAATGACCGTGCTGGTTCGGAAGCTCGCACGGTTGCTTACGGCGAGCATGAAGCGTTGCCCGTCGACAACGCATATTCCGAGCCGCACCGCGACCAGTTCACGCAGGATATGTGGGCGGCGCCCGCGACGGAGGCGATCGAGGAGCTCGTCCAGGGCGCTGCGGAAGACGACGCTGTGAATAGCGTTCCCGCCGGTGGAGCCAGTCCGGTCGAGAGCATTGACGACGAGGCCGCCGTCGCTGAGGACAACGATGACTTGGGTGGCGTGGATGCTGCCTACGAGGCATCGTATGAACACCTTGGTGCAAACGATCTTGGCCAGAGGGGCCATGAGGACGACGAGGATTTCGAGTCCTATGCCGTCGCCCCTGCTTACCAGCGTAGTTCGAGCATCTATAGCCAGGCATATGACGCCATCGATGCTGAGGCGCCGGAGGAGGAAGAGCAGTTTACCCCGATCGTCGAAGATACCAGCGACTATATTCTGGAAGCGGAATGGGAGGTAATCGAAGACGAATCCGAAGGCGATGAAGCCGAGGGGACCGGTCCCGATGCTCAGGCGGAGGTTTCCGGCGATGCGCAGAGCGAAGAAGGCGATGGCGCGCAGGTCGCCGAGGAGGGCTCGCCCGTGGCCGATCTCGTTGAAACCGAGGATGAGGACCGCTCCGGGGTCATCGATCGAGATAACGCGTCTCGCAATGAAGATGGATCGTCGGATGGAGAGATCGCGGGAACGGTGTCGCTCGATGTTTCCGAGCTTGATGGCGCAACCGCGGTATTCGAGATGACCCCGCTGGAGAAGACGGCGGTGTTCGACGGTCACGAGGATGCTTCCGATTCCGAAGAGGGCATCTTCTCGGAAGATCAAGACGCTGTCTCGGGCGATCTCGATACGGTGTCTTTCGATGAGCATGATGCGGATGGCGAGTCGGGCGAATTCGTTGACGAGCCGGTTGAGGATATCGATGACGGCAACGATTCTGTCGACAACCTCGCTGAGGCGTCTGGCGTTTGCGCCGATGAGTCCCAGGAGGATGGCGCTTCCGCCGATGGGGATGACCTGCCCGCAGCCTCAGTGGCCGCTCTCGATGCGTCTGCGGTATCCGAAACGGAAATCGCCGAGGGTGCTCTTCGAGCGGAGGCAGCCGTGAAGCATGTCGAGGACGTGCCTCGTCGAGAAGATGGCGTGAACGACACGGTCGATCCTGCTTCGGCACCGGCCGTGGAGGAAATCGGCGAGGGTACGGCGAGCTCCGTTGCCCCTGCCCAGAATTCGTTTGGGCAAACGGTTGCGATGCCCGCGATCCATCCGCGTCAGCAGTCGGAGACCGTGGGCTCGCTCATGGCTCAAATCGACCCGCAGCCCGCTCCCCGTCCCCAGCGCACGCTGAATATCCCGTCGATCGGTGCCGCCGACCATACGGTTCCTCGTCAGATACCGAGCGTCCCCGGAATCGAATCGCTTCAGCGCCAGCAGGTGAATAGAACGCCGCTGTTCGACCTTCCGGATCCCTCCGTTAAACCCTCCGATCCATTCGCATCCCCTGCATCGGCCGCCCCTGCTGCTACCCGTGGTTTCTCGGTGGTCGAGGGTCCCTCAAAATCAGGACGGGTCGCTGCATCGACGGCGGAGGCCGAGCCGGGGCAGCGGGAAGCGATCGGGAAGATCGAAGCACCCGCTCCGAAGGAAAAGCCTCGTCGGGGACTGGGCCGTTTGTTCGGGAAGAAGAAGCACGAAGACAGCATGAGCGACTGGCTCGGGGTGGACGACGACTTCGATGCGAAGCGCACCGGCGGCGAGATCGGCTCGTGGGACAACTTCGATGACGATCCCGGCTGGAAGGGCGGTGCTACCGGCGCTCCCGGTACCAGCGAGGACGAGCTTAAGGACGCTATCACTTCGATGGGTGACGACGAGCTATTCGGTCACGATATCTGGTTCGTCGCGACCGGTGCCTCCGAGTGCGGGAATGCCGGCATGAACGCCTTCCTCGATACCCATCGCGATAAGCTGCGCGGTGTGTTCCTGATCAATCTCGAGTGCGTTGGTTCCGGACAGGTTGCGGTTCTTTCCACCGAGGGCGAGCAGCGCGTCTTGAAGGGTGACAAGCGCATCATGAAACTCGTTCGCCGTGTGTCCGCGGACTTCCATCACGAGATCGGTGCCGTCGATATGCCGTTCTTGGATACGGATGCCTATGCGGCGATGAGCAGGAGCTTGAGGTCGCTAACGATCGCCGGTGTCGATGGTTCGCACTTCGCATGCTCCCATAGCGAGGAGGATCAGCCATATAACGTCGACGAGGACAACGTCTCGCTTGTCGCTGATGTCGTGACTGAGGTTATTCGTCGGTCATAGCCGGTTTCGCTTTGCAAGCGCCGCAACATCGATGCTGTCGGGTGGCGGCGCAAGAGCGTGTTATCACAAGAAAAGGACCCGTGTAGGGTCCTTTTCTTGTGCGGCGGCGAACGGATTTTTGTTTAGATGCCGATTCCGTGCAAGAAATCACTGTGGGTCAACTGACATGATCGATTACAAGGACCGCAGATAGGCGATGATGTCATCCGATTCGTACATCGGCTTCCCATCGATGAAGAGACAGGGAACCTGGCGTTTGCCGCCGACTTCAACGAGTTTTCGAGCCGCATCCTGATTCTCGTCGATGTTTTTCAGCTCGACGGAAACATCGATATTTTTCATCGCGTTGAGCACCTTTATGCAAAACGGGCAGTAGGGGCTGTAGTAGAGTTCGAGCACGATGCGTCTCCTTTCAAACGAATGCCGTTGCACGAGGAAGGCGTCGGCGACCGAGGTCCGCGTCATCCTCGAGACGGTTATCGTGTACCCGTTTTCGGCATCATACTCGCATCTGAAGCGTTACGGGCGTAGAATTGCGGGTATCGTGATAGCGGTCGATATGGTCATGGTTTCGGAGGATATGTGTTCGCGTTTATCAGGCGTCATTGGGTTGCATATGTGGTCGGCGCTGCGCTTGCCGTCGTAGCCGGCTTCGGTCTCTCCTATATGCTTGGCCAAAAGTGGTCCACGCCACCCGAGGTGAGAGCCGAGCGCGTCCAAGCGGAGATTGAGAACCAGGAGTCTGCTGATCAGATTGCTGAAACATCTGAAGATGAAGCCGGGGAGGGCGCGGTTCAATCTGACGAAGCCGTTTCCTCCGATGCTGCCGAATAATCTGATTCCACCTGCAGGAAGACGATTATTGTCCGGTCTCTTCGATCGCGGTTGTTGTAGGAGCAGGTAATAAGAGACAAGGCACTCTGAGCCCGCTGTATCAATTCGTCGCAATTTGCAGAGCATGCTCGGGCATCCTCTTTCAACGCGTTCAGCCATGACACAAACTCCTCATGCGAGGAGTAGGAAAACCTCTGTATGGCTGCGTACGAGCGATCGACTCTACAAGAAAATGCCGGGAGATACGTCTGCGGTTCATCTCCTATCTTGCCCCAGCTTGCTGGTCCTATCGATTGGAATTTGGCATCATCTTCCGCCTGGGCGATTGAAGAGAAAGCGATGTCGTATATGCCGTGGTTGTGTCCATAGACAACGAAATGCCGCCGGTCCCTGCAACGGGAATCGAGGTAGGGCGTGCCGAGCCTATACGGCATGCCGTTGATATCGTGTTTAAGATACCAATCGGATGGTTGATTCTCCGAGGGCTGGGGGACCAGCGTATCGATGGGGGTGTTGCCGACACGAAGGCGATGCAGGCTCGTTGCCGATGCCTCTCGTTCTGAGTGAAGATCCGTTTGAACGGTGTCCAGGTCATCTATAGGGTTGCCGGCGCGTGATCCGCCGGTGGCCAGGAGGGATGAACATATAATCATGCTGCAGCTGAGGGTGACATAGGCGCACGTGCACATGAATACCAAGCGCAGGGCGCGACGGCCGCGCGCACGGTGCGCGCAGCCGTCAGAAGCCCGCTTTAGCGATGTCGTTTCGTTGCGGTCATAATCATGAGCAGGCAAGATAGGCCTCCAACGACAAGGACGGGGATGAGGGAAAGCCCGGTATGAGGTAGATCGGGAATCGTGCTCTTAGGGAGCTGAACAACGCGATCCTTGTCATGATCTTCGAGGTCGGGTCCCCCTCCATTTCGATAGAGATGGACCGACGCCGCGTTTTTCAGCGCATTGCCCGCTTGATAGCGATCGGTGACCTTCAACGTGAGTACGGCGGGCGCGAGTTGGTCGCGTTCTGCCGCGCCGGCGATGGCATCGAGGTCGTCATGCTCGTGTTTCAAATCATCTCTATCCCATGCGTCGCTTCTGGTGTGAAAACCTTTTTCAACCCGACCGTATTCGAAGCGAACGGCTGCGACGTGCTCATGCGCGGAGAGAGCGAGATCGCTTACGTTGAGCGTTGTCGCTGTATCGGTGGGTATATGGGACGCCCAGAGAATCCAGCCATCGTAGCTTAACGCTCGGGCGTCTTCGCCAAGAATGTCCAAGACATCAGGCTGGTTGAGCCATGGGTTGTCGTGACCGTCGTCAAGTGTGGCATTGGCGTCGTCGATGCGACGCTTGCGTGCGTCCCGGTCCCCGTCGGCATTCTCTTCAGCTTCGTTTTCATCGGTCTCGATACGGTACCAGACGTTCATCAGCCCATCGAAGTCTCCCGTGGCGACGGGGGTTTGGACCGACTCGAGGAATGCGAGTCCTTGTTCGATGCAGGGCAGCGTATCCTCAAAGGTAAACTCGTCAACCCATGTCGAACTGGTATTGCGGACGTCAAGGCTGTAGCGATAGCGGCCCTCGGGCGATATGGAGACGTTCGCCCTATTGGAGCCGTCTCCATTTTCAACGGTGTCGACGGCAACGGGATCGGCTATTTCCTGCCGTTTATCAATTTCTCCCGTTATTTTAATCGGGCGGTTATAGAGGACGGCGTGTTGGATATCCCCTGTCTCCAAAACGGTGAACGTGCAGCTGGATTCGTAATCATAGGTGCGCGGCGTAAGATTCTCGACGAGCTTATACGTGCCGGCGGGGAGTTTATCTATCCGGTGCGGGACGTCGCCGCTCACCCATGAGGCGACGACCTCATCATGTTCATCGAGTATGCTCAGCTTCGCCCCCTCGATCTCCTGCTCGTTCGTGATGTCGCGCTTTGAGAGTTCGACCTTCGTATAATCGTTGTCTATTGCAACGGTATGCGAGGGCGAGTTATCTATAAGACCGTTTTCATCGACTGTGAAAGGCATGGGCTCGCGTCGTGCGATAAAACCTTCGGGGGCTTGTATCTCGCAGAGGAAATAGGAGCCGGCTTCGATATGGTCGAAGACGATGCGTCCCCGTTCATCGGTCTTTTCAGTCTGCATGGTCGCATCCGGCTTGAGCAGGGTGGGAACGGGGATTACCTCTTCATCGGTGAGCTGAAGGTAGAGCGCTCGCTTGGCGTCAGCGGTGTAGATGCCATTCGATACCCCGTCTATCGTGAGCTCGTAGGATCCAGGGGCGATGCCTTCGAGGAGGTAGGCGTCTGATTGCTCGTTGTATGCAAGCGGCATCGGTTTCGTAAGCGAAGAGGCGTGGTCGATTGACCCATGGATGCCGAAGAAATCCATTCGAATCGTTATCGTGTAGGAACTGCCCTCCTCGCATGATAGGGGAACCTTGACGCTCTGCGAGGGATCGGCCGCGCTGGAGGCGACGATCGTGTACTCACCCGGTTTGATCCAGGAGCCATGCTTGAGGGGAACCAGAGATCCATCGCGATGCTCAAGGGCGACCTCGCATCCATCGGGCGCATCGATGAGTATCTCGGCATCGGATAGAACGGGCTCGATGGCGATTTCGAGTTCGGAATCGCTCGCCCGCAAGGCGATGGATGTCCCCGATGCGTCTGACAGGGCCGCAATTTCATCCTGTGCGTTCCATATACCGAAGGAAGCTTCCGCAAGAGGTTGGTCTGAGCCCGTGATGGTTTTATCGACGATAACCGTGGTGGGGGCATTGCTGGCGGAAACATGCGTGTGGACGAGAGGGGTCTGCTGATCGAGATAGGTGAGTGTGAAGGGGATGGGGGTGCTGTCGAGCGCAAATCCCTGCGGGGGTTTCGTCTCGATCACGGCATAGTGGGCCACGCCCGTTCCCAGGGGTAGACCACCGAGTTCTCCTTCCCCCTTTTCATCGGTGATGAGTTCTCCTACGACTTCTCCCTTTCCCGCTTCGATTGTTCCATCGGGGGCGATGAGGTCATCCAGGGCGACCACATCGAAATGTGCCCCTTTGAGTGCGCTGCCATCGCCTGAGCTGTTTTTGGTGATGCTTACCGAGCCCCGCGCCCGCTCGTTCTTGATTTCAACAACGCTGACAGGTGGAATCTCCCCGTCTTTTGAATCGACCGTGAACGTCGTTGCCTTTTGGGCGAGCACGTATGGAGGCTGTGCTTCCACTTCTCGTATCGAGTAGGTGCCGGTTGCAAGGGGTTGGGGAAGGGTGACGCTGCCTGTTTCATCGGTGGTGAACGTGCTGACCGTGGCGTGTTCGGGATGCCATACCTCTTGTTCGACAAGAGAGCCGTTGCCATCAAATACTTGGAACGAGAATCCTGCAAGAGGTATGCGCTCGCCGCTGAGGGCGTCGGTTTTTACAATCTGCAATCTCGAAGTGAGGCGGCTGTTGTTGACGATGTAGCGCAGGCAGACGCCGTCTATCAGTTCTTGTGGATCGATGTTCCAATCATCGACGCGCTCAAATCCATCGGGAACGGTGGAGGCGACTTCGCGCACGGTATATCCCTGGGGGTCAAAGGGCAATCCACCGGAGAGCCCCGCTGCGCGCTCGCCCGCTCCGAACCAGTGCCCGACGGTCGAGGCGAAGCCGTCGTTGCCCGTCGTTATGGTGGCTACGACCTCGTCGGATGATCGAGAAATGATATCGAAGGAAACGCCGCCGGCGGGCGTTTCAACGCCGGAGCCCTCCGTATCGCCGGAATCATTGAACTTCGCGATCTCGATATCGAATGAAACGGGTATTTCCGAAAAATCATGCTCGGGTTTGAGCTCGACGACGCCCAAATCATTCATCTGGCCTGGAAGAGCCGTGTAGGTGTGGACGGTTTGATCGAGGAGATATCCCGTTGGAGCTTTGGTTTCGATGACCTGGAATGTGCCGAGGGGGATATCCGATACCGTGAGCATTCCTTTATCGTCCGTCGTTGCGGTCTTGCTCCATCCAGGTGACGAGAGGGAGGAGATCCGGTACTCTGCACCCTGGAAGCTGAGGTGCTTCTGAGGCTCTGCCTGTGTGGCCGCATCGATTTTCTTCAACACGAGGCGCGCGCTTCCAGGTTCGTCTTCCAGTGCGACGGATCCTCCCGTGCGCGAGGTGGTGAAGGGAATTTCCTCGGGGTCCAGGATGAAGCCCTCGGGGGCCTTTGTCTCCACGGCGTAATAGGCGGTGTTGGGTTTGAGCTGCATGGTCGCGCGTCCAGAGTCATCGGTG
This sequence comes from uncultured Collinsella sp., assembly GCA_963558435.1. Classification (GTDB taxonomy): domain Bacteria; phylum Actinomycetota; class Coriobacteriia; order Coriobacteriales; family Coriobacteriaceae; genus Collinsella. The sequence continues at coordinate 67,744 of CAUWGM010000006.1, forward strand.
ATGATGCTCCCTACTTTTTCGCGTGTGCTTTGCAAGAAGATGTCGTACTCCGCCCCTTCCAACGCGTAGGTATCGTTTCCATTGGTCAGCTCGGCTCTTGCCGATGTCTTGGTAAATGTAACGGTTCTTGACTTTTCAACGGTGACGACGGCTTGGAATTCGAAGGATGCGGAACCTTGGCTATATGAAGGCGTCTTGTTCAACCAGAGGCATGAGCAGCCTTCTTCGACGCCGCCTCCGCCTGCTTGCTTATAGGCAAGGGCATCTTGATAGAGTTTCCAAGCGGCATCCTTGACGGAGGGGTCCTCGATTCTCTCCCAGCGCTCCATATATGCTTTGTTGCCGTGGAACGAGGTACCATCCGGTCCGTAATAGGTGAGGACATCGGCTCGCTGGTCCGCTATGGCGAGCCATACCGCGGACGCGGTCGCCGCTTCTGAGCGAGTGGCGTTGAGTCCATAGACGGAATCGACCACTTCGCCGTCATATCCATGCCATAGCACGTAATCGAGTTCCGGAATGCGAAGATCGCCGTAGCGCTCGAGCGTTTGCCCGGCCTTCGGGGTGAGCAGCCATCCCTGTGCACAATAGGCGACGCTTCCAGTCCCTTTGTCCACTCGTATGAAGCGAGATGATCCTGTGGAATGGGGGTTGTCTGGAATCGCAGTGATGGTAAGCGTCGTTTCATCGGCGGCGCGGACCGAGTGTGGAAGCGCGGTGCCGACGAGTGCGAGCACCACGGCGATCAAGAATAGGGTGGGTAGGGCAAATCGTTTGCGCATCATATCTGCTCCTTCCATTAGTGGCGGATGAGCAGGGTACATCGGCTCGTGAGAAGGAAAACAAACGCTTGCTATCAGAAAAAGAATGCTGGATTACAACACGATGGCCAATTTCCAACATGGGAGCTCCCGTCCATGGCAGTGGCGGATTCATTCATAAATAGGACGCAAAGTTCAAGTGAGAAACGGCAATAATACATTGAAGCGTGTTCAATGGGGGGAAGATGAGCGTATATCGTTTAAAAGACCGTGGTCGTGCGTCCGGGAAGAGGTTCCATACGAAGAGGAGCACAAGGCGAAAAGCTATAGGGATGGCCGAAATAATTAGCTGCCTTACCATATTTGTTGCCGTGGCGTCATACTCCTATCACATGGCCATTGCATTTCGCGAAGGATACCCTATTGAGCTCATAAAGCCGTCGCCGTGGGATTGTTTGCCCGGTCTCATTATGGCGCTGCCGCTGATCGTGGCGGCTCCGTTTTCTTGCTATCGAATAGCGCGGGCAAATGGCATGTTTGAGCAGAAGTTGAGCGAGCAGGGAAAGACGGGCGAAGCGTGGAGAGCGGCGAGGATTTTTGTTTCTATGGCGTTAGGGCTGGCTCCCTACGTCCTCATCGCCCTGGCGAATGCTGATGACCCGATTCCCGTAGCGGTGGCGCTTATGGTAATGGTTGGATTTATCCTGCTATGCTCTTTCATTCTGCCGTTTGCAACTGCCCGATGGAATCCGGGAGGCATAGGCGCTGCGTGGCTGCTGTCGGTTTTGGAGGTAGAAGCCGCGGTCGGATGGCTCTATCTGTATCCCTTGGTCGCCGCGGGCATTCGCTTCTGGCGTCTTCCCGTTCATATATCGATTATATGCTATACGTTAACGATATTATGCGTTGTAACGATTCAGCTTGTTCTTATCATGCAAGAAAAAGAAAGAAATCGGGACATGAGGAGGAAGATAAAAAAGTCCTTGAATAATTTTCGCGATAGAGGATTGCTGATAAAGCTGGCTGTCGCCATATTCGTCTCTATGACGGTGGGGGTCGTGTCGTCGCTACCAACTTCCCTGAACATGCTCGAGGTGAGTAAAAGCGAAGACGGGGAGGAGAAGAGCTATCAGGTCCTCGATGTATTCGATTCAAGAAGCGCCGTGGTGAGGACGATGCGTGCGAATAACCCAGATGCAGTCGGCCGCGGCGGCGGATCGGGAGCTCAGCGGCCGGCGGCGGAATATCTGCTGATAGACCTGAGCGACGGATATCTCATCAAGGAGGGTTGAGGACCAGAGGAGGCGTCCGAATGCCTTGAACGCATACGGGCGGCGAGTCCTCTTCGGTCGCCTTTCCCACTGGATTCCAGCCTGCAGTTGGGGGGAGGGAAATGACATCTTGTCCTTGTGTGGGGTGCGGAGTATACTGAACTTCATTGCAGGCGTCAGCAATGACGTCGACGACAAGCGGGCATCGCCAAGTGGTAAGGCATCAGCTTCCCAAGCTGACACTCGCGGGTTCGAGTCCCGTTGCCCGCTCCAGTAAGAGCACCGAGCCCGGTACCTCTCCAGGTACCGGGCTCGTTTCATGAGGAAGGGCCCCTGGATCCGCGGCGGTTCCAGGGGCCCTTCGCTCCCACGTCGCCTTAGGCTTCGAACGAAAGGCGCTCAAGGCGCTCGAAGACGCTGTCGATGCGGGTGAGGAAGTCCCAGGGATCGAAGATCTCATCGAGCTTCTCGGCGCTCACCGTACACTCGGGATCGGCCTCCAGGCGCTCGCGCAGGTTGGGACCGTCGACGGCGTTGTGCACGTCGTCCCACACCGCCATGGAGTTGCGCTGGACGATCTTGTAGGCGTCCTCGCGGGTGATACCCGTGTCGACAAGGGCGAGCAGCACCTTGGACGAATAGATGAGGCCGCGGGTGAGGTCGAGGTTGGCCTGCATGCGCGCCGGGTACAGGATGAGGCCGTCCACGATGCGGATGAGGCAGGTGAGCATGTGGTCCAGCGCGATGAAGCTGTCCGCCTGCGCCACGCGTTCAGCGGAGCTGTGCGAGATGTCGCGCTCGTGCCACAGAGCGACGTTATCGAACGCGACCTGGGCGTTGGCCTTCACGACGCGGGAGAGGCCGCAGACCTTCTCCAGCGTGATGGGGTTGCGCTTGTGGGGCATGGCGGAGCTGCCCTTCTGCCCCTTGCGGAACGGCTCTTCCGCCTCGAGGGTGTCGGTCTTCTGCAGGTTGCGGATCTCGGTCGCGATGCGGTCGCAGGTCGCCGCGGTGGTGGCCAGCACGCCGGCGAGGTACGCGTGATGGTCGCGCGAGATGACCTGCGTTGACAGCGGATCGTGGACGAGACCGAGGTGCTTGCAGACATACTCCTCGACAAACGGATCGATGGAGCTGTATGTGCCCACCGCACCGGAGATGGCTCCGAAGGCGACGTTCTTGCGGGCGTCCACCAGGCGGTCGAGGTCGCGCTTGAGCTCCCAGGCCCAGCTGCCGAACTTCATACCGAAGGTCATGGGTTCGGCGTGGATGCCGTGGGTGCGGCCGACGCAGAGCGTGTTGCGCTCCTCGAACGCGCGGCGGCGGCAGATCTCTCCGAGTTTGCGCACGTCCTCGATGATGATGTCGGTCGCCTGGACGAGCTGGTAGCACAGGGCGGTGTCACCCAGGTCGGAGCTGGTCATGCCGTAGTGGACCCAGCGGCTGGGCTTGGGGTCCCCCTCGGGCACGTCGGCGTCGATATGCTCGCCCATGTTGGTGAGGAACGCGATGACGTCGTGGTTGGTCACGGCCTCGATGGCATCGACTTCGGCGCGGTCGAAGCCCGCATGCTCGCGGATCCACGCGGCCTCTTCCTTGGTGATGCCGCAGGCACCAAGCTCGGCCTGCGCCTCGCAGGCGAGCACTTCGATTTCCTGCCAGATGGCGTACTTGTTTTCGAGCGAGAAGATGTGGCCCATCTCGGGGCGGGTGTAGCGGTCGATCACGGGGTGCTCCTATCTTTGCCTCGTTGCATGTGAGATCCGAGTGCCGAACGCGATGCGTCGGCTGGTGTCGATACGTATTGTAGCGTGCCGTGCGTTTCTACTCGATTTCGCCGAGCTCGCGCATCTCCTGGTCGACGCGCTCGTCGCGCAGCGAGCAGTTCTCGGTGAGAAGACAGTTCATGCACATATAGTCGCACGGTATGTAGGCGCTGAGCTCGGCGAGCGAGTAGCCTTTGACGCGCAGGCAGTAGTCGCCGATGAGCGCGCGGATCGCCTCCACGCCGAAGAGCAGCGTGTAGCTGCGGCTTTTCGGCAAACCGCCGAGCTCGTCATCGAGTTCCTCCTTGGTGATGGCGAGCGCCCGCTCGAACGTCAGGCCGCGCAGCTTGTCGGCGAGCAGCGCGGCGCATCCGATGGCGGCGAGGCAGCCGTGGCTGCGAAAGCCGACCTCGGCGAACGTTTCGGTTTCGGGGTCGATGCGCGCGAACAGCTGCATCTGGACGGTCCCGCGCTTCTCCTTGCCGACGCTGCAGAAGGCGTTCGCCCCATCGGGGATCCCGCAGGTGGTGGCATCGGCGATGATGTCGAGCGTGGTGTCGGAGTATTCGGTGATGGGCGCGTCGTTCTCGATCTGGTACATATCGGGCGTGCGGAGAAACGGGGTGTCCTCGGCGAGGTGTTGTTTTGCCATGGGCTCCCTTTCGCTCTGGATGAAACGGTCGGTTTGCGCTGGTCGGGCGCCTCGCGGGGGTTCGCGGGCCGGCTCCTACGGATTGCGCACCTTTTCGACGCCGTACCATTCTGCCAGGGCTTTGCCCTGGGCGTCGCTGAGGTAGAGCGTCGAGTAGAAGAACGTCTCGTTTTCGCTCGTCACGCAGGAGCGGATATCGTCGAACGCCTCCTGGTCCTTGACCTCGCGGTAGATGGCGCGCGTCTTGTCGGTTGACCACAGGTGGGGCGGGTTCATGAAGGACAGGATGGATACCGGTCGCGGATATGTGCGCGATTCCGATCTGACGACGTCGATGAAGGTGGTGAGGTCGTCGTTTTCCGTGGTAAGGAAGAGCGCGTGGGCGAAGCTATGGGAAAGGAGGGGCTTGGAATAGAGGTAGACGGCCTTCTTCCCGTAGAGCAGCACGATATCCGAGACGTCGGGTTCGGGTAGCAGCTCGGCTTCCCCGAGCTCGACGCCCTCGAGCTGCACGTCGAGCGGAGCCGGCGCGCTCATCTGGCCGATCGCGGGGCTGTCTTCAGCATGCTCATGCTCCTCGATATAGGCGAGGAGCATGTCTGCAAATGACGCGTCGTCCATGGGGCGAGGGGCGGCGGCGAGGCGCTTCCAGCGCGCGGGCGTGGTGAGCTTCCCCTCGTAGGAGCGCTGACGAAGATCGGTCAGGGCCTGGTCTATCGCGCGGATGCGCTCGTTGTGGGCCCGTGCCGCCGCGATCTTTCCGGGGGAGGCGCTGCATGCCGCCTCCGCGTTCGCGTCGGCGTCCGGACATGTCGGCGCATCGGGCGATGCGGAAAGCCCGTCTGCTGGTACGTTCGCCAGATTCGCCACGGCAGCCTCGACTTCGTCTGCCGCCGCGCCGTTGATCTCGTTCCTGCGTCATCGTTCGCCTTTCGCAAAACCGCGGATGTCACGTATGCACATGCAAGCAAGTGTAGTACAAGGTATACTGGCCTATCGCCTACAACGGTTTGCCTCTATGGCTTTTCGCAGGTTGTTGGCTGTAGAGCATGGGAATGAGGAGTAGCTTCGGTGCACGAGAGGCAGGATGAACAGAAGATGCCGCCGCTCAGTTTTGAGTCGTACGGCGTGCTTTTGCCGTCCGTCTTCGGCCTTGCGTGCGCGTCCTCGGCGGTGAATCTGTGCGTCCGGCCGCCCATGCGACTACGGGTGCGTCGTCTTTGTCGGGATGGATCTTGTTCATCGCGGCGTTCATCATCGGCGCGCTGTTCCTGTCGACGCTGGTGGTCAAGCGCTTCAAGAAGCGCTTCGTCTCCCTCATGATGTTTCTATCCATTCACCTTGCGGGCTTGTGCTCCCTCGCGCTGGCGCTGACGTCCTGGGGCGATGCCGAGCCCGCCGCTCCGCTGGCGCTCGCGCTCGGCGTGGGCGTGACGGTGGGGAGCACCGCTCTCGAGTTCTATTGGCTTCGCAAGCTGCGCGGCATTTCGGCGCAGGCTGCGTCCGTGGTGGTCTTTTCCGCCCTCGCGCTGGCGGAGACCATCACCTACGTGCTGAGCTTCTCCGATAACTCCCTGCGGTTCATGGCGGGCGCCGCACTCACCTTCGCCCAGTTCGCCATGGTGAGGGCATCGCGCCGTATGGATGCGCCCAGCGATTCGTTCCCAGCGGTCTGCGAGCTCTATTTCGGAACCGACGAGAACCGCTTCTCGAATCGGAGCTTCCTCGCCGTCGCGGCAGCCGGCATCTGGTTCATCTCCATCCCGATCGGCATGGGCAGGGGCTTTCCCGCCGGCGAGCCGGTGTATATGAGCTTGGTCCCGCGCTTCCTCATCCTGATGTTCGTGTGGATCGTCTCCCTGTTATGGGTGCGCAACGGCCTGCGTTCGCGGATGCGCGCGCTCACCACGAGCATCTGGGTCGTCATGCAGGCGCTGCTCGCCTTGGGTGCGATATTCTTCGCCATCTGGCCCAAGACCGTTTCCATCGGCGCGTCGTTCGTCATGGCGGCGTCGCTCGTGCTCAACGCGTTCGTGTGGTATCTCACCATCGCGTTCATCAGCTTCGGATGGCGCGACCCGTATTATTATTCGAGCGCCGCGTGGATCGCCATGAACGTGCTCACGGTGCTGGGTATGAAGGTGGACTCCGTCCTCGATCGCATGATGCCCGACAACGCCCCGGTGATCATCTCGATCATGAGCCTGTTCGTGCTGGCGTCGGCGCAGCTGGTTTTCACGCGCCTTCTCGCCGCGCCGAGCGAGCGCGTCGAAGCTGATCGGGCACGCGGCCCCATCACCGAGGACGATGTGAGGAGGATCCCCTTCATGGGGGTGCTCGCTATCGCGCCGCAGCAACAGGTTCCCATGGTGAACCAGAAACCCGACGTGCACATCGCGACCTCGGTGATGAAGATGGGGCAGCGCTTCGGCTTGACCGGACGCGAGGTGGAGGTCCTCACGCTGTACGCGCTCGGCCACACGCAGGTGCGCGTGAGCGAGGAGCTGCAGCTGTCCACCAATACCGTGCATACGCACATCAAGCGCGTCTACGAGAAGACCGACCTGCACTCGCGTCAGGAGATCTTGGATTACATAGCAGAATACGGCGGCTAGGCGTATCGCCGGCGGAGTATAGGGAAGAACCCGGCACAGCGTCCGTTCGCGCTGTGCCGGGTTCGTGCGTTTTCACGGTTGCGGCGGGTGGGCCTTCCGGGCAGGGCGGTTGCTACGACTCGCTCGCCTCATCGGCGGCGCGCGCCGCCGCGATCTGCTTCTCGGCGGAGTCGGTGAACATCTTGCGCTCGCATTCGGGCAGCAGGGTGCGCAGGCGGTCGCGTTCGGTGTTCATGCCGATGAGCGCGGGCGCGTCTATTGTGCAACGTTTCGGCATGGTCGCTCTAGCCCCGCGTGCCGACTCCGCGGGGGGTTCAAAGGGGGCGTCGCGCGACGCCCGCGCGTCCGCGAATGACGGTGATTTTGCGAAGCGCTTCACCCTGGTAAAGCATTCTCTGTTGCTTCGCCACTCCCCTCTACCAAAAGATAACCGCAGGTAGAGGTGGTACCCTATAACAGGTGACAAGGTTTTTTGCGCCAAGCGGCGCCCATTTCTAAAATTACCCGCAAGCAGGTGAGCTCCTTCTCGCCTTGCTCATGCACAATACAGGCTGATGAGTCGTGCCCAGATCGCCTGCGGGCCCGTCTCAAGGAAAGGGCGCGCCCCGTCGTCCCGGGCGGGTTGCGTGAAGTAGCAAGGGAGGGAACTATGAAAGAGAACACCGCTTTGGAGCAGGTTGGCTCCGGCGCGGATCGCCTCGACTCCTTCTTCACCCGCCGCGGGTTCGTGAAGGTCTCGGGCGCATTCGTGGCGAGCATGGTGGCGCTCGGTCTCCTGCCGGATACCGCTGCTGCGGCTCCTACGAGCTCGAAGGGCAAGGTCGACTACTATGCGACCCCGTCCCACGTGCTCAAGGTCAACCGCGCTCGCTGCACCGGCTGCCAGCGCTGCGAGATGAGCTGCACGCTCCTCAACGATGGCGTGTCCCAGCCCGCCGCCGCGCGCATCCACGTGCACGACGGCTACCGGTACGGCAAGGAGCTCGGAAGCGGCGACGGCATCTTCTACTCCTGCGAGTGGAACGTGCGCACCTGCCATATGTGCAAGACCGCGCTGTGCCAGACCGCGTGCCCGCAGGGTGCCATCGTTACCGATGAGAACGGCGTCCGCCGCGTCGATGCCGACAAGTGCGTCGGTTGCGGTACCTGCGTCGCCGCCTGCCCCTATCACATGCCCGTGGTGAACACCGTTACCGGCAAGTCCTCGAAGTGCATCGCGTGCGGCCGCTGCGCCGAGCAGTGCCCCAACGGCGCGATCGAGCTCATCGAGTGGGAAGACGTGAGCCATTCCTCCGTCCCCACCAAGCAGGAGAACCCCTGGCCGCTCGTTTCCGAGCAGCAGGACTTCGTCGCCGGTGGCAAGATCGGTTAAGGATAGGAGAAGTAAATGGCTGAAACCCCTTACGGTTGGGCTGGCTGGATCGCCCGCGTCAACCTTACGAGCGGCGAGATTACCGAAGAGTCCGACGTCGAGATGCAGAAGGACTACATCGGCGGCATGGGCTTCGCGAACAAGATCATGTACGACGAGGTCCCGCTGGCGTCAAGTGGATGGACGAGGAGAACAAGGCCGTTCTGGCCGTCGGCCCCCTCACGGGTTCCGGCGTGCCGCTGGCCGGCCGCTCCACGTGGTCCACGCTTTCCACGTTCACCAAGGACCACCTGGTCGTCGACTGCCACTGCGGCGGCCAGCTGGGCGCGACCCTCAAGTACTCCGGCCACGACGGCCTGATCATCGAGGGTAAGGCGGACACCCCGGTCTACATCCTTATCGAGGATGACAAGGTCTCCATCGAGGACGCTTCCGCCGTGTGGGGCAAGGGTACCCGCGAGACCACCGAGGCCCTGTGCAAGAAGCACGGCCTCGAGTGCTGCGTCGCGACCATCGGTCCCGCCGGCGAGAACATGCTGCCCTATGCGTGCGTCATGAACAGCCGCTCCCACTCCGCGGGCGCCGGCCTGGGCGCCGTCCTGGGTTCCAAGAAGTGCAAGGCCGTCGTCGTCAAGGGCACCAAGGCCGTGAACGTCTCCGACCCGCAGATGGTCGCCGACCTGTCCGATTACATGATCGCCCAGGTCCTCGGCTCCAATAACAACCACGTCGTTCCCTCCACCCAGCAGTCCTGGGCCGAGTACTACGACAAGGGCTCCCGTTGGACCGCTCGCAAGGGTCTCTACTGGGCGGCTGCCGAGGGCGGCCCCATCGAGACCGGCGAGCCCAAGCCCTTCGAGCCCAACACCATGGGTTACCGCTGCATGAAGTCCACCAAGGACCTCGGTCCCGCTGCCGAGAAGTACACCGTCAAGATGGCGGGCTGTCACGGCTGCCCCGTGCGCTGCTATGCGCAGGTCAAGGTCCCCAAGGTCCAGGAGGCCACTGGTTACGAGTCCTCGGGCAACACCTGCGTTCCCAACTTCCCGTTCTCGGCGTACATGCAGCCGATCATGAACGTGCCGGGCATCCAGGAGGGCGAGAACAAGACGCTCACCGACCTGTCCGTGTTCTACAACCAGCTCATCTCGGTCACCGTTGACGACCTGGGCCTTTGTTGCAACTATGCCCAGCTCTACCGCGATCTCGCCTGGACCTACACCCAGGGCATCCTCGCCGAGCACTGCACCCCCGAGCAGATGGCGGAGTACAACTTCGAGGGCATCATGGCGGGCGACCCCACGTCCTTCATCAAGATCTTCCTGGACATCGCCTCCAACGACACCAAGAACAAGCCCATCTCCTGGCTCGGCCACGGCCCCTATGTGTGGACCGATGCCGATCACTGGAACCGTCCGGATTGGTTCGACAACAAGACCTCCGCGCTGATCAACTACCGCGGCTGGCCGGTCCACCACTCCATCGAGTGCTTCGCTCAGGTCGGCGGCCTGTACAACATGCTGTTCAACCGTGACAACATGATTCACTCCGCCGTCAACCTGCAGGGCTGCGGCCTCCCCATCGAGCTCAAGAAGAAGATGGCTGCCGAGATGTTCGGCGGCGAGGACGCGATGGACCCGGACAAGAACTACACCCCCATCAACGAGCACAAGGTCGAGTTCGCCTGGTGGAGCGTCATCACCGACGTCCTGCATGACTCCCTGTGCCTGTGCAACTGGGTGTGGCCCATGGCCATGGCTCCCGCGAAGGAGCGCAGCTACCACGGCGACCTGGACCTCGAGGCCCAGTTCTACACCGCGGTCACCGGCCAGAAGGTGACCATCGACGACCTGTACAAGGCCGCCGAGCGCATCATGACCCTCCAGCGCGTCAACACCGTCCGCGGCATGACCGACAAGGACGGCAAGATGGGCTGCAACGACATGCGCAACATGCATGACGTCATCACCGAGTGGGTCTTCACCAAGGATCCCGACATCAAGCCCTTCACCCCCGGCACCGACAAGATGGACCGCGAGGACTGGAAGAAGTCGCTCACGATGTTCTACAAGCGCTTCGGCTGGGACGAGGAGCTGGGATGCCCCACCAAGCAGTGCCTGTCCGACCTGGGCCTCGAGCAGGAGTCCAAGGACCTCGAGGAGCTCGGCCTGCTGGTCGACGGCGGCGCGTCCTACGACGAGCGCACCCGCAAGTACGACGGCCTGCTGAAGAAGTACTGCGGCGACAACCCCGCGCTGAGCGCCTAAGTGGTCTCGAGAGGAGAAAACAATGGCTGACGAGATCAAGGAGAGCACGGAGGCTACCGAGCCTGCCGCTCCCAAGAAGAAGTTCGATTGGAAGGGCAAGCGCCTTTCGATCATCATCGCCGCCGTGGTCGTCGTGACCGTGATCGGCGTCGCCGGTTGGGCCTGGCATGCGACCCCGGAGTGCTGCGACGCCATCTGCCACAGCACCATGGGCAAGTATTATCAGACCTACACCCAGGACACCACCACGCTCGCCTACAAGCATCGCGCCGCGACAAACAACCAGTGCCTCGGCTGCCATGAGGCGACGCTGCCCCAGATGGTGCACGAGGTCCAGATCCAGCTGTCCGGCGACTATCCGCAGCCGTTCGACAAGGTCACCTTCTCGAACGATTTCTGCCTGCAGAGCGGTTGCCATCTGGGTGGCGGCGTGATGCCGGGTGCTACCGAGTCCTCTACGAAGGACTTCAGCTTCGACCCGCACAGCGATTACCATGGCGTGCAGCAGTGCAACTCCTGCCACCTCATGCACGACCAGCCCGTCTTCACCTGCGCTTCCTGCCACCAGGTCGACGCTTGGGAAGGCGAGGGCGGCGTGCCCGAGGGCTGGGTCGTTCAGGACCTGGGCAACGGCAAGACCGGCGCCGTCCCCGAGGGCTGGGCAACCCCCTTCACCTTCGAGGCATCCACGACGCAGAAGTAGTCTGCCGGTCGCCCGATGTCGCAAGGGCCGCGACCGATTGCATCGCGAGACCTTGTATATATGCGACCATGCACGGGACGGCTCCCCTGGGGGCCGTCCTTTTTCTGTCTGGAAGTGGCCCACCGCGCAGTGCCAACCACCTGTCTGCCCGAGGCGCATGCCCGCCCGCCTGCCTGCCTGCGATCGCACGCGCTTCTTCGTGGAAGATTGATGCCGCCTTGTGCCCCGGCCCGCGGCGCGGGGATAATGGCTGCAGCCAACAAGGAGGGAGCTGCATGATTACCTATGATTTCAAGCCGCGCGGCGTGTGCGCCCGCGCCATCCACGTCGAGCTGTCCGATGACGGGGCAACGGTGGAGAACGTTGCCTTCGAGGGCGGTTGCAACGGCAATCTCAAGGCGATCGGCAAGCTGGTGAAGGGCATGCCCACCGAGCGCGTGGTCGAGTTGCTGCAGGGCAATACCTGCGGTCCGCGTTCGACCTCGTGCGCCGATCAGCTGACCATTGCTTTGCGCGCCGCCGTCGAGGAGGCTTAAGCCCCCATGGCATTTTGGGACCGTGATTATAAAGGCATAAGTCGCCGCCGCTTCGCGCTGGGTTCCGCTGCGGCGGGTGCGGCGGCGATGGCGACCGCCGCGCTCTCCGGTTGCGAATCGAAGAACAAGGCGAAGTCGACTTCGGGTGAGCCCCAGGTCGTCGACGATTCGTCCCAGATCATCGATGCGCTCGAGGAGTACGAGGGCAAGGATACGGGGCTCAGCCCCGTTCAATCCTGGAACCTGCCGCTGGGCACCGTCTTGTTTCATTCCGATGGGACCTGGGCCGCGGCGATGATGGCGCCCGAATCGGCGCAGCATGTGAACACCCTCGGCGTGCTGTCCCTTTCGAACGGCTCCCTCACCACGCTGAAAGAGGACCCGACGCTCGGTCGCGCGTACAGCTTCTTCGACGTGCGCAGCGCCACGGGCGTGTTCGCGTGGGTGGAGATCGACTACTCCACGCGCATCTGGGTGCTGCTGGCGCAGCCTTTCAACGGCGGCGCGCTTTCAGGCGATCCCGTCCAGCTGGATACGGGCGACAAGAACTGGGAGCCTCCGCAGTTCACCGCCGCCGGCTCCATGGTGATCTGGCAGAAGATGCCGCTTACATCGGGGGATAAGCGCAGCTCGGATTCGCAATGCTACCGTTGGACGGTCGGGGATGCACGGGGAACCGAGGTTTGGAAGTCGACCGGCAGGTTCGCCACGCCGCCGCGCGTCTCGGACGGCATCCTCACCATCGCGCCGCGCGTCCACAACGACGAGGGGACGTATTACGGAATCACCGCGGTCGACCTGGAGGACGCGAGCAACACGAAGCTCGACCAGCTGGTCCTCCCGGCCTCGGTTCGCCCGTTCGAGGCGGTGTATACGGGCGAGGTGTTCGTGTTCTCCATCGAGGCATCGTACGATTCGGCCGGCAGCCTGGGTAAGATGGGCACGTTCGTGGGACGCGAGGGCGGGCCTTATGTGTATTTCAGCCGGGAGCCTTCTGCCCAGGTGGCGTACAACGGGACGCGCTATTTCATCAAGACGCAGTCCGCGCATTATATGATCGATTCGACGAATCAGGTCATCGACTCGATCTCCTCGCCCGACCGTTCGCTCGGTTTCGGCGACTATCCTGCGAGCGAAGGCTCTACCAGCACGTTTCTTACGTATGCGACCATTCGCGACGCGAAGGGCATCCCCTCGGGCGTCGTGGCTCGAACGTTCGCCATCTAGCGCGGCAGCGCGGCGGCCGGGACCTGCACACGGCTGCCGGGGTGCGCAGCGCGTAGGCCGGGGGTTGCGCGCGGCTGCTGGGGTGCGTAGGCCGGGGGTTGTGCGCGGCGGCATTGCGCACGGGCGCGGCAGCGCGCACGGGCGCGGCAGTGCGCCGACGCGTGCCCTACGATACCTGCATCTCGAGCGCCTTGTTCGCTTCGGCGACGAGGCGCTCTTGCATTTCGAGGCCGCAGGGGGCGGGGGCGACCGGATCGGGGTCGCGCGGCCCCAGGTGCTTCTCGAGCCATTGTATGGAGAGCCAGCGTCCGAATTTGCTGGCGCAATCGCGGTGCTCGCCGCAGATGCGATAGCCGTGTCGCTGGTGGAACGCTATGGACCCCGTGTTTTCCGAGCAGATGCAGGCCTCGCTCGTCACGATACCGCCGGCATGCATGATGCGCTCGAGGCAGTCGAGCAACACGGCTCCCACGCCCTTTCCCGTACAGGAATCATCGAGGTAGATCGAGGTTTCAGCCGACCAGCGATAGGCGGCGCGGTGGCCGAAGGCCCCGTATGTCGCGAACCCGACGATGCGCCATGCGTCGTTTTCGCCCTCCTGCATCTCGGCGACGAGGTACGTTCCGCGCTCACGGCCCCGGGCGATGCGCTGCGCGTACTCCTCGACGGAGGGAACGCGGAGCTCGAAGCTCACCGTGGTATCGCGGACATAGGGGGCGTATACCGCAAGGACGGCGCCGGCGTCGCCGATTTCGGCGAGGCGGATGCGGATATGCACGTTGGGGCCTCCTCGGTGATAGAGAAAAAGGGAGTTGGGCATAATAGAATATCAGAGGTGTGGTCGGAAGATCGGACCTCGTACGAGACGCGCTGCGGATGCGCTGGTGAGCGGGACGTTGCCGGTATCGGTGCTTCCCGATTGCCAATGCAGGCGATCGTGCCTCGCACGGAGCACATTGCAACCGCTGGCGTGCTCCGTGGACTAGTTTAGCGCTCGCTGCGCTAAAATGAGCAAGTTATGTAGTTTGTAGATTAGGAGGCCTCGATATGGCTTCGGACGCAAGAAAAATTCTGCTCGTTGAAGACGAGAAGGCTATCCGCGATGCCGTCGCGGCCTACCTCGAGCGCGAGGGCTACTGGGTCGTCGGCGTGGGCGATGGCCAGTCCGCCGTCGAGGAATTCGAGAAGCACCAGTTCGACCTCATCGTGCTCGACCTCATGCTTCCCAAGCTCTCGGGCGAGCGCGTGTGCCGTGCCATCCGCGACACCTCCGACGTGCCCATCATCATGCTCACCGCTAAGGGCGAGGTAGAGGACCGCATCATCGGCCTCGAGCTGGGTGCCGACGACTACCTCATCAAGCCCTTCTCCCCGCGCGAGCTCGTCGCCCGCGTGCGCGCGCTGTTCCGCCGCACGCATCTGGCGGATGAGCCCCAGGTCGAGGTACTCGACTTCGGCGACCTCGTGATCGATATTTCCGGTCACAAGATCTTGGTGGACGGCAAGGAAGTGGACCTGACCGCCTCCGAGTTCAAGCTGCTCACCACCCTCGCGCGTCATCCGGGCCGCGTGTACAACCGCATGGAGCTGGTCGAGAAGGTGCTCGGCTACGACTTCGAGGGTTATGAGCGCACGATCGACAGCCACGTGAAGAACCTGCGCGCCAAGCTGGGCGACGATCCCAAGCATCCTAAGTGGCTGTACACCGTGCACGGCGTCGGCTATCGCTTCGAGGCCCCTGCGAAGCCTGCGGACGCCGCAGAGGGTAGCGCGAAGTAATGCTTCCCGCGCAGTTCACCTTCGAGCAAAAGCATAAGCAATCTGACGAGGCGGGTTCACGCGCGAGCTGGAACACGCCTCGTTCCGATTACCGCAACGTCATGAGCTACGGCATGCGCATGGCGGTTTCTTTTGCTTTGACGTCGTTCATGACCGTGTTGGTCCTGGTATGCGTGGTAACCGTTGTGTGGGGCGGCGCGTTTTCCGATTACACCAGGGCGAACGTGGTCGAGATAGCCGAGCTTACGGCAAAGAAGCTGGCAGAGGGCTACGAGGAGAGCGGCGCATGGTCTACCAGCGCACTCGCTTCCGTAGCGGACTCAAACCTGCTCTCCGATGACATCGGCATGCAGGTCCTGGACGCCGATGGTGAGATCGTCTTCGATGATACGTGGCCGGCCTCGGCGCTTGCCGCCGAGATCGAGAAGGAATCGGCGGCCGTGTCGTCCGCCGGCCAGGCGACGCCGGTGTCATCGGAGACCGAGAAGAAGCGCCCGCACAGTCTGGTGTCTACCGCGCCCACCGACAAGGAGGGGGCGGTATCCGAGGACATCGTCGACGCGAGCGGTCGCCGCATCGGCACGGTGCGCCTGTGGGTCCTGGGAAGCGATGCCCTGCTCACCAAGGCGGATGCCGCATTTCGCGAGAAGACCTTCCACGCCATGGGCATGGCGGCGTTCATCGCCATCGCCATCGCGCTGGTGATCGGCTTCTTCGTGTCGAGAATGCTTACCAACCCCATTCGCCGGATCACGTCGACGGCGAAGCAGATCCGCGACGGCGACCTGTCGGCCCGTACGAACATGCGGGGCGATGACGAGATCGACCAGCTGGGCGAGACGTTCGACGAAATGGCGACCTCGCTTGAAAAGGATCTCAAGCACGAGCGCCGCCTGACGTCCGACGTCGCGCATGAGCTCCGTACGCCGCTGCAGGCTATGCTGGCAACGGTGGAGGCCATGCAGGACGGCATCTATCCCACGGACGCCGAGCACCTCGAAACGGTCGCTTCCGAAACCCGTCGTCTATCGCGCCTGGTGCAGCAGATGCTCGATCTCTCGCGCATGGAGAATCGCACCGCGCCGATGAATCCCCGTCCCGTGGACGTGGTCTCCCTGGTTCGCGCGATCGTTGATACGCAGCACCAGCTGTTCCACGCGAGGGAGCTGCATCTCCGTTTCGCGGACGAGACGCAGGGGCGCGGCGCCACGATCGACCTCGATGCGGATATGATGACGCAGGCCGTTATCAACCTCATGAGCAACGCCATGCGCTATACGCCCGAAGGCGGCTGGGTCGTGGTGAAGGTCAAGAACGACCGTCGGCACGTGCTCATCTCGGTATCGGACACCGGCATCGGCATCGCCAAGGAAGACCTCTCGCGGATCTTCGGTCGCTTCTGGCGCGCCGACGCGAGCCGTGCTCGCGAGGCGGGCGGTCTGGGCGTCGGCCTGGCTGTGACGAAGCAGATCGTCGAGCGGCATCATGGTTTCATCTCGGTGGAATCCGAGCTGGGCAAGGGTACGACGTTCACCATTCATCTGCCGCGCGAGCACGCGGGCAACCCGTCGTCGACCGTCCCTACGAACGCGATCATCGAGTAGCGGATCTCGGGCAGGCTGGGCGACTTCGAAGACTGGATGGCGACTCGTTTGCCATTTTGTTTCATTGCCGAGCGCACACGTCGGTTGTATCGAGCGAGCATAGTATTAACGGCTGGATTATGGGGCCGGGATCCGGAGAAGGGGCCCGGCCTTGTTGGTTTCGGCGGTGTATCGCCTGGCCAGCGGAAAGCGATTCAGCGAGGGGTTGATCAGCATGAAGCTCATGGAGCGTCGGCCGGATTCTCAGGGCAAGGTTCGAGATATATATGATGCAGGGGATGCGCTGCTCATGGTGGCGTCGGACCGTATCTCGGCGTTCGACTACATCCTGCCCAACGAGGTGCCGTATAAGGGCGAGGTGCTCAACCGTATCTCGGCATTTTGGTTTACCAAATTCGCCGACGTGGTACCCAACCACCTGATCACGATGGATCCGGACCAGTATCCGGAAGAGTTCGCGCCCTACCGTTCGTATCTTGCCGGTCGGTCGATGCTAGTGAAGAAGGCTCGCACCATCCCGGTGGAATGCATCGTTCGCGGCTACCTGACGGGGAGCGGAAAGGAAGAGTACGACGCTACGGGCGCGCTGCGCGGCCATGTCCTGCCCGCCGGCCTCAAGGAGGCTTCGAAGCTGCCCGAACCACTGTTCACCCCGTCGACGAAGGCACCCGTCGGGGAGCATGACGAGAACATCACGTTCGAGCAGTGCATCGACGCGGTGGGCGAGGACGTCGCCTATCAGATTCGTGACCTTTCGCTGAAGATTTACACCGCCGGCGCTGAGTATGCAGCTCGTCGCGGCATCATCATCGCCGACACCAAGTTTGAATTTGGCATCATCGATGGTAAAGTGACTCTCATCGATGAATGCATGACCCCCGATTGCAGCCGTTTCTGGCCGGTCTCCTCGTACGAGGAGGGTAAGGTTCAAGATAGCTACGACAAGCAGTTTGTTCGCAACTGGCTGCTCGCGCATTGGGATTTTGAGGGCCAGCCCCCTCAGCTTCCTGCGGACGTGATCGAGGGGACCTCCGCTCGATACCGCGAGGCATACGAGATCCTCGCCGGCGAGAGGTTCGAGTCCATGAAGGAGTAGGTATCACGTGAGCACCCGCAGCCCTATGAACCAGCGCAACCAGAATCGAGCCGGTACCGGCATGACCCGCAAGTCTGCCGCATCAGCGAAGCCCGCCCGCGCCGCAGCAGCGTCCGTCCGCGTGGTCCCCGCGAGCTCGAAGGCGAAGCGCAAGCAGCTCGAGCGCGGCGAGGATCTGTCCGGGCTGACGAAGGAGGAGAAGAAGGCGCGCAAAGCCGAGCTCCGTCGTCAGGAGGACCGCATCTACGCCGCCTCCAACGTCTTGATGCGCGAGGATCCCGAGTATCCGAAGCGCCGCAAGGTGTTCTGGGGCATCATGGTGCTGGGCATCGTGTTTATCGCGATCGGCTGGGGTCTGCTCGTGGCCTTCGGCGATGCCGCGGGCGGTACCTACCAGACGCTGGAGATCATCGCCATCGCGCTCGCATATGTGTGCATCATCGGCGGTTTTGTTTACGACATGGTGCGCATCCGCCCCATTCGCAACCAGGCGCGCGCCACAGCCGAGGGCATGTCGGACAACAAGATCGAAGACGTGCTCGATCGTGCAGCTCGCAAGGATACCGAGAAGCGCGCCGCTCGCGATGCCAAGGCGCTTGAGAAAAAGAAGAAGTAACGTTGCCCGCTGGGTCCACTTGCCGATGCAGCCCGTTTGTCGCTGTCGCCCGCTGGCGTAGCCGCTTGCCGGTGTAGCCCGCTGGCGTCGCCGCTTGCCGGTGCGGACCGCTTGTCGCCGTCGCCCGCTAGCGTAGCCCGTGGGGTTCGCAATATGAAAAAGTAGCGTATCCTACGAGATTCGCACTATAAGATAGACGGGTGCGTCGTGCGCAGATAGCGCGGCGCACCCGTTCTTCACCTGATGGATGAAGGGAGTTCATACGGTGAACGAAGTGAAATACAGCGTGGAAGAGGCGCGTCTCGGTATGGAGCGCCTGATGCCGAGCATCGAACGCTATGCCGAACTGGTTGTACGCAAAGGCGTGAACGTTACGGACGGCCAGGAGGTCGTCGTGCAGGCTCCGGTGGAGTGCGCCATGTTCGTTCGTCTGCTGGTGAAGGAGGCGTACCGCGCCGGCGCGGGCCATGTGACCGTGATCTGGAGCGATGACGCGGTGATGCGACTCACCTATGAGAACGTGGAGACCGCTTGGTTCGAGACGGTTCCCTCGTGGCAGCGCGAGCAGCTCGATTCCCTTGCGGATCAGGGTGCCTGCTTCATCTTTGTCGAAGGTGCGGACCCCGAGGCGCTCAAGGGTATCGATCCCGCGAAGCCGGCGGCCGCGGGCAAGGCACGCAACACGCAGTGCCGGGTGTTCCGCCACGGTCTGGACTTCAATATCAACCCATGGTGCATCGCCGGCGCCCCCGTGGCGTCGTGGGCGCGTCACGTGTTTCCCGGCGAGTGCGACGAGGTCGCGGTCTACAGGCTGTGGCAGGCCATCCTTTCGGTGGCGCGCGCAGATGGCAGCGACCCGCAGAGCGCATGGGAGCTGCATGATGCGACGTTCGAGAAGAACCTGCGCTTCCTGAACGAGCGCCATTTTGACGCGCTGCGCTATACGGCTTCAAACGGGACGGACCTCACGATTGGCTTGACCAAGAAGCATCTGTGGGCTGGCGGCAAGTGCGAGACGCCGACGGGTCACCCGTTCTTCCCGAACATTCCGACGGAGGAGGTCTTCACCTCACCCGATTGCGAGCGGGTGGACGGCGTGGTGTATTCTGCGTTGCCGCTTATCCACCACGGCAACAAGATCGACCGCTTCTGGATGCGTTTCGAAAACGGCAGCGTGGTTGATTTTGACGCCGTGATCGGTCGCGACGCGCTGAAGAGCATCCTGGATATCGACGAGGGCGCGTGCAGGCTGGGCGAGGTTGCGCTCATCTCGAAGAACACGCCCATCCGCGAGAGCGGGTTGCTGTTCTTCGACACGCTGTACGATGAGAATGCAAGCTGCCACCTGGCGTTGGGCGTCGGTTTCGCTGAGTGCTACGAGGGCGGCTACGACATGACCAACGAGGAGCTGCGAGCCGCGGGCATGAATATCTCGGCGACGCACGTCGACTTCATGATCGGAACGGACGATCTGACGATCACCGGCATCGATGCGGATGGTAACGAGGAGCCCGTGTTCGTGAACGGCCAGTGGAGCTGGGAGTAACGCTCTGTCCTCATGGCTGGCTTGCGGTGCGGCCGCTGTTGTGTAGGCCGCGACCTGGATGTTGTCGCCGCGGCGGCTGGGTCGAGGTTGCGGCTGGCGCGGCTGCTGCGGGCGGGTCGCGGCTGGCGCGGCTGCTGCGGGCGGTTGCGGCTGGCGCGGCTGCTGCGGATGTGGCGGCTGCGGCTGGCGCGGCGGTTTCGGATGTGGCGGCTGCCATCGCTTCGCAGGCGGGCGATCAGTGGAGTTTGGCCGCCATCGCGCCGCCGCGACGGCTGTTTCGAGATGTTGAGTGGGCGTTCGGGGTTGTCTCAGTTCGCATGGGCCGCGTTTTTCGTACGGAATTCTGGATGTCTTGAGTAGACCTGGTTTTTGCTGAACAAAACCGCAGTTCAAAAATTGCTACAAGTAATGTATACAAATGGGTCCCGAATAGTTGTATGAAAAACGCGACTCACAGTTCGCGGCACGTTCTTGACGAGGGCAGTACCCGCCCCGTCGTGCCCTGCACATCGCCTGGAACGCCCCGTCGCGGCCTGCGCATCGCCTGGAACGCCCCGTTACGGCCTGCAGCTTGCCAAGCGCGCCTCGTCGCGACCTGCGCATCGCCCTTCGCAGATCGCCAAGAGCTCTCGGCGCGCTTCGGCGCACTCACGTGTCCACCGTGCTGCGCCGTCAGCTTGGTCGGGATGAATCTGACACAATGAAGCGGGAAAAGCCCGCATAACAGTGTAAGTTCCTGCTCCGCGCCACACGATGGTTTCGCCGTGGTACAATGCCAACTGCGGGCCGTTAGCTCAGTTGGCAGAGCAGGGGACTTTTAATCCCAAGGCCCAGGGTTCGAACCCCTGACGGCCCACCATTGCATGGAAACGCGAGGACAGCGATGTCCTCGCGTTTTGCATTAAATCCAGCGTAGGTCCGCCGTGCCTGTACCCTTCGTGGGTTCATGCCCCGCGCTTTTAGGCAGCACATTTCGAGACGTTTTTATGTCTGTGCTATAGCATCGCCTTGGGTCGATGCGTCCAGGATGCTGCGTGTCGATGTTCGCTGCTGTGTCACAGCACTGGTTGAACCGCTCCAAATCCCGTCTTTGCCGCCGTAGGTGTGATCAAGCGCTGTTGCTCGGACATGTTGACCGACGGCGGCGATTGGCTTTCGGTCCTGGTACATAGGAACCAGGTTAACAGCCATCTGCAATGAGACAGGAAGCTGCGACCAATATCCTCCTCGGGCATAGGTTACAGGATGGGTTCTTAAATGTTATTCAGAGTATACGTATGAAAACCGAACAATTCAGTTTGACTGGCGTTCCAAAAATATACGCGTCATTCTGGTGGCATATAGCAGGCGGCTGAATCGATGCGGTGAGGCGATTGATTTAGTGCAGGGGATGTCCATTGGCACGCGCGCTGTATCCTGCTATTCGCTGCGGTGGGTCTCCGATTGCCTGTGTCAGCCTATTGCAAACCTGTAGTCTACCTGCTTACGCTTGCAGCCTCTCTACTACACATTCACCACAGTTCCACCGGCTTGAGCGCAGGTCGCTTTCATTGCCCCGCCGCCCGCAGCTGCCCGCCGCCGGCCGCCACTTGCCGCCAGCCTCGCGGCCCGCAAGCCGCCGCCCGCTCCCGGCAGCCGCCCGCAGCTGCCCGCCAGCCCCGCCGCCCGCAAGCCGCCGCCCGCTCCCGGCAGCCGCCCGCAGCCACTTGCCGCCAGCCTCGCGGCCCGCAAGCCGCCGCTCGCTCCCGGCAGCCGCCCGCAGCTGCCCGCCAGCCCCGCCGCCCGCAGCCCCATTGCCTGCAGCCACCCGCCGCCCACCGCAGCCCCGCCGCATGCGGGTTACCGATAACGTAATAAACGGAACGCCCACCGGGATGCTGTCTGTTTATATGAAACGTTGCCGTATCATCGGTAGCATGGGTGCGTTGGCATTCGGTTAACACGTTGCCGTCATGGGCGGTAACGAAACGACTTTGGGGAATGAAGGGAAGGCAAAAATATGGTAGATGTGCATGAACTGCTCGATACCTGGCTTGCTCACGTAACCGACGAGGAGCTCCTGGCCGAGCTCAGCGCCATGAAGGAGGCGGGCGACGAGGACGCGATCACCGATGCGTTCTTCCAGGACCTCGCATTCGGCACCGCTGGCCTGCGCGGTACGATCGGTGCCGGCACCAACCGCATGAATATCTATACGGTCGGCCGCGCTACGCAGGGTTTCGCCGATTACCTGGTGAAGAATTTCGAGAACCCCACGGTGGCGATCGCGCGCGATAGCCGCAACAAGGGCGAGCTCTTCGTGAAGACCACCGCTGCAATTCTCGCTGCCAACGGTGTGACCTCCTACGTGTATCCGAAGATCTCCCCCGTGCCCACGCTGTCCTGGGCCACGCGCTATCTCAAGTGCTCCGGCGGTATCTGCATGACCGCGAGTCACAACCCCGCGCCCTACAACGGCTACAAGGCCTACGGTCCTGACGGCTGCCAGATCACGTCCGAGGCGGCCGCGGCCATCTCGGCTGCCATGGAGGCTACCGACCCGTTCGCCGACGTCAAGACCATGGACTTCGACGAGGCCGTGGAGCAGGGCCTGGTCAAATGGATCGACGACGAGGTGCTCGACGCCTACTATGACGCCGTCCTCGCCCAGTCCGTTAACAACCTCACCGACGAGCAGATCGCGGGCGCTCCGCTCAAGCTCGTCTATACGCCTCTCAACGGCACCGGCCTCATCCCGGTGACCACCGTGCTCGCCCGCGCCGGCATCACCGACGTGACCGTCGTGCCCGAGCAGCGCGACCCGGACGGCGACTTCCCCACCTGCCCGTACCCCAATCCCGAGATTCGCGAGGCCATGCAGAAGGGCATCGAGCTGTGCGACGAGGTCCATCCCGACCTGCTCCTGGCGACCGACCCCGACGCCGACCGTGTGGGCGTCGCCTGCGCCGACGGCGACGACTACACGCTGCTCACCGGCAACGAGATGGGCGTGCTGCTGCTCGACTACATCTGCAAGATGCGTGCCGAGCGCGGCGAGGACCTCTCTAACAAGGTCGCCGTCACCACCATCGTCTCCTCCGCCATGGTCGACGCCCTGGCCGAGGAGTACGGCTTCGAGCTGCGTCGCTGCCTCACCGGCTTCAAGTACATCGGCGACATCATCACCGGCTTGTCCGACGCCGGCGAGGTGGATCGCTACATCTTCGGCTTCGAGGAGAGCTACGGCTACCTGTCCGGCGACCATGTGCGCGACAAGGACGCCGTCAACGCCTCGCTGCTCATCTGCCAGATGGCCCAGTACTACAAGCTGCAGGGCAAGAACCTCGTTCAGGCCATGCGCGAGCTGTACGAGAAGTACGGCTACTATCACAACCGCACCATCTCGCTGAGCTATCCCGGTGCCGACGGCGCCGCCAAGATGGCCGGCATCATGGCGGGTCTGCGCGCGAACGCCCCCGCCGAGATCGCGGGCGCGAAGGTCGAGGCCGTCGTGGACTACGCCACCTGCGTGAACGGCCTGCCCAAGGCCGACGTCATCGAGTTCGACCTCGAGGGCGGCAACAAGGCCATCGTGCGCCCGTCCGGCACCGAGCCCAAGATCAAACTGTATGTCTTCGCCAAGGGCGAGGACGCGGCGGCTGCAGACGCACTGCTCGACGCTATCGAGGCGTCCGGCCGCGAGCTGCTCTCGTAGCTTAAAGCCAGAACGTTTGGCAACAGCTCGGCCCCATCCGCTTATGCGGGTGGGGCCGCATATTTCTCGGCACCTTGCTGGCTTGGGGCAATATCTGTCACCCTATTGCGGGAAAAGCAGGAGATGGAAGGCTGCCGTGCTTGGAAGCAGATATCTATATGCATCATTTAAGGCAACGACGATTCGCTCTTGTATCGACGCATGTCATACCCAGGCGTATTAGCGTTGAGGCGTACCGTCTCCTCGTCCATCCGCCCCTCTTTTCATGAGGGAGGGGATTTGGTAGGGTATGGAGCAAGTATCAAAATGCTAGTTTTTGGGAGCTACATGGATAATCTTGAGAAATCGACCATGCGTTTCTCGAGTCGTTCGAAGTCGGCGATGTTCATGGTCGCATTTGCTGTCATGGTCGGTGTATTTGCTATATGCGGCAATCTCATTACCGTGCAGGCAAGGGAACGCGTAGCTGGATCGGCTGCTTCGAATCCGAATCTGGTCGAACAGACGGTTTCCCCGAAAAACGCAACGATCAACCTATTCGATTATTGGCTCGTGACGGAGGAAGCGCCGGATAACGCCGATCCCGATAATTATGCGAGCATCGGTATCAACGAGGGGCATCAACTTCGCTTTAGCGATGCCGGCAGACATGAGGCTTCTAATAAGAATTCCATCAACGCTTGGACGGGGCAGAGCGGAAGACCCTTCTTTGGAATCGTGAAACCCCTCTTGGGAGAAGATGGATATCCCGTACTGAAAGCTGGCAACATCTATCAGGTGCAAGGTGGTTTGAAAACGAGTGAGGAATCGCTCTCCTATCTCTTCGATGCTTCCGATGAGCGGGGCAAGAGGTCTTATAGCGACGTCAAGGGTCTCGTACAGATGGTGGACGGTTACTACACGTACGACAGCAAGAAGAATTTCGCGATATTCGATCCCGAGCGCAACGCGTTCGACGTTTACAAGAAGCCGGCGGTCAAGGCGGCAACCGGCACGAATCAGATCGGACAGTTCCTGCCCTTCAACACCGAAGAAGAGGTGTTCGACAAACAGCCCGACGGCTCGCTGGTAGCCAAGAACTCGATTAATGCGAAGCATGAAGTCATCAACCACTATTTCGGACTCGACCTTACCGCTGATTTCACCCAACCGAAGAATGGTGAAGTAAACGGTAAGAATATGAAGTTCTCCTTTTCAGGTGACGACGACGTATGGGTATTCATCGATGGCGTGCTTGTTGGAGATCTAGGCGGCGTGCATGGCGCCGCATCCCTCGATATCGACTTCAAGACGGGTAAAATCGTCTTGCAGGATGCTCGAACGAATCCGCCTGCGACCTGGCCTGGAAAGGAAACCACCCTGCGGTCGTGCTTCACGGATGCTCTCGGCGAGGCTGCTGCTGCCGAGTATTTCGAGGGCGATACAAGCACCTTCAAGCCGGATAGCTATCATACGCTCAAATTCTTCTACATGGAGCGCGGTAACACCGATTCGAACATGAAGATATCGTTCAACCTGCAGCGTGTAACCCAGAGCTCCGTCCGCAAGGATGATCAGTACGGCAAGCCCGTGCAAGGGGCCGAGCTCGCTCTTTATGAAGCGACGAAGGTCGAAGACGGTGGGAAGGTCCGCTTCGAGCCGAAGGGCGATAGCCCGATATGGCAGGGATTGACCGATGCAGCGGGTAATTTCAACATCATGACGCCGGCGGGAAACCGACCCTATAATTTCGCCGAGGCCCATGGCCATGGACAGGATCATTACATCCTTCGAGAGGTTAAAGCTCCCGCCGGCTATCGAAAGAACCCAGACGCTTGGCTGAGCTATCATCCAAGCCACGGCGATGGGCAGGACGGGTTTGTTGTTTGTGAAAATCCCTGGGATTCGGGTGTGTACGCGCGTCCGAACCAATCCGTGTACGTGACGGGTGAAAGCGTTAGGGATACTACGGGCGCCTCCTATCGGGTCACCGAAGAGAACACCGTTCTTGCCGTTCTATATAAGAAGGACCGTCAGCATCACGACGACTGGCATGCTATCGGCGGAGAGCATGGTGCGTGGAAAGTTAAAGAAGAGGGCATGGTAGATATAAGCCAGCTCAACGGTTTGGTGCGTGACGGCTTCGCACATGTCTTCACCTTTGAAAATGATTCATGGATGACCGATATGGGCGATCTGCCGGGCACTCCCGATGACTATCGCTTCATGGCGGCGCAGGATCAGGATGTTGATTATTCCATCGCTTACTACCTTGTAGACAAATCTTATGCGGATATCCGCTCCGCTATCGATGCAGGCAAAAACCCGATCACCGCGGAGAACGCGCGCTTGCTCGACTCGACGGGAAAGATGGGCAACTTCACTCGTAAGAGCTATGCGACCCTCCATATCACCGATACCAAAAACGATCTCGTAGTCCAGAAGGTCGACGATGCGGGCGAACCTATCCGGGGCGTGACCTTCCAGTTGTTCCGATCCGATCAGATGAAGGCGGTCGGTCAGGAGGGGTCGCTTGCACCCAAGCCGGGTGAGATACCCGTTATGGAGAAAACGACGAGCGATTTGAGTGCAAGGCCCGAGGTCGCTCTCGATGGCGCCGTTCTATTCGAGGGAATCGCCAAACGCGATGGAGTGCAGACGTCAACATGTTATGTCGTCGAGAAAGAAACACCTAAAGGGTATACGGGATCGGTCGAACCGATTCGAGTCATCGTTGACAATACCGGTGTCTATGCGGATGCGGCTACTCAGGGGGATGGGGTGGTCGTGTCGGCCGGCGTGGGCACGCTGATCGATTCCATGAACCACTACGGCAGCAATGACGGCGTGGAGGTCACGCTGCATGATATCATCGCGCACCTTCAAGTTGGTTCTTGTGAGGCTGAACAGGATCCAAGCTCATATCATGTTGAATGGTCTGATGCTGCAGGAGATCAGGAGCAGAAGGATTTATTCCTGCGATACGACGACGTCAGCCGGTTCCATGAATACATGCAGAATCCCTATAAGCCCAAGAATGGAACGCGTTTCGTTACCGATGAGGGCATTATCAGGGCTTCGATCAAACAGGATCCAGAACCGTATAAAGATGATTACGGGATTGGAACGTGGGAGGATCTAGGCGATCGCGATCTGACGAATCTCTACACGGGTTCAACCGTCGTGCGTGTTACCAATCAGCGCGAAGCCTCCCTTGAGGTGGAAAAACGCGTCACGATTCCCAATGGTCTCACGGGTCCCGATGACTGGAAACAGAAAGACTTTACCTTTAAATTTGAATTCACCAAGAACGGTGCCCCGCTGGACGGCGAGTATGATGCTCGCGTGTTTGGCGAGGACGGGCAGCAGCGTGGTGACGATTTCAAGATATCGCACAACGGGACCCACACGTTGAAGCATGGGGAGACAATGAAGGTATACGGTCTTCCCGATGGCTCGCATTATAAGGTAAGCGAGCCTGCGTCGGATATGCCCCATGCTTTTATTCAGACACTGCCGGTCGGCGAGGGCGGTAATCCTTTGAGCCCCGAGGGAGAAGTGCGGGTCGGTAGTCCCGCGCATGAGCTGTTTGAAAATACCTATCGCCCGAGTGCCGCGATGCTTGCGTCGACCACGCTTAAGGTTGCTAAGCGGTTTGTGGACGAGAACGGTGATGCGGCCTGGGAACTTGGCTTTACGGTAAAACCATCATTTGAGTTCATTCTTGAAGCACCGACGGGAACGCCGATGCCCGCTGGGGCCGTTGAAGGCGTTGATGGTGACAAGCGTGTGACTCGATCGAGCGTTACCATCGATGGCGCGGATAAAGATGAGAAGTATAGCGATTCGTTCGGATCGATAACCTATACGGCTCCAGGTACCTATCGGTATGTGCTTTATGAAAAAACTCCCGCCCCCGAAGATCGGATTCCGGGAATCTCCTATTCCGACGCCGCATATCGCTTGACTGTGGTTGTCGAGGATAACAAGCAAGGCAAACTCGAGCCGCATGTTACGTTGACCCAGCATGCGAACGATTTGGGAGAGCCCGTCGGTGATGGAGTTGGGGGAGCGCCCATCGATCCCGTGGACGGTGTCTATACAGCGATATATAGCAATGTGTTCGATCTCGCCGAGGTGTATGCGGGACCGCTTGCATCGAAGCATCTCAGTGGTCGTGATTTTGCAGTCGAGTCATCGGCGCGAGGAGAGTTTGCATTCCGTATGGTTCCCGTGGGGGAGCATGCGGAAGACCAACCCATGCCGGAAGACTGCCAGGGTATGGGGGCGAATCGCTACACAGAAGTCAGGAACAAGGCATCCTCGGTCGCCTTCGGTCAATCGAAATACACCCATGAGCACCTCAACGCGCCTGACGGTAGAAGCGGTTCGTTCGAATACGAGCTGTTTGAAGTCGTGCCCGATGATGCGGTCAATGAAGAAGGCATCCGGTGGTCGGACGCGACGGGCGAGCAAAGGTTCGCCGGCGGTTTCAAATACCAGGGCGTTACATATGATTCCACGCACTATATCGCGCATGTTGCGCTTTCACTTTCCGATCCCCAGGTGAAGAGGAGCGGAGGCGAGGAGGTGCTGGTTGCCGTCATCACGTATTCCAAGGTTTTGCGGTTCGACGAAAACGGATCATGGACGGGCGATCCGGATGACTTGGAGGAAATACCTCCTTCTGGATCCGGTGCGAATCGCGTGGAATTCCATAATAGCTACGCCGCAACGGGTTCCGCCGCCGGCATCAAGATAGCTAAAACCTTGCATGGTCGCGATATGAATGAGGGAGAGTTCTCCTTTAAGATCGAGGGTGCTAACCCACGCTCCGCAGCGCTTCTTCCCGAGGGGAATAGTATCCTTTCTGCTCCTGCGGGACCGGAGGGCGTGAAGGTTGAAGTTGGACGTGGTTTGCAGATCGCGTTCGATCAATCGCATGCAGGCGATGTTTACACTTTCTATATCAGGGAGGTAACGCCATGGCAGGGCGGATCGCATGTTCCCGGCATGGTCGGGGGATGGGATAATTCCATCTATCGACTCGAATACAGGGTGACCGACAACCTTGATGGAACGCTCAGGGTTGTTCCGAGTCTGTATCTCGTATACGATTCAGCTGGCGCGATGGTCAATCGTCGTCTTGATGTTGAGTCCTATACCGACGAGACCGGTGTTATCGCACTCGATTTCGAAAACCGCTATAGAACCAGGACTACATATGCCGGCATAACGGTTACGAAGACGATGCATGGCAAGGATCTTGAAGCCAAACGATTCGGTTTCACGTTGGAAGCCGGAGATGAAAAATCCGCCAAGAAGATGACCGACCGAAACCTCACGTTAGATGAAATGGAGCAAGAACGCTCCTTCTCGGCGCCTTCTGCGGAGATGGATGTCCCTGCGGTGATGGATAAGCTGTCTGGATTGACTTTCACCCTAGATGATGCGTGCGATCACGGGGTGACCGGCGATGCATGCGCGTTCACGTATTATGTTTCGGAAAACGTGGACCCCGCATGGGATGACAACAAGAATCCTACCGATGGCGTGCAGTCTGAGGGCGTCACCTACGATCGATCGAAGTTCAAGATTTCCATCGTCCCCATTGATGATGGGAAGGGAACTCTGAAAACGATCACCACGGTCTATAGGCTTACGGACAAGTTGACAGGCGACGAGCTCGACGTTCCCGAGGAAGTCGGAACGTGGGATAGTTCTGCGCCAGAGACCGGCGCGCCCAAGAAGCCGACGGTGCCTTTCGAGAATTCGTATAATCTTCAGCCGGGTGTTGTTTCCTTCGATAAACTAACCAAGGAACTCGATGGTCGGGAATGGGGCGCTTCCGATGAGTTCGTATTTGAATTCCATCAAGAGCTCTACAAGAAGGGTAACGCCACCTATAAACCGGGCGATCCCGGCTTCGTTGAAGTTCGTATTCCGAATGCGGTTGTGAACTCGCATACCCCGTCGGATGAGAGCGGATTCAAGCGCTTCGGATTCAGCAACGTCTCGTATGCTGTCCCTGGAATATACCGATACAGCGTACGCGAGCAGATCCCGCTTGATGCCGTCAACGGCGAGGGCGTTGCATATGGTGAAGCGACGGCTGAGCAAAAGGCGGCAGGCGGTTTCAGCAAGGATGGGGTTACCTATAGTTCGAAGTCGTATGAGTTCACCATCACGGCTCTTGATACCACGACTGGCAAGATCGCGGTTATTCCGCCGATCTTCGCTGCGGAGCCCGCGTCCGGCGAGCCATACTTCACCAATGCTGCTCAGCGGGTGAGCGTCGATCTGCGGGCGCAAAAGGTCCTCACCGGTCGGCCGCTTGATGCGGAAGAGTTCTCGTTCGAGCTCGTGCCCGTTGGCAACGGGCTGTCCGCAACAGCTGGACACGCTTCGATCGTTTCGAAGAACGATGCCGAAGGGAACATCGTTTTTCCTGGTCTGATCTATGAGAAGCCCGGACGCTACGAATATACCTTGCGAGAGGTGCGCGAAACGTCCCCGGAGAACGGCATCACGTATGATGATTCGGAATATACCGTTATCGTCAACGTAACGACGGCACCTTCGGGCGCGTTGGTGGCTAACGTTTCCGTTTTCGATGAAAATGGAAATCCGATTCAGGACGCTCCGGTGTTTACGAACACCTATAGTTCGACAGTGGATTATTCGGCCCTAGGCGGGCTTGTGCTCACGAAACAGCTGAATGGTCGCGATATGACTGTCGGTCAGTTCGAGTTCACGATCGAGGCGCAGGGTGATGACGATGCGGCGAAGAGGGCGGCTGCTGAAAAGCTTGGTTTTGAGCAAGGTCAGCTAAGCCGCACGTTCGCTTCCGATGCAGCTGATGATGGCGCCGTCGACCGTATCGACCTGCTGCAAGGGCTCGAAGGTGGCCTGGTATTCACGCAGGATGATGCGGATTCCACCTTCTCTTATCGAGTAAGCGAAAGCAAAGGCGGTGGACCGGGCTACGTTAACGATCAAACGGTGTATCTCGTCTCGATGGCCGTCGAAGATGACGGCGCCGGCGTGTTGACCGTTACGACGACCGTTACAACGGAAGGCGCTCCCAGCGCTGAGAAAACATACATATATAAGAGCGGTCAGACTCCCGAGCAAGTCGAGCAGATAATCCTTCCGTTTGCTAACTCCTATAGCGCGAAGGGGAGCGTGCCGCTTGCGGTAACCAAGCGCATGAACGGCCGTCCGCTTGCCGACGGAGAATTCACCTTCCAGCTCAAGGCGGGGGATACCGTGGTCGCTGAAGCGCGGAACACCGCCGATGGAGTCGTTGATTTCGGTACGATCAAATACACCATCGAAACGCTGAAGCAAGCGGTGAAAGATAGGTATGCGACGCGTGTTGCCGCTGGCGTGTGGAAGGTCGACTACACCGCCGTCGAGACGACAGAGGGGCTTCCCGATGGCGTCTCGGCGACGACGCAGAGCTTCCCGGTCGTCGTGAGCGTCGAAGATAATGGGGCTGGAACGCTCCATGCGAAGATCGGCGACCTTGCTGGAAGCGTTTTCGTCAACACATATGCAGCGAACTCCGTACCCATGTCGCTTCGGGGACTCAAGAAGCTGGATAGGGAGGAGGGGCTGACGCCCGATGACATCGCCGGCAAATTTACCTTTACCGTTACGGGCGAGGATGGGGCTCCGATGCCCGAACGCCGAGAGGTCGTCAACGCTGCCGATGGATCGGTCGACTTCGGCTTGATTCGTTTCACGCTCGACGATTTGAACCGCAAGTGGGAGCAGATGAATCCCGGAGGGTCGCAGTCTGATGAGCATGGCCTTGTCGATGCATCCTCCGATAGCGAAAATGCGGAAGACGGTTCCAACGTTTCGAATGCGAGCGAGATGCCGGCCGCGGCATCTGAGGCCGCGACCGGTCGAGTGGGCGCGGAGCGCTCGGTGACCTTCGAGTACGTTGTGACCGAGAGGGGAACCGCACCGGGCGTGACGAACGATGAGACCACATCCCATACGGTGAGGTACACCGTCACCGATGACGGTGCGGGCCATCTTACGGCGACGTGCGATATGAAGGACGGTATCGCATTCACATTCGTCAACAGCTATACCGTTAAGGGGATCACGACGAGCGTGACCGATCAGATCAAGATCTCCAAGGAACTCGTCGGCAAACCGCTGACCGAGGGCGCCTTCACCTTCAAGCTTGTTCCCGTTGCTGAAGGGGGAAGCGGAGAGGGCGCGCAGGTCGTTACAGCGGAGTGTGGTATCGATGGATCGATCGTGTTCCCTGCGATCACCTATACGAAGCCCGGTGAATACGAGTACAAGCTCTTCGAGGTTGCCGATGGAACTCAGACAGGGGTTGTATTCGATGATTCGATATACACCGTTCGCACCACGGTGGTAGATAACGGCGATGGAACCATGTCGGCTGCCCATACGGTGTTCGATCGTTCGGAAAAGCCCGTGGACGAGGTGGTGTTCGCAAACGCCTACGCTCCCTCCGATATCACGGTCCCGTTGACGGCGGCCAAAGAGTTGGTCGGACGAGATCTGCGGGATGGTGAGTTCTCTTTCGAGCTACTGAGGGAAGACGGCACCGTCGTACAAACCGTGGCAAACGATTCGTTTGGTAACGTGGTGTTCAAACCGTTGAAGATAACGGCTGAAGATCTTCGCTTTGCCGCATGGGAAGACCATGGTGGATCGCCGGTGCGTTCTGTCGAGCTGACATATCATGTTCGCGAAGTGGTTCCGCAGGATGCGGTCAATGCAGCCGGCGTGTATTGGAAAGATGCGGACGAGGCTCAACGAGCGGCGGGTGGATTTAGGAAAGACCACGTCATCTACGATGGACGCGTCTTCGCGGTGCACGTGCTGGTGACCGATTCCGGGGATGGAGCCTTGCAAGCGGAAACGACCTGGGATGAGTCTCCCGTATTCCGCAACGAGTTTAAGCATCCGGCGCCGGTTGGTCCCGATGCTCAGGGGACGAAGCCGGGCGAGCCGGCTACGAACCCCGGTAACCGGGATGAGGACCCGCTGCCTGCTACCGCAGACTCCGGGGGATCGCTCTTGGTATTCGCTATCGGTTGCGTTGTTTTGCTCTGCGCCATAAGGCTGCGGTCCCCACGGCGTGGATAGCATGATCGAAGATCGCGTGTCTTCTGATCGGAATAGCAGATAGAGGAAAGTCCCGCGTCGCTTGGTTATCCGAGCGGCGCGGGTTTTTGACGGTCAAGCGACTCGAGGATTGTAGTCCGAGAGCAAGACGCCCCTTTGGTGGTGATCTAGCTAACGGGTGCGACTACCTTGGATCGCACCTAGATGGTGTTGAGAAGCGGTGGAGGAGAATGCTGCTCAGACCGTTTGTGGGTGAAATGCTAACGTTTAGAATGTGCTCGAAAAAAGTAACAATCGTTCATTATCAAGTGCGATAAAGTACAGTGCTGTTTGACCATCCGTTGTCGCTTCGCGCGTCGCAAGGGATTCGACATCACGATGCAGATGGCACATGACAATCGATTTGCCGAAACGACGACGTCTCTATCGAATGAGGAGGCAGTTTGAACGATCAGAGCAAACACATGGAGAATCATCTATCACGCCAATTAGGAGAGGGTGCCCGAAGCCATTGCCGGCGCGCCTGCGTCGTTGCAGGCCTTGCGCTCGGCATCGCGACGCCGTTTATCGCTTCGATTCCTTCCGTGGCGGCTGCCCCGCAGGCCCAAGTCCAGCGTTCCTTGCAAAGCGTCCCTTCTTTGAAGTCCGTTGATGATTATGACAAGGAGATCCAGGCGTTCGGCAGCACGGCTGATGTTGCGAAGAGCATCTCGGAAGGTAAGCTCGAGCAGAACAAGAAGCTGACGTTGATGCGTCGATGGCTTGTGAGGGAGGCCGGCTACGAAAAGCTGACGGAGTGGGCGAATAAGAATGTCGATAACGCTCAGTTCCTCGAGTGGTTCCTGAAGGAGCCCCAGATGCTGGAGCTCTACGTGACCGGAGGAAAACCGGGCGGCTTGAACGGCGGGGGCGGGGCAAGCCACGTGCGCTCCATCGAGCAGCTCATGGATATCGCACGCCATCACGAGCAGGATCTGAAGGTCAAGACCGGTGATGACGCGCTCGTGCACCGCAAGATGATGGTCGCCGCCGCGCTCGGTATGAACGATGGAACACGCTTGTGGACCGGGGAGAACATCAAAGCCGACCCCCAGACCCGCTATGGCATGATCAGGACGCTTCGCGACCATGCCGATACCTATCACTTCAAGAAGGATATCTTCGATAAGCTGCCCGTCGACCAGATGCGCTGGATCTTCGAGAACCGCCTTGCAGATCAGGAGATCCCCTGGCTTGCCAACTACTCAAACTGGTTCGTCGGCCATGACGACGAAAGCCGCATGATCAAGGGTGCCGACGGCCAGATGCGCAAGATGACCGAGCAGGAAAAGGAAAGCGAGCGCCTCAACGCCTACACGTTCACCGAGTACAGCTATTTTACCGGCGATTACAACGATCAGGCCTTTTATAACGCCGACCAGCTCAATAAGGAAGCAACCGGCATCGAGGATCATGGCGGGGAGGGCGGATATGCCCGTCAGTTCTACAAGAAGGGTCAGAAGATCCAGAACGGCTGGGCTGGCAAGTATCGATTCGATTACAAGGACAACAACTTCCCGAACCAGAAGCTGACCCCCTCCTCTGCTATCGATAAAAAGAACAGCCAGCTCTGGATGGTGTTTGAAAAGGGCGGCGTGTGCGGCGCCATCGCCAAGACCGCAGAGAACGTAAGCGGGGTCTCCGGCCTGCCTGCGACCGTGTGCGGCCAGCCCGGTCATGCCGTGTGCCTGCGCTATGAGCCAATCAACGTCAAGATGCCCGATGGAACGACGAAGCAGAAGATGGGCTACACCATCCAAAACGACGTCTA
The DNA here is from genome assembly GCA_963558435.1 of uncultured Collinsella sp. Classification (GTDB taxonomy): domain Bacteria; phylum Actinomycetota; class Coriobacteriia; order Coriobacteriales; family Coriobacteriaceae; genus Collinsella. The sequence goes on from CAUWGM010000006.1 coordinate 102,158, forward strand.
CAACTGGTTTACCACCAAGGCTCCCGAGGTTAACCACAAGCTGTGCGGCTGGGAGGAGGTCCATCAGGAGATCCGCAAGGACGGTAAGCTCGATGAATCCACCAAGCGTTACGGCGGCGGCCCCTTCGTCTTGCTTGCCCAGGATGCGCTTGACGATATGGACAACTACGTCAAGTGCTTCTATCTCCGCGTGCTCGCGGACGCCAGCGCGGATAACAACAAGATGACCGCGGTCGATGCCGCGATCAAACAGCAGCCCATCAACCTCGATGCCGTCGTGGCGAAGATCAACCTCATGGCGAAGGACAAGGCGACGGCAGAGCAATGGGTCGAGCTCGCTAAGAAGGTGGGACAGGACTTTAAGTACTATCCCCAGCCCATGCACAGCATCATGAAGCTGATCGAGCAGAAGGGCGGCACCGATGTGCTCGGAGCCGTCGAGGCTCAGCGCATCGCCGCCTTGAACGAGGCGTCGAAGGCTACGGAGAACAACGTCGACCAGGCGGATGCCTGCCGTATCGTGGCGAACGGGCTGCTCGACAAGGGGGACAGCAAGGTTGCTTTCTTCTCGTTCGATGGGGAGAACGCCGGAGTCCTCAAGCTCGGCCAGCAGTTCGACTCCAGCTCCCTGCAGTGGGAGTACAGCCTGGACGGCGGTAAGACGTACAAGACCGTTGCGGGCAACGAGCACCAGGTCAAGCTTTCCCAGCAAGAGATCGATTCCATCACCGCCCAGAACGACATCAAGGTCAAGCTCTTCGGAGTGCAGACCGTGAACACGATCGATATCGTCGAGGGCGCGCGTCCCGATGGTTATTGCGTGAACGACCCCGAGCGCTGCATCTACCTCAAGGATGGGAAGAGCTACGAATCCATCGAGGTCGGCTACGATGGAACATGGCACAAACTTGAGAAGGGAAAGCCTCTGCCCACCGATAAGGAGCTCACCCTTCGCTCTGCTGCCCAGGGTACCGCGCTTCCTTCCGCTGGCGACAAGACGGTCAAGGTGCCTGCATTCAAGAGCGATTGGGATCCCTCGGATGCACAGGTGGTTCATGCGTCCGAGCTCGCGATCCATGAAGCCCCCGCGCATTATGCCAGCAGCCGTGCCGAGCGCGCTATCGATGGATACTACTGCGATGGGAACGAGCATTGGGAGACTGCCAGCATGCAGGATCCATACATCGTCATCGATCTTGGGCGCGAGCGCTCCATCAAGTATCTCGATATCATCGCGCGCGGATATGGAGCCGGCGGCAACCTGCGGAAGATCAAGGTGTCCGTCGCGCCCGCCGACGCCCAGACGGTTCCCCCCGCGAAGGGCGAGCAGGGCGAGCCGAGGGTGAAGCCCGATGCGTTCAAGGACATGGGGGACTATGCAATCGAGTGGCAGAACGAGCCGCTGATGCGTCACCGCGTCAGCTTCTCTACGCCCGTCGTCGGTCGCTATATTCGTATCGACGCCCTTGAGGCGAAGGGCTCCACCGCCTCCGCTCGCGAGTTCATCTTCTACGAGGAGAAGGGCTCTGCCCCCGAGGTGAAACCGGACGAGAAGCCCGAGGAGAAGCCCGAGGTGAAACCGGACGATGCTCCCGTTTTTTCCGATGTCGTGCCCGCCAGCACGCCCCACTCCGACCACATCACGTGGTTGGCGACGAGCGGTATCTCGACGGGTTGGGACAACGGCGACGGCAGCTATTCCTTCCGCCCCTACGCCGAGGTGGCGCGCTGCGACATGGCGGCGTTCCTCTATCGTATGGCTGGATCTCCCGCTTTCGAGCCGACCGCCCAGCAGCGCGCCGCATTCAGGGACGTCGATGAGTCGACGCCGCACGCGCGCGAGGTGTGGTGGCTCGCTGCACAGGGCATCTCCTCCGGTTGGACCGAGGCGGACGGATCGGCGACCTTCCATCCCTATGAGACGGTGAAGCGCTGCGACATGGCCGCGTTCCTCTACAGGCTTGCCGGCAAGACCGAGCTCTCCGCGGCTGTATCCGGCCCTCCCTTCACCGACGTCGATGCGTCCACCCCGCACGCCGATGCGGTGCTGTGGCTCGCCTCGAACAAGGTCTCCCAAGGCTGGCAGGAGTCCAACGGCACCTGGACCTTCCGTCCCTATGTAACGGTGAAGCGCGCCGACATGGCGGCGTTCCTCCATCGTATGGATGAAAAGGGCCTGGTGGATAAGGCATAGTTTGCAGTTGTCAACAAGTCTGGCAGACGACAGCGGAGCCGATCTCGGAAGACGGGATCGGCTCCGTTTTTCATTGCGCTCAAATTGGGGACAGGCACTTTTCTGAGATTGCCTGCGCTTGCCGTGCTACGTATGGCAGACGCGGCTTGGTACGGCATCGCGGCATCCGGCCGTCCATAGAGGTGCGCCGCAACTTATGGACGCGTGGAGTCCAGAAGAAGCAAAAGCCGCTTGGGGCCACCCCAAGCGGCTTTTCGTAAGGCTTTAGCCTGTGCGGCGTGCAGCGCCGCATCTAAACCCACCCGCTAGGCG
>CAUWGM010000007.1:0-101077 GCA_963558435.1 uncultured Collinsella sp.
GCGGGGAACTCTCGACGTCGCCCATAGCATGCAGGGCGTCAAACACCTCATCATCTTGATGTCGATCCATGGCAGGCTCCTTACTGCGGCCGGCAATATCCCTTTAGGGTGCCTACGCGCCCAGGCTGTCGATCTCCGCCAACCAGAGCTCCGCGCTCGCATCGCTCGGCATCCGCAGGTCACCGCGGGGGCTCACGCTCACCGAACCGACCTTGGGTCCATCGGGCAGGCAGCTCCGCTTGAACTGCTGGGAGAAGAAGCGCCGATAGAACGTGCGCAGCCAGCTCAAGATCACCGCGGGGTCGTACGCCGGCGCGCCCTCCCCCTCGTCCCGCGAGAACGTGCGGCACGCCATCCGGTAGATCTTCGACGGCGAGAATCCGAAGCGAAGCATATGGTAGAGGAAGAAGTCGTGCAGCTCGTACGGTCCGACCAGCTCCTCGGTGCACTGCGCGATCTCGCCGTCTCCTGTAGGCGGCAGCAACTCGGGTGAGACCGGGGTGTCGAGGATGTCGCGCAGCGTGCGCGCGATCTCGCCCCCGAAGGAGTCGGCGGCATAGGCGACCAGATGGCGGACGAGCGTCTTCGGCACGCTCGCGTTCACGCCGTACATGCTCATGTGATCGGCGTTGTACGTCGCCCATCCCAGCGCGAGCTCGGACAGGTCGCCGGTGCCGATCACGAAGCCGCCCAGCTCGTTTGAGAGGTCCATGAGAATCTGGGTGCGCTCGCGGGCCTGGGCGTTCTCATACGTCACATCGGTGAGCGCGGGGTCGTGGCCGATATCGTCGAAATGCCCGCGGACGGCATCGGCGATGGATATGGTGCGGAAATCGACGTCGAGGTGCTCGGCGAGCCGCTCGGCGTTCGTCTTGGTCCGACCGGTGGTGCCGAAGCCGGGCATGGATACCGCGTGGATGCCTTCGCGCGGAAGGCCGAGCGCGTCGAACGCACGCACCGTCACCAGCAGGGCGAGCGTTGAGTCGAGGCCGCCGGAAAGCCCGATCACCGCCGAAACGGTCCCCGTATGGGCCAAGCGCGTCTTCAAACCCGCCGCCTGCAGGTTGAAGATCGTCTCGCAACGCTCGGAAAGGTCTCGGGCGGCCGCGGGCACGAACGGCTTGCGCGGCGCAACCCGCATGGTATCGAGGGCCGAGTACATCAGGGGGCATTCGGAAACGGGCTCTCCGCCGCCGAAGGAGAACGGGACCTCCTGGCACGGCGCCGCCGTCGGAAAGGAGGCGCCCCAGGTCGTGGAGCGACGGCGCTCGGACATCAGACGGTCCAGGTCGACGTCCGCGATCGCGGCGGAGCAGGTGAAGAGGTCCGTCTTGGCGAGCAGGGAACCGTTTTCCGCGATGAGGTTCTCACCGGAGAAGACGAGGTCCGTAGTCGACTCGCCCTCACCGGCGTTGGCGTAGGCATAAGCGCAGAAGAGACGGGCGGATTGCCCGCATACCAGGTCGCGACGATAGGTCGATTTGCCGATGACCTCGCTTGAAGCGCTGGCATTCAAGATGATCGTCGCCCCGCCGCGCGTCGCCATCGATGCGCTGGGCGCAACCGGCACCCACAGGTCCTCGCAGACCTCGATGCCGATCGCGACATCGCCCAAGCCGGCATCCGAGCACCGATAGACGATGTGGGAGCCGAGCGGGACGCTTGTGCCGAGGAAGGTCACCCAGGAGACGCCGTGGGGCGCGGGGGCGAACCACCGGCGCTCGTAGAACTCGCCGTAGTTGGGAAGGCTCCCCTTCGCCGTGAGGCCCAGCAACTCACCGGAGCAACACGCCGCAACGCAGTTGTAGACCGCATCGCCCGCGGCGACCGGGAGCCCGACGGTGAACAGCATGGGAACGTCCGCCGTGTCCTCGAGCAAGCCCGCGAGCGCCACCTCGCTTGCACGAAGGAGGCTGCGGTCATGGAACAGATCCCCGCAGGTGTAGCCGGTGAGGCACAACTCGGGAAGAACGAGCGCGCGAACGCCCTCGCGCGCGGCGGCGTAGACGCATTCAAGGATGGCGGCGGCGTTGCCCGCCACATCCGCGACGCGGATACGAGGCGTCGCGGCGGCAACGCGGAGGTAACCGTCGCCGGCGGTGCCGACGCCCGCCTTGCCGCAAGGGCCGTGGAAATACAGCTCGTCCATGATGGCTCCCATCTCGTTGATTCGCTCAACACATTATACGCACCATGCGGCACGGCGCGTGGACGGCATTCTCCACAGCCTCTCCTCGTGTGTCCTCCTTTTCTGGATACGCGCCGTCGCCCGTTGGCGTTTCGGACGACGGGGTACCAAAATAGCGACTTGCATCAAGTTCCTCGTCGGGCACGCGCCCGACATGCATAGGGGTGGTCCACCATGGCTTCGGAGTTCCCGAAATACACCGATCAGCAACGCACGCGCGTAGTCGAACGGGGCAGCGTGTACACGCGCCCCCGCGAGAACGCGTCGATCGGCAGCACGCAACCCATCATGAAGCAAGAGCGCCTGCTCGAGGGCATCTCGGTCCCTCAGATACTCGCCAGCGCCGCCGCGGCGGCGACGTCCATGCTGCTCGCATCCAAGATCGGCATCGCGGGCTCGGTGATCGGAGCCGCCGTGAGCTCGACGGTCACCATCATCGCCACGCAGCTCTACCGCCGGGCCCTGACCGCAGGAGCGCGAAAGCTGCAGCAGGCAGGCCACGGAGCCGCCCAGGCGAGCCTCCAAGAAACCACGAACCTCCCGGGGCGCGAGAATCCCTATGCGGGCGCCAAGGGAGCGCGCGTGGCCCCCATCAAGCTGCAGGCGCGCGCGGCCGCCCAGCGCGCCGCGACGCAGCGCAAGATCACCATCGCCTCGATCGCGGTCGCGGCGGCGACCCTCGCCATCGTCACCGCCGTCATCCTGATGGGCACCGCCGGCGAGGGACTCGGCACGAGGCCGAACCCCCTGCTGGCAAACTTCGCCGAGGCGCCGAACGCGGATGCATCCGATGCGGAGGCCAGGACGGATGCGGTCGGCGACCAAACCGCCCAGGGTCAGGCAGACCAGCAGGGCGCCTCGTCCGATTCCGGCGATGCGGGCGCATCGGACGGCACCGCGGCGAACAGCGGGAACCAGACGACCCAGCAGTCTCAGGGAGCGGCCGGCGGTCAGCAAGATCAGAGCGAAGGCAGCGCGAACGACGGCGAAACGCTGCCGCCCGCCGACAACTCCACGGAATCCGAGGCAGCGGGAGACGCGGCGGGAGGAAGCGGGTCGAGCGGATCGTCCACGTCGGATAGCGCCTCCACGGATGATCAAGCAGGCGGTTCGACCGCAGCATCGCCATCGTCGGCGTCCCTGAATTCATAGCGGCAAAGCGTGCCGTGCGCGGATGGACGGGCGCAGCGCCCACCGCGCGATGGTAATATTCCTGTAAACCGATTACTAAGGAATACACCATGGCACATAACACCTCCGCACCCGCCCTTACACCCGGAAACGTCATCTATCTCTACGGCGTCCTCCGCGACGCGATCGGCGTGGGCAAGCAGACGTTCATCACGCACGTCGAAGCGGCGCTCGCCGACAAGCGGTTGACCGCCGATGACCTCGGTTTCGACTCGACCCAAGCCCTGCTCGAGGCGCTGGGCGACGGCGTCAAGCTCACGATATTCAAAGGAGGGCGGCTCTATGCGACGCTCGTCGCGCAGCCCGATTGGGACGCCGCCCTCGAAGCCGCATCCAAGAAACCCGATCAAAAAAGCACCGCAAAGGGTAACAAGCCCTGGAAACGCAAGAAGGGCAATAAAGCGATCAAGCCATGCCGCCCCAAGCGCGTGAAGCGAGAGAAGCAGCCCGATCCACAGCTCGAGGCGCCCGAGTCGCTCCGGGCGGTCCCGAACGCCGGCGTTCCCGCCCCTCAGACGACAGCCGAAGAACCCGCGTCGGACGAAGAGCCGAAACTCCGCAACGACAACTTTTCATTTGACGATACCGTCGAGTCCGCGCTCGATGCGAGCCTCGCGGAAATCGATTTCGTCCAAGACGAAGGGTCCGCGGAGCCGCCCGCCGGACAAGAGGATCCGGTAACCCCCGACGATGCTCCGAGCATCGCGGTGGTCGTTACGTATGACCCCTACACCGGCAACGAGGAGGAGACGGTCCTCACGCCCACGCCCGGTGCAACCAGTGCAGCCGCTGCCGCCCAGGCAGACGTGTTCATCGGACAAGCGGCCATGTGCCCGCCGCCCGCTCCCAAACAAGAAAACGCAACTAAGAACGATGTCCCGACCGGTTCGAAGCGCACCGACCGGACCGCATCGGACACGCATGCGAATACGGCAGCGGAACCCCAGCCCGCCTCGAAATCAGCGCACGCTGCTGCAGCCGCACCGAAACCAGCGGATGCATCCGCTTCGATACCTGTAGCTGCGCCCGCTTCGGGTTCCGCGCCCGCATCGGATCCCGCGCTTGCGACAGTGCGCGCTTCGGTGCCCGCGCCCGTGCCCGTGTCGAATCCCGTGCTTGCGCCAATAAGCACGCTCGCAGGTGCATCAGCTCCCGAAACAAAGCCCGTGTCGACCCCTGCACCGAAACTGCCAGCCGACCTCCCGGTCGATTTCACCTCCGAAGTCTACTGCCCCGCTAAGATCCTGCACGAGCTCACGCTGCTCTATCCGCTCGGCGCCGACGTCCTCGGCATCATCGGAGAATACTTCCAGCTCGCCTGCGACCGCGGCGACATCGAGGCAAACCGCCGACGTGCAACGTTCCCCATTCGTTATCTGGAGGGCCGCAGCCGAATAACAGCGTTGATCCGCCTCGTGCGTCGCACGCCGTCTACAATGGGGCCGCTCTGGGCGATCGATGCGATTGACACCCCGGGCGAGTCAGGCGCATACGGCCAGGAATGCTCATAACCCGGTTTCCCGAACGTTTTTCGCCCAGATTGCATAAATCGACGACCATTTTGCATAGGGATTTAGCCAAAATCGGATCAGCGAGCGTTTACCGATTACAACGCGCTTAGAGCCCTTTCCACCCGAAAGAATCGCGACCGCGACGTGCACTCAGAGCACATCGCGGCCGCTTGACAGCAACCCGGTCGCCCGGCGGCACGATGGCAGGACGCCAAAGGGGCGCAGCTCAACCATGAACCGCGCCCCTTCGCTTATCGAACCTAGTCTCGCGTGAGCTTGCGGCGGATGCGATGGGGCTTCGCCGCGTCCTCGCCCAGACGGGCGATGCGATTCTCCTGGTACGCTTCGAAGTTGCCCTCGAACCAATGCCAGTTGCCGGGATTCTCGTCCGTGCCCTCCCACGCGAGGATGTGCGTGGCGACGCGGTCCAGAAACATGCGGTCGTGGCTGATGACCACGGAGCATCCGGGGAACTCCAGCAACGCGGACTCGAGCGAAGACAAGGTCTCGACGTCGAGATCGTTGGTGGGCTCGTCGAGCAGCAGCAGGTTGCCGCCTTGCTTGAGCGTAAGCGCGAGGTTCAGGCGGTTGCGCTCGCCGCCGGACAGCACGCCGGCGCGCTTCTGCTGGTCGGAGCCCTTGAAACCGAAGCTAGCGACGTACGCGCGGCTCGGGACCTCGGTCTCTCCCACCTGCATGATGTCGAGGCCGTCGGATACGACCTCCCACAGGTTCTTGTCAGGATCGATGCCCTCGCGGTTCTGGTCGACATAGGAGATCTTCACGGTCTCGCCGATCTCGAGCGTGCCGCCCGAAAGCTCCTCGAGCCCGCAGATGCACTTGAACAGCGTGGACTTACCGACGCCATTGGGGCCGATGACGCCCACGATACCGTTGCGCGGCAGGGTGAAGGAGAGGTCGTCGATGAGCACGCGGCCGTCGAACTCCTTGTGCAGATGCTCGGCAACCAGGACCTTGGCACCCAGGCGCGGGCCCACGGGAATACGGATATCGGTGTAGTCGAGCTTCTGGCTCGCGCGGGCCTCGGCCTCCATCTCCTCATAGCGTGCCAGGCGCGCCTTGTTCTTGGCCTGGCGGGCTTTGGGCGAGGAGCGAACCCAGTCGAGCTCGGCCGCCATGCGCTTGGCGAGGCGCTCGTCGCGCTGGCCCTGTGCGGCGATGCGCGCGGCCTTGGTCTCCAGATACGTGGAGTAGTTGCCCTTGTACGGGTACAGGTGGCCGCGGTCGACCTCGCAGATCCACTCGGCGACGTGATCGAGGAAGTAACGGTCATGCGTGACGGCGAGCACGGCACCGGGATAGGTGCTCAGGAAGTACTCGAGCCACAGCACGGACTCGGCGTCGAGATGGTTCGTGGGCTCGTCGAGCAGGAGCAGGTCGGGCGCCTCGAGAAGCAGCTTGCACAGGGCGACGCGACGGCGCTCGCCGCCGGAAAGCACGCTCACCGGCGTGTCGGAATCGGGCAGCTGGAGCGCGTCCATCGCGACACCGAGCTTCGAGTCGATATCCCAGCCGTCGGCGGTGTCGATCTCATCCTGTAAGCGTCCCATCTCGGCCATCAACGCGTCCATATCGGCATCCGGATCGCACATCTCCTCGCCGATCTTGTTAAAGCGGTCGACTTTCGCCAGGATATCGCCGAAGGCCATGCGAACGTTCTCAATCACGGTCTTGTCATCGTCGAGCGGCGGCTCCTGCTGCAGGATGCCCACGGTGTAGCCGGGCGTCAGACGGGCGTCGCCGTTGGACACCTCCTCGATGCCGGTCATGATCTTGAGCAGCGTGGACTTGCCCATGCCGTTGGGACCCACCACGCCGATCTTCGCGCCGGGATAGAACGAGAGGGTCACGTCGTCCAAGATCACCTTGTCGCCGTGCGCCTTGCGCGCCTGATACATCTGGTAGATAAACTCGGCCATTCGCCGCTCCGTTTCTCTAGAAATCGAGCAATCGGCTTCCTATTGTCGCATGAAAAGGGGGCGTACAGGAATTCTCGACGATTAGCAAGGAGAAGGTGCGCCCGAGCGCGACCAGGCTCGCGGCACTGAAGGCGGCGCGGGAACCATCGGAACCCACGCCGCCTTCATATGGAAACGCTCGCCGCCCTTGCGTTTCGAGATTAGCGGGCCGCCTCGAAGAACTCCAACTCGGAACAAGAGAAATGATGCTTTTGATCCTGCGTCTGGCTGGGACGCTGAATCTTGATGTAGCGAGCGGTGACCGCGTTATCGAACTTGAAGCGCACGCGATCGTTCTCCCACTGCATGCCAGCCTTACCAACCTCGAATGCCTTCACTTCCTTGAAGGAATCGGGGGAAACCCGCTGAGATGCGGAACCGGAATCAACGGGCGCGCCGTCGTCGCCGGCTGCGAAGACCTTGACGGTGCCGTCGGGCGTACCGTTGCCGCCACCGGGACGGCGATAGAAATCGAAGTGGGTGATGTCGCGCTCGCGACCAAGATCGATAACGATCCAGGGATTCGCCTCGCGACCGTAATTGTTGTGCCAGAACTCACCGTCGCGGGCATCGGGCGCAACCCAGCCGTCGATGACGCGGTTGGCATTCCAGTCGCCGCCGTTTGCCGAAGAGTAGGAATCGACGCGAAGCTCCTCATGGCCGATCATCCGCGAGCCTTCCTCGGCATCCTCGGTAAACGAAACTTTCACGGTCTCGGTAGACGCGAGCATGCTTCCGTTGGCAGCGGTGCGAACCTCGACCGTCTGTTTGCCCGCGAAGGGCTGGACGCTCGCGAGGGGAACCCATGTGTCGCCGGACTTGACCTCGTAGTTGGCCACGGCCTCGGGCTTCTCGGCGATCTCCTTGGTGTAGAAGCGGTTGTCGCGGTCGTTGGCGTAAGCGCGCTGCGGGCCGGAGGCGACCGTGATGTCGACGCGGCTCCATGCGTACTCCGGAACCCCCGCCATCTTCACCAGGATATCATCGTTCTGGTTGATCTTGGCAATCTGGTCAGCAGAGAGCTTGATGCTGGATTCGCCAGCGTTCACGTGCTTCCAGTTCTTACCCCCGTCAAGGCTGTAGCTCCAGGGCCGTTTAAGGTTGGACAACTGCGGACCGAGGACGATCCGCCCCGCATCCTCCCCCGAGAAGGAGAAGGTCGCGATGGATCCGTCCTTTCGACCAAGCAGGCACTTAGCGGTCACGCTCACCTCGGTCGCCATCGCGGTATCCGCATCCGTGGCGGCGGCGTCGCGGTTGAGGCCAGCGATGCGCATCGCCTCGACCGGGCCGCGCAGCTCCTCTCCGCCCTTCTGGATGATGAGCTTCATCATGCTGTGCAGCGGCAGGGACTGGTACCTGTAGCCCTCGTACACCTGCTTGGCGAAAGCAAGCCAGGAATCAACGGAGGCCTTGGTGCGCTCGAGCACCGCAACCTTGTCGAGCATAGCATCCTGGTTGACGCCCTGGACCTCGATGGCTTTGTCCAGCGCGACCAGCTTGTCCTTATCATCTGAACGAGAATCCGCAAGGGAGCGGAGCAATAAAACCTTGGTGTAGGCGTCCATGTCGTTCAACGCCGCCTGGGCGAGCATGACATAGGGACCGCCGCCCCAGCGGCGCCACATATGGCCGCCGGTAGCGGGATCATCCTTCTGCTGATGGACCTCCTCCCAACCGCAGGGCTTATGTGCGGCTTCGGGAATCTGCAACTCGAGCCAGCCGTAACCGGGCGTTCCCGCGGAATTGTTCTGGATCTGCCAGTAGGGCTCCACCTTGTGGGTGACGGGGTTCTCTTTAAGGGTGTAGGTCACCGCCGTGGCGTGACCGGGCTGGCCGTGCACCGTGGAGGGAACGCCCGCCATGCCGTTGAGGTTCTCGAATGTCTTGGCTATGGCGCCGCACACGCCGCCACGTTGGAAGACCATCCACAGACGGACGGGCAGCGTGCCCTTCTGAGCCGCCTGCTTGACCTGCTCCGGCGTCATATCCTCATACGAGAGATGGTAGGGGTCGGTAGGAGTGGCGTTAGGGAAATTAGGGTCAGCATAGGTGAACTGGTACATTTTACGCCAGCCGCCCTCGACGGGCTCGGACTCGTACTGAGGATTCGCGGGGCGAGTCAGGGTATTGGCATGCTCCTCGATGTCATGCCTGTTGTAGAAGGTCTCGTTATCCCATTTGAAATGCACCCCCTCCTTGGAATCCGTGTAGGTGTAGGTGTAGGCGCCCAGGCGCCTGCCCTCCTCAAGCGGCTGACCTTTCTCGTCGCGATAATTGAGGGTGTAGTTGGCAAGCCAGGGTAGCTCGTCGTTAGAGATGCGGTTCTCGAAGATGAACCTCATCTGCTCCACGGGCAGCGAGTCGAACACATCCTTGTGGAATTTATAATGCTCGTGGTTTTGACGGAAGATCTTGATGATGCCGTAGCGCTCGACGGGATCCGCTGGCGAGCCGGCGTTACCAGTCCAGAAATGGACGGTCTCGTCCATGCCGAGGGCTGCGGAGACGGCCATCTTGCGGAACACGGTGCGGTCCGCCTCGGGCGTAGCGTCCTTGAAATCCGCTTCGTTGGCGCGCATGATTGCCATGAGCTGAGTGAACGCGCGGGTATAGCCCTCCTTCCTGCCTTGGTTGGAACGCGTGCCGGGCGCGCCGCCGGTCATGAAGAGGCTCAAGGTCTCGTAGTCGTTGAGGAACCACTCCATAAAGGCGGCATGATCGGCGCTTTGGGTAGACCACTGGACAAGCTGCTCGTAACCAGCAAGTTTCACCAGGGTGCGCTGCATCAGGATAGCCTGGTTCTCCTGAGACATGTTATTGCCGGCGATATCGTTGGAAACCTTGCCGACAGATCCCATCGCGGCGATCTTCTTGTCGAGCTCGTCAAGGTTCAACAGGGATTTGGGCTTGGGCGCGGGCGCCTGCTGGGCGGCAGACGCGGTCGATGTCGCTTCCTGTGCCGCGGCGGGAACCGCGTATCCAGAAGCGATGCCTACGGAAACGGCGAAGGCGACGGCGAGACCCGCCGTAATCCAGATGCGCCTGTGAGACGGGGGGAACGCCGCGCAAGCGTTGGATCGCCGTCCCCGTTCAACGAGGTTTACCGTCTCTTCCTTCGAATGTGACATGGCACCTTCTTTCATCTCATTGGCTGCAAGCTATCCATGCAACCTATACTCCACTTTTGCTATTTGTTTTGTCTCGTATGAGGCAACGAAACAGATTATATTTAAGCGACAGTAGTTAGTTTTCTTACAGATGTAAAATGACAGCGAATAATCCGCAGCCGCATCATTACCGGGGATGAATGGTGTTCACCGTGAAATGAGCGCAATCGAATTCCCCCGCAGGCCCCTTCATACCATGTTGCTACAATAGCGACCAGGCACACCGTTCGGAATCCCTACTCAAGCGCGCTCATCGAGCGCGCAACCCGAAGCGACGATGCAAGGGGCGCTCATGAACATCAACCTCGCTGAAAACCCGACTCGCGCAGTCGACACCCCGTCCATGTGGACGGAGACCCCAATAAGCAAACTCGAGGTCATCTTGGGCAGGCAAGGAGTCAATCGACTCGAGAACGCCCGCGTCGCGGTCTTTGGCTGCGGCGGCGTTGGATCAAGCTGCATCGAAGCCCTTGCGCGCGGCGGTATCGGCACCCTCGCCATCGTCGACAAGGACGTCGTGGCGCCAAGCAACATCAACCGCCAGGCCATCGCCTTCCACAGCACCGTGGGACAGCGCAAGATCGATGTGGCTGAAGCAATGATTCACGATATCAACCCGAGGTGCCGCGTAATCCCCTGTCATTCCTTCGTGCTCGCAGAAAACATCGAGCACCTTCTCGACGAGCTCGAGTCCGCCTGCGGCGGCACCTTCGATTACATCGTCGACGCCATCGATACCGTCTCGACCAAACTCGCCATCGCCAAACTCGCCCAAGAGCGCAACCTTCCGCTCATAAGCTCCATGGGAGGTGCCAACAAGCTGCACCCGGAATGCCTGCGCATCGCCGACGTGCATAAAACGGTCAACGACTCGCTTTCGCGCATCATGCGCAAAGAATGCCGCAAACGCGGCATCAGGCACCTCAAGGTTCTCTACTCTTGCGAGGAACCCATGCACATTAAGGCGCGCGAGGGCGCGGCGCGCAGCGAGCGCAGCGACCTTGGCACCGCATCCTTCATGCCCCCGATCATGGGGCAGATGATCGCGGGCGAGGTTATACGGCAGGTCTCCGGCGTGGGAATAAACTCGGACCCCGCCGCCGCGCTGGCCATGCACGACGCCGCCCAACGCGGGGCGCTCACCGGGCGCAAGGGGACCTCATCGCATAAGAAGGCTTGAACCGTTCATGAAACGCCTCTATGACATGCACTGCCACCTTGGCTCCATGGCAAACGCCGACCAGGTTGCCAGCGAAGCCGAGGCGCTGGGTATCACCCTGCTCAACATGACGGTCTCCCCCGCAGACGCCGCCGAAAGCGAGCGGTTGGCATCGCATCCCAACGTGCATCTGGCACGCGGGCTTCATCCCTGGTGGATCGCCGACGGCACCTGCGGGGAAGCGGACGTCGCCCGCGCGGCGACCGCATGCGCCGCATCGAGATACGTGGGCGAGATAGGACTCGACTTCTCCTCTGGACGAGCGACGAGCGCGCCACGGCAACTTGCAGCATTTGAGTGGATCATCGAATCATGCGCGCGCCGCCCCGTGGGGAAACGCGTCCTCTCCATCCACGCCGTACACGCCGCAAACGAGGCGCTCGACGTCCTGCAGCGCTTCGACCTACCCCATAACGCGGCATGCGTCTTCCACTGGTTCTCCGGATCGGGAGACGAGCTGTCCCGCGCCCGGAAGATGGGCTGCTACTTCTCCATCAACGCGCGGATGCTCGCCACCAGACGCGGCAGGGAATATGCCCGGCAGATCCCATTGAACAAGCTCCTGCTTGAGACGGATGCCCCAGGGGAGTTCGGAAGCAAGGGCGATGCCGTGGAACTCGAAAGGGAGCTCTCCGGCGCAATCGATGCGCTTTCGAGCCTACGCGAGATGCGACGGGAAAATCTTTGCGAGCGCATTCGGCAAACGAGCGAAGAACTCGTTATCTAGCCCGCCCCTTCCGTTGCCAGCTCAAGATAAAGATGCGGGCACCGAACGATTCGAGGCGACTTCGAGCAAATCCGGAATCTGGTCGATGATGGCGTCCGCCCTATCCTGCGAGAATCCGAAGCGCTCCTCGCGCTTGGCGAACACCGTGAGGCCCGCCGCCTTGCCCGCGGCGATGCCGGGCACGGAATCCTCGATGCAGCAGCACTCAGACGCATCGAGCCCGAGCTTCTCGAGAGCGTAGAGATAGATGGCGGGGTTGGGCTTGCTTTCATAGAAGTCCTCTCCGCTTACGATCAGCTCGAACCTGTCAGACAGATCGCACGCCTCGAGAACGGCAAGGATGCTCTCCATAGGCGAGGACGAGGCCAGCGCGACGCGAACGCCGCGCGAACGCAGTTCATCGATGGTCTCGGCGACGCCGGGGTTCAGAATCGCCGCGTAGTCGCAGGGGCGCAGCGCCGACCAGGTCCTGAACGTCATCTCCGCCGCCTCCGGGGTGAGCTCGCGGCCCGCGCGGGACCACCAGTCGGCAAGCACGCGCTGAAAGGTTTGGTGGGACTGCCCCACCAATTCGAGAATCTCGCGATCAGAGACATCGAGTCCCATCTCGGCCACGAACGCGCGCTCCTCGCGCTGGTAAAACGCCTCGGTGTCGACGATCACGCCGTCCATATCAAAGATTACAGCCTTATAGGGAAACGTCTTGTCAGCCATCGCCATCCATCCTCCGTACTCGTCAAACAGGTATTGCCGCTATGCCAGGAGCTCTTCGAGGGCGTCCGCGATACCGTCTTCGTTGTTGGTGCCGCAAACCAGATCCGCCACGCTCTTGAGCTCATCGATGGCGTTGCCCATGGCGACGCCCACGCCGGCGAGCTCGATCATGGCTCGATCGTTCTGACCGTCGCCGAACGCCGCCATCTCCCCGGGATCGATGCCGCAACGCGGCAAGGCGAACGAGAGCGCACGGCCCTTGTCGATACCCTGGTCGGTGAACTCAAAATACCACTCGGCCGTGAACATGCAGCTCAAGCGATCGCTAAAGGGAGCCGACATCTCCCGGTAGTGCTCCTGCAGATACTCGCCCGTACCGGCGGTGAGGATCTTGTTCTGGGGGACCGTGCACCATTCTGCCAGGTCGCGCACCTCATGCAGGCGCAGATCGCAGGCATCGCGCTCGTACTTGATGATGTTCTTGGGCGCGCCGCCGCTGTAGACGGTGCAGTTGTACGCATCCTCGATGTAGAGGCGGTCGCCATCGACCAGCATGGGGATGACGTCGAACTTCTTCATATGGACCAGGACCTCGCGAGCGAGCTCGACGGAGATCGCCTGATCATAGAGGACCTCGCCCGTACCGGCATCGCGCACCTGCGCACCGTTGAACGCGACCAGCAAGCCGTTATGGCGGTCGAGCTCGAGCTCGCGCGCAAGCGCGCGCAAGCCGTGCACGGGGCGACCGGAAGAGAGGATGAGCTTGATCCCCGCCTCCTGCGCATCCATCAGCGCCCGCTTGGTACGCGGCGTGATGACCTTTTGATCGTTCGTGAGCGTTCCATCGATATCGATCGCGATCGCGCGAATAGCCATAGATGCTTCCCTTCTCCCCCATTTGACGCTTCAACAGCGTTCACGGCTGCCATTATATGGGACGAGAAGCCCCCGTGCACGGACAGACGCGTAACCTGGAACCAAATCCAGCATCTCGATAGAACCCGCGATAAAAGAGGACGCCGCCTTGATGAAACGGGCGGCGTCCCCTGCGCTTGCATAGGCGCGCGGCTTGAAGCGCGCGGTCCCTTAGCGGCGATTTGCGCGATAGAACTCAATCAAAGCCTTGGTGGAAGCATCCTGGGTATCCAGTGCCTCGTCATCATGGAGCGCCGGCGTGATCTGGCGGGCCAGCTGCTTGCCGAGCTCGACGCCCCACTGATCGTAGGAGTCGATGCCCCACACGACGCCCTCGACGAAGGTGATGTGCTCGTAGAGCGCGATGAGGGAGCCCAGCGCCTCGGGCGTGAGGTCGACGCCGAAGATGGACGTTGTGGGGCGGTTGCCCTCGAAGACGCGAGCGGGAACCATCCACTCGGCCGTGCCCTCGGCGCGGACCTCGTCGGCGGTCTTGCCGAAGGCGAGCGCCTTGGTCTGGGCGAGGAAGTTGCCCAAGAAGAGCTCATGGACGTCCTGGCCGTCGTCGCACACCGGGTTGGGCGTGTTGACGAAGGCGATGAAGTCGGCGGGGACCATGCGGGTGCCCTGATGGATCAGCTGGTAGAAAGCGTGCTGGCCGTTGGTACCCGGCTCGCCCCAGAAGATCTCGCCCGTGGCGGTGGTGATGGGGCTGCCGTCCCAGCGGACGTGCTTGCCGTTGGACTCCATGGTGAGCTGCTGCAGATAGGCCGGGAAGCGATGCAGGTACTGGTTATAGGGCAGCACGGCATGGCTCTCGGCGCCGAAGAAGTTCACGTACCAGACGTTGAGCAGACCCATGAGCGCGACGACGTTCTCCTCGAGCGGAGTCTCGACGAACGCGCGGTCGATGGCATGGAAGCCCTCGAGGAAGGCCTGGAAGCGCTCGGGACCGAGCGCGACGATGAGGGAGAGGCCCACGGCGGAGTCGACGGAGTAGCGGCCGCCCACCCAGTTCCAGAAACCGAAGGCGTTCTCAGGGTCGATGCCGAAGTCGGCCACCAGGTCGAGCGCGGTAGAAACGGCCACGAAATGACGGCGGATCGCCTCGGCGTCCTGCTCGGGCGTGCCGTCGATGGCACCCGCGGCGCGCAGGCTCTCGAGCATCCACGTCTTGGCCTCGCGGGCGTTGGTGAGGGTCTCGAGCGTGGTGAAGGTCTTGGAGACGACGATCACCAGCGTGGTCTCGGGGTCGAGGCCGCGAAGCTTCTCGGCCATGTCGTTCGGGTCGATGTTGGAGACGTAGGTGCAGTCGATGCCGGCGTCGGCATAGGGCTTCAGGGCCTCGTACACCATGACGGGGCCGAGGTCGGACCCGCCGATGCCGATGGACAGCACGTGCTCGATGCGCTTGCCGGACACGCCCTTCCACTCGCCGGAGCGCACGCGCTCGGCGAAGGCGTACATGCGGTCGAGGACCTCGTGCACGTCGGCGACGACGTCCTGGCCGTCGACGACGAGCGTCCCCGCCTCGGATGCGGGGCGGCGCAGCGCCGTATGCAGGACGGCGCGGTCCTCGGTGGTGTTGATGTGCTCTCCGGCGAACATGGCGTCGCGGCGCTCCTCGATATGGAGCTCGCGCGCGAGATCGACCAGCAGCTTGATGGTCTCGTCGGTCACCAGGTTCTTGGAGAGGTCGAAGTGCAGGCCCGCCACGTCGAAGCTGAGCTTCGAGACGCGCTCGGGATCTGCCGCGAACCAATCCTTCAGGCTGATGCCGTTCGCGACGAGCTCGTCGTGGTGCTTCTGAAGCGCTGCCCACGCGGGGGTCTGGGTGGCATCGATGGGTGCGGAAACGGTTGTCATATGCTTCCTCCTTGACATAGACGCGACGGACGGCGCAGCATGGCGCGCCCGGCCGGACGGCCCTTCCCTATGAGCCGAGATGCCCGGCACGCTCATTGTATCGCGAATCGACCCGCCTGGGCTCCCCCAAGAAAACCGGCGCGGCCAGGCGCGTGTACGCCGCCAGCCAGATGAGGGAGGCGCAAAAGCCGCCGATGACGTCGGACGCATAGTGCACCCCCAGGTAGACGCGGCTCACGCCGATCATGAGGATGATGAACGAGAAGCCCGCCGTGAGCAGCAGGCGCTGTCCGCGGTCGCGCTCATAGCGCCACACCATCCAGACGATGAGGCCGAAGAAGGCCATGGCCGCCATGGAGTGGCCCGAGGGGAAGCTGAAGCCCGTCTCGGCGGCGAGCCGGAAGCCCTCGGGGCGCGGACGCTGCACGATCTCCTTGAGCAGCAGGTTGAGCAGGACCGCCAGGACCAGGTTCACGGTGCAGAACCATCCCGGGCGCCTGCCCGGGGCGAAGGCGGCGATCACGAGCAGCATGCCCACCAGGACCATGGGCGTCGCCAGGGCGGAGAACGCCTCCATGACGGGGGTGAGCCAATCGGCGCGCAGGTTCTCGACGATGGCCCAATACGCCAGCGCGTCGATGCGCATCGCCTCCCCCGCCAGCACCGACCGCAGGAGGAGTAAAAAGACCGCGAGGCACGCCAGCACCAGGAGCAGGCGCCGGTTCGACCGCACCGAGTCCATCAGGCGGCGCGGTGCGGCGCGGCGCTCCTCGGGTGCCAGCGGCGAGCGCTCGTCGAAACTCTCCACAAAAATCCTCTCCCTTCAGCCAGGTGCACGTAGAGGGCATTGTACCCGGCTGCAGCCGAAACCCGTCGCGCGCGCACCCTTTGACGCCGTCTCCACGAGGGTCTACTATCGAACAGGAGTTCTAGAAACATATGTTCGTACGGAGGGGCCATGGCTCATGCGCAACGCACCTACATCTGCATCGACCTGAAGACGTTCTACGCGAGCGTGGAATGCGCCGACCGCGGCCGCGACCCCTTCACGACGAACCTCGTGGTAGCCGATCCAGACCGCGGGCCCTCGACCATCTGCCTGGCCATCACGCCCGCCATGAAGAAGCTCGGCATACGCAACCGGTGCCGCATCTTCGAGATACCGGCCGGTATCGACTACATCATGGCAAAGCCGCGCATGCGCCGCTACATGGAGGTATCCGCCAAGATCTACGGCATCTACCTCGAATTCGTCAGCCCCGAGGACGTGCACGTCTACTCGGTCGACGAGTGCTTCATCGACGCGACGCCCTATCTCGCCCTCTACGGCCTCACGCCCCGCGGCTTCGCGCGACGGCTGATGGACGCCGTGCGCGCCCGCACGGGCATCTGCGCCACGGCGGGCATCGGACCCAACCTGTTCCTGGCGAAGGTGGCGCTCGACGTCACGGCCAAGCACGTGCCGGACGGTATCGGCGTCCTGGACGAAGAGGCCTTCCGCCGGCTCATCTGGCCGCATCGCCCCATCACCGACATCTGGGGCATCGGCCCCGGCATCGCCGCGCGCCTGGAGAAATACAACGTATTCGACCTTATGGGCGTGGCAGCGCTGGACGAGGACATCCTCTACCGCGAGCTCGGCGTGAACGCCGAGTACCTCATCGACCACGCGCACGGCCGGGAGCCCTGTACCATCGCGGACATCCACGCCTATCGGCCCGCCGCCACGTCGCTCAGCAACGGACAGGTGCTCGCACGCGACTACAGCTTCGCCGAAGCGCGCACCGTCCTGCGCGAGATGGTCGACGTCTCGGCACTCGACCTGGTCGACCGCCGCGCCGTGTGCGACCGCATATCGCTCTACGTGGGCTACGGGCGCGGCGCGGCCCCGAACGACGCGCTGCCCGCACGGTGTGCGGACCGCGGCCGCCGCAGCGCGCTCGACGACACCCACGTCCTCGACGAGCGCGCCCCCGCGCAGCCGGGCGCCCTTTTCACCGGCGAGCACGGAACGAGGCGGCTGCCCGGGCAAGGGGGCTACGCCCATGCGGGAGGCCAGCGCAAGATCGGCGAGCAGACCAATTCCTTCAAGCATCTCATGCGCCATTTCGACGCGCTGTTCCGCGAGACGGTCGACCCGAGCCGCGCCATACGCCGCATCAACATCGGGCTGGGCAACCTCATTCCCGAGGAGATGGCCTCCTACGACCTGTTCTGCGACATCGAGGCGGAGCAGCAGGAGCGGAGGCTCCAGCGAACGGTGCTCGACGTCAAGCAGCGCTACGGCAAGAACTCGCTGCTCAAGGGAACGAATTTCAAGCGCGGCGCCACCGGGCGCGAGCGCAACGACCAAGTGGGGGGACACCATGCCTAGGCATCAGCGACCGACGGGCACCACGCAGGCGGGCCGCAAGCGGGCCGACCGCGCGGCGCAGTTCATGCCCTTCGCCGCGCTCACCGGCTACTACCAGCTCGCGCGCGAACAGGAGCGCGTCGTAGAGCCCCGGCACGAGCTCACCGAGGAGGAGGCGGAGGCGCTCTCCCGCCAGCTCATGCAGCTGAAGAAGGGCGACCTGGTACGGGTGACCTACTACGACTGGGACGGCTACATCACGCGCACCGACATCGTCGCCGGCATCGAGGTCGCCTATCGCAAGCTGCGCCTCGCGCATGCCGTGGTGGCGCTCGACGATATCCGCAACATCGAGCGCGCCGGGCAATCGAGCGCGGAGCGTCCGCGGTGACGCACGCGAGCGCCCGCCAATCGGGTATCGTAGGTGCGAGGCCAACCACTTGCTGACGAGGAGCGCGACATGAACGACTTCACCTTCTACTCCCCTACCAAATTCATCTTCGGGCGCGGCGTCACCGATGCCGTCGGACGCGATCTCGCCGCGGCGGGCTACCGGCGCGCCCTGCTGGTCTACGGAGAGGGCTCGGTCAAGCGAACCGGCACCCTGGACCGCGTCAAGAACTCGCTCGCCGACGCCGGCATCGCCTTCGTCGAGCTGGGCGGCGTTCGCCCCAACCCCGAGATCGGCCTCGTGCGCGCCGGCATCGAGATAGCGCGCGCGGAAGGCGTCGATCTCGTGCTTCCCGTGGGCGGGGGCTCGGCGATCGACTGCGCGAAGGCGATATCCCTCGGAGCGGTCTACGACGGCGACGTGTGGGACTTCTTCCGCAAGCGCGCGACCCCCGAGGCGCGCCTGCCGCTCGCCTGCGTCCTCACCATCCCCGCATCGGGATCGGAGGGATCGAACTCATGCGTGATCAGCAACGACGCCGAGCACCTGAAGTGCGGCTTGAACACCGACCTCAACCGACCCGTCATCGCGTTCATGGATCCCGAGCTCACCTTCACGCTCCCCGCCTACCAGACGGCGGCGGGCGTCACCGACATGATCGCCCATATCATGGAGCGCTTCTTCTCGGGCGAGCCCGCCGTCGGCGTGACCGACAACATCGCCTGCGGGCTCATCCGCGCGGCGATGAACGCCGCGGGCCGCGTGATGGAGAACCCCGAGGACTACGACGCGCGCGCCGAGCTGATGTGGATCGGATCCCTGGCGCACAACGGGCTGGCGGGCTGCGGCCTCGGCATCCCGGGCAAGCGCGACGGCGATTGGACCTGCCACGGCCTTGAGCACGAGCTCTCGGCATACGACACCTCGATCACCCACGGCGCGGGCCTGGCGGTGATCTTCCCCGCCTGGATGCGCGCTGTTTGGACCGAGCACCCCGAGCGCTTCCTGGAATTCGGCAAGCAGGTGTTCGGCATCGAGCCCGTCGACCCCGAGGAGGACGGCATCGACATCGAGCCCGAGCTCGCCGTAGGCTACGCCGTCGAGGCGACGATCGACGAGCTGCAGGAATTCTTCGTGTCCCTGGGCATGCCCGCGTCGCTCGGCGAGCTCGGGCTCACCGAGGAGGGCATCGAGTCGATGATGCCCGGCCTGAGGATCAACCGCGGCGAGCGATTCGGCAGCTTCAAGAGCCTCACCCTCGACGACGCACGCGAGATCTACCGCAGCGCCCTGTAGCGCGGCATCGCCGTGGCGGCGCCGCGAGCGGGCCGGCCGGACTCCATCTACGACCGGGCCCGGTCTCGAGGCAGATCCGACCGCAGATGGAACGCGGGGGCGGCGGTGGCGCGAGCTAATGGAG
Source organism: uncultured Collinsella sp. (assembly GCA_963558435.1). Taxonomy (GTDB): domain Bacteria; phylum Actinomycetota; class Coriobacteriia; order Coriobacteriales; family Coriobacteriaceae; genus Collinsella. The sequence continues at coordinate 19,645 of CAUWGM010000007.1, forward strand.
CCCGTACCAGCCGTCGTGCTCGACGACGGTCAAGGGGACGCCGAAAAGACCGCTCATAACGTCGCTGGTGAGCAATTCCTCCTTCGGCCCGTCGGCGTAGACCACCGCATCCTTGATGAGGACGACGCGCCCGATCTCGGGAACGATGTCCTCGGGATAGTGGGTGACCAAGATGATGGAGCGCCCTTCGGCGGCCAGGGCGCTCATCGTCTTGCGAAGATGGTACATACCCTGCGGATCCAAACCCGTGCACGGCTCGTCGAAGACCAGGACCTGCGGATCCCGGACGAGCTCGCGCGCCACGAGGACGCGGCGCGCCTGCCCGGTCGAGAGGGTCATGATGTCGCGGGCGGCGAGGTCGGCGATGCCCAGACGGCCGAGCGCGTCGAGCGCCCGCCCCCTGACCGAGGCATCGATGCGCGTCCTCATGGGAAGCCCGAGCGTGCCGTACACGCCGCCCATCACGATCTCGACCACCGGCAGGTGCACGCGGACCTGGTCGTGCATCGTGGCGCTCACGATGCCCAGCGCGGAGCGGATGTCCTCGAGCAGGGGCCTCGCCTCGCCCCGAAACCGCACGGGAGGCTCGTCGCGATACAGCGGGAACACCTCGCGCGTGAGCAGCTGGACGAACGTCGACTTTCCCGCGCCGTTCGGACCCAGCAGGGCCATATGCTCCCCCTCGGCCAACGCGAAGTCCTCCACATTCAGAATGGTCTTACCGGCTCGAACGACCTGGGCGTCATGGATGCTGAACAAGGGCTGCCGCGCACCCGGTCGGCGCCCCTGCGCCCCATCGACTTGTTTCAACATGGCATCCTCCCTGGACCTCCCCCGAGAACGATCGCTTCGTCTGCTATCCTACCTCCTAACGTTTACGGCACCACACCGCGCGAAAAGAGTTAACCATGTGCGAGATGCTCACCCTCGAGGCGTTCGAAGAGGCCTCGATCAAGGTCAAGGAAGTCACCCAGGAGACCAAGCTCGTCGAAAGCCCCTATCTGTCGGGGGCGACGGGGAACCGGGTATGGCTCAAGCCCGAGAACATGCAGCGCACCGGTGCCTACAAGGTGCGCGGCGCCTACTATAAGATCTCCACGCTCTCGCCCGAGGAGCTCTCGCGCGGCATCATCACCGCGAGCGCGGGCAACCACGCCCAAGGGGTCGCCTTCGCCGCGACGCGCGCGGGCGCGAAGGCAACCGTCGTGATGCCCACCACCACGCCCCTCATCAAGGTCGAGCGCACGAAGGATTACGGCGCCGAGGTCATCCTGCACGGCGACGTCTACGATGAGGCCTGCGCGCACGCCATGCAGCTCGCGCAAGACGAGGGCTACACCTTCATCCACCCCTTCAACGACCCCGTCGTCGCCACCGGGCAGGGCACCATCGCCATGGAGATCGTACAGGAGCTGCCCCTCGTCGACACCATCCTCGTGCCCATCGGGGGCGGTGGCCTGTCCTGCGGCGTCGCCACCTTCGCCAAGCTCTACAACCCCAAGATCCGCGTCATCGGCGTCGAGCCCGCCGGAGCCGCCTGCATGAAGGCGTCGGTCGAAGCGGGGCGCGTGGTCAAGCTTCCCTCCGCCAGCACCATCGCCGACGGCACGGCCGTCCTCGAGCCCGGCGACCTGGTCTACCCGTACGTACGCGATAACCTGGACGACATCATCACGGTGGAGGACGAGGAGCTCATCGTCGCCTTCCTCGACATGGTCGAGAACCACAAGATGATCGTCGAGAACTCCGGCCTGCTCACGGTGGCGGCGCTCAAGCACCTGCCCGCCGAGAACAAGCGCGTCGTCTCCATCCTCTCCGGCGGCAACATGGACGTCATCACGATGTCGTCCGTAGTGCAGCACGGACTCATCCAGCGCGGGCGCATCTTCACCGTATCCGTCCTGCTCCCCGACCGCCCCGGCATGCTGCTGAGCGTCGCCGGCATCATCGCCAAGGAGAACGGCAACGTCATCAAGCTCGAGCACAACCAGTTCGTGAGCACCAACCGCAACGCCGCGGTCGAGTTGCGCGTAACGGTGGAGGCGTTCGGCGAGGACCATAAGGCCCAGATCGTCGCCGCGCTTCAAAACGGCGGGTTCGAACCGTCCGTCGTCCAAACCTCGCTGTAGCGACGTCGACGCGTGGACGCTTCAGCGAAGTACAGTATTATTCGGTAAGCGGATACTTTGTTACAGCAAAGTATCCGCTTGCTTTTTCAATTGCACCCCGTTCAAGCGTTCCGTATAGTGTGCTCCACTGAGCAAATGCGAGGACAGGGCGAGTACGCGCCGCATCCATCCCACAGCAAGCGGGCAGCACATGAGAACCCGCGGTGGACGGCGAAGAAGAGTCCCTCGAGCAGTCTTGGCAACGCTCGCGCGAGCACGGCCACCCCCGGGCGAACCGCGAGCAAGTACCCTCGACCGGTAGCCGCCGTCATCGGCATCGAACGACGAAGCGTCCACGTCCCGGCATTTCTCTCATGGCACCAACCGCGCGCATGCGCATGAGAGTGAGGACACGCAGATGCAGCTGAGAAGCGATGCCGTAAAGAAGGGGCTTGCCCGTGCGCCGCACCGCAGCCTGCTCAAAGCCGACGGGTTGACGGACGAGGAGCTCGAACGCCCGCTCATCGCCGTCGTCTCATCCCAAAACGAGGTCATTCCCGGCCACATCCACCTGCAGCAGATCGCCGACGCCGTCAAAGCGGGCGTGCGCATGGCCGGCGGTACGCCCCTGCAGGTGAACACCATCGGCGTGTGCGACGGCATCGCCATGAACCACGAGGGCATGCGCTACTCCCTCACCAGCCGCGAGGTCATCGCCGACTCGGTCGAGTGCGCCGTCCAAGGCCATCGATTCGACGCCATGGTCCTGATCCCCAGCTGCGACAAGATCGTCCCCGGCATGCTCATCGCCGCATGCCGGCTGAATATCCCCACCGTCCTCGTATCGGGCGGCCCCATGCTCGCCGGGCGCGGTCGCTGCGGGGAGCAAACCGACCTCAACACCCTGTTCGACGCCGTGGGCCAGGTCACCGCCGGCACCATGACGCGGGAGGAGTGCCATTGGCTCGAGGAGACCGCCTGCCCCACCTGCGGCAGTTGCTCGGGCATGTTCACGGCGAACTCCATCTGCTGCCTCTCCGAGGCCCTCGGCATCGCGCTGCCCGGCAACGGCACCGTTCCCGCCGTGTACTCGGAGCGCATCCGCCTGGCGAAGCGCGCGGGGATGAAGATCATGGAGCTGCTCGAGCAGGGCACGACGGCGCGCGACCTCATCAACGAGGCGTCCATCCACAACGGCATGGCGCTCGACATGGCCTTCGGCGGATCGACCAACACCATGCTCCACCTCACCGCGATCGCGCATGCCGCCGGCTGCCCGGTGACCATGGATGACTGGGACCGCGTCTCGGCCGCCACGCCCAACATCGTTCGCATCGCGCCCGCCGGACCGCTGCACATCCAGGATCTCAACGACGCCGGCGGCGTGCCCGCCATCATACACGAGCTTTGGGACGCGGGCGTCCTCGACCGCGATGCACGGACGTGCATGGGACCGCTCGAGGAGATCATGGACGCCTATCCGCATGCAGACGGCACCGTGGTGCGTCGTTACACCGACCCCTATTCGCCCGACGGCGGCCTCAAGGTGATGCGCGGCAACCTCGCGCCGGATTGCGGCGTGGTCAAGAAGAGCGCCGTCGCGCCCGATATGCACCGCCATCAGGGACCCGCCCGCGTCTTCGAGAGCGAGGAGGACGCCTGCGAGGCCATCTTCGGCGGCAAGATCGTCCCCGGGGACGTGGTCGTCATCCGCTACGAGGGCCCCGCCGGCGGCCCGGGCATGCGCGAGATGCTCACCCCGACGAGCGCCATCTGCGGCATGGGACTCGACAAGTCCTGCGCCCTCATCACCGACGGGCGCTTCTCCGGCGCCACGAAGGGACCCGCGATCGGACACGTGAGCCCCGAGGCCGCGGCGGGCGGACCGATCGCGTTGGTGGAAGACGGCGACATCATCACCATCGATATCGATGCCGGCACCCTCGTCCTCGAGGTCGACGACGCCGAGCTTGCATGCCGCCGCGCCGCCTGGCAACCACCGGCGCCCAAGTACACCGAGGGCGTGCTCTCACGCTATGCCAAATTGGTCACCAGCGCAGATAAGGGGGCGTATCTCTCATGACGAACCTCGACGAAAAGCTCGCCCGGCGACAGCGCGCCATCGAGGGCAGGCCCTTCGGCCCCGGCAGCGCGACCGAGCACGAGGGCAAGACCATGACCGGAGCCCAGGCCATCATCGCGAGCCTCGAGGCCGAGGGGGTGGACACGATCTTCGGCTACCCCGGCGGCCAGGCCATCAAGATCTACGATGCCCTGTACGACTCGAAGAAGATCCGCCACGTGCTCGCCCGGCACGAGCAGGGCGCGACGCATATGGCCGACGGATACGCCCGTGCCACGGGCAAGGTGGGCGTGGTCCTGGTGACGAGCGGACCGGGCGCGACCAACACCGTGACCGGCATCGCGACGGCTTTCATGGACTCCGTCCCCCTCGTCGTGATCACGGGCCAGGTCACCCGCGGCGTCATCGGCACCGACGCCTTCCAGGAATCCGATATCGTGGGCATCACCATGCCCGTGGTCAAGCACAGCTTCCTGCTCCAATCGTGCGACGACCTGACGCGCACCTTCCGCGAGGCGTTCTACATCGCCTCCACGGGGCGCCCCGGTCCGGTGCTCATCGACATCCCCAGCGATCTCTCGGGTTCCGAGATGGTGTTCCATTACCCGGATTCCGTGAACATCCCGAGCTACAGGCCGACGTACAAGGGCAACGCCAAGCAGGTGCGCCAAGCCGCGGGGCTCATCGAGCAGGCCCGTCGACCGCTCATCTACGCCGGCGGCGGCATCGTCTCGAGCCACGCATGCGCCGAGCTGACGCAGCTGGCCGAGCTCATGCGCATCCCGGTGGTCACCTCCCTCATGGGCAAGGGCGCCATGCGATGCTCCAACCCCCTCAACCTGGGTCCCGTCGGCATGCACGGCTCCAAATACGCCAACATGGCCGTGACCGAATGCGATCTGCTCATCGCCGTCGGCGCGCGCTTCTCCGACCGCGTCACGGGCAAGGTCTCCGAATTCGCCCCGCATGCCAAGATCATCCACATCGATATCGATCCGGCGGAGATCGGCAAGATCATCGACCCCGCCGTCCCCATCGTGGGGGACGCCAAGGTCGTCTTAGGAGCGCTCTACGAGCGTCTCGTCAAGGACGGAGCCGAGGCGAACGACCGCGAATGGGAGCAGACCGTGTTCTCCTGGCGCGACCGCTGGCCGTTCTACGCTGCGGACTTCGCCGACTACCCGGATAAGATCGCACCCGAGATCATGCTCTCGAAGCTGTCCGACAAACTCGACCCCGAGGCTTCGATCGTCACCACCGAAGTGGGTCAGCATCAGATGTGGGCGCACCAGAACATCCATCGCGAGCACGCGCGCACCTTCATCTCATCCGGCGGCCTGGGAACCATGGGCTTCGGCTTCCCCGCCGCCATCGGAGCCAAGATGGGGTGTCCGGACAACGAGGTCGTCTGCATCGCCGGAGACGGATCGTTCCAGATGAACTCCCAGGAGATGGCGACCGCCGCCATCAACAACGTACCCGTCAAGGTCATCATCGTCGACAACCGCGCGCTCGGCATGGTGCATCAGTGGCAGAGCCTCTTCTACGACCGGCGCTTCTCCTTCACCGAGCTGGACGCCAATCCCGATTTCGTCAAGCTCGCCGACGCTTACGGCTGGCAGGCGATGCGCATCGACCAGCCCGACCAGGTCGACGACGCACTCGACACCATGCTCGCCGCCACGGGCCCGTTCCTGCTCGACGTCGTCATCCCCATGGAGCAGACGGTCTGCCCCATGGTCGCACCCGGCGCGGCGCTCGACGACATCATCGGCGCGCTCGACGTAACCCTGGGCGGCGTCCGCGTAAGCGAGAAGGGCTTCGGCTCGGCGCCCTCCCCCTTCGACACCAAGGAGGCGTAGCACCATGATCCACATCCTCTCCGTGCTCGTCGAGAACAAGAGCGGCGTGCTGTCCCGCGTCACGGGCATGATCAGCCGGCGCGGCTTCAACATCGAATCGCTGACCGTCGCCCCCACCGAAGATGAGACGCTCTCCCGCATGACCATCATCGTGGAGGCCGACGAGGTGGGTTTCGAGCAGATCACCAAGCAGCTGCACAAGCTCGTCTCTGTCTACAAGATCTCCGACCTCACGCACTCCGACGCCATCGAGCGCGAGCTCGTCCTCTTCAAGGTGCAGGCGCCGCCCGAGCGACGCCACGAGGTCATCGAGATCGCGGGGATCTTCCGCGCCAACGTGGTCGACGTGGGCAAGAACACCCTCACCGTCGAGGCCACCGGAACCGCGAGCAAGCTCGATGCGATGGAAGACCTCTTCCGCAGCTACGGCATCAAGCAGCTCACCCGCACCGGCAAGATCGCGATGTCGCGCGGAGCGCACGACCAGTAAGCGCTCTCGCCCGGGCAATCGGGTGCTCCGTGGATTTCACCCCGGTTCTGCACGGTCCCGCACGGGTCCCGCACGGTCCCCGAATCCCATCCAACCGTCTCACCAAGCGCCTGGGCGCTTATGGGAAATAAGGCTTCATGCAAGCCTCTCACGCACCGTACCAGCAGTCATCTACGTAAGGAGAACAAGAACATGGCAGTTACCGTCTATTACGACCAGGATTGCAAACCCGAGGTCATCCAGGGCAAGAAGATCGCCATCATCGGCTACGGATCCCAGGGCCACGCGCATGCGCTCAACCTCATGGACTCCGGCTGCGACGTGCGCGTCGGACTGCGCGAGGGCTCCTCGTCCGCCCAGAAGGCGGCCGAAGCGGGCCTCAAGGTCATGGGCATGGCGGAGGCGGCCGCAGAGGCCGACGTCATCATGGTCCTCACCCCCGACGAGACCCAGCCCAAGGTCTACGAGGAGTTCATCGCCCCCAACCTCAAGGCGGGCGATACCCTGGCCTTCGCCCACGGCTTCAACATCCACTACGGCTACATCAAGGCGCCCGAGGATGTCAACGTCATCATGTGCGCCCCCAAGGGCCCCGGCCACATCGTGCGCCGCCAGTTCACCGAGGGCTCCGGCGTGCCGGACCTGGCCTGCGTGGCCCAAGACGCCACCGGCGACGCCTGGGACATCGCGCTGGCATATTGCTGGGGTGTTGGCGGCGGCCGCTCCGGCATCCTCAAGGCCACCTTCGCCCAGGAAACCGAAGAGGACCTCTTCGGCGAGCAGGCGGTTCTGTGCGGCGGCCTCGTCGAGTTGGTCAAGGCGGGCTTCGAAACCCTTACCGAGGCCGGCTACCCCGAGGAACTCGCCTACTTCGAGTGCTATCACGAGATGAAGATGATCGTCGATCTCATGTACGAGAGCGGCATCCACTTCATGAACTACTCCATCTCCAACACCGCCGAATACGGCGAGTACTACGCCGGTCCCAAGGTGATCAACGAGGAGAGCCGCGCGGCGATGAAGCAGATCCTCGCCCGCATCCAGGACGGCAGCTTCGCCCAGGAGTTCGTGGACGATTGCAATAACGACCACAAGTGGCTCCTGGAGCAGCGCGAGGCCATCAACACGCACCCCATCGAGACCACGGGCGAGAAGATTCGCTCCATGTTCAGCTGGATCAAGAAGTAGCGCATCATCCTGCAAGGCGCCGCAAGCAAGAGCCCCCGTGCCCGGAATCCAACCAGCGGATCCGAGCACGGGGGCTTCCCCATACCTCTATGAAAGCAACCCGGCTCCCGCCTGCGATCCGCCCTCCCCAACCTCAACGAGATAGGAAGGGGCGCCGAGGTCGGGGACCGGGTTCACGCTGCAAGACGACGGCGAGATCAGGCGATGTGGCCCAGGAAGTCCTTCGTTCGATCCGACGACGGATGGTCGAAGACCTCCTCCGGCGTGCCCTGTTCCACGATCACGCCGCCGTCCATGAAGACGACGCGATCGGCTACGTCGCGTGCGAACTGCATCTCGTGCGTCACCACGATCATCGTCATGCCGCCGCGCGCCAGGTCGCGCATAACCGCCAGCACGTCGCGCACCAGCTCCGGATCGAGCGCCGATGTCGCCTCATCGAACAGCATCACATGGGGATTCATAGCGAGGGCGCGCGCGATGGCGACGCGCTGCTGCTGGCCGCCGGAAAGCTGGCTCGGCATGAAATCGACGCGATCCGCCAGGCCCACCTTGGCAAGCTCCCGCTCCGCGACGGCCGCCGCCTCCTCGCGCGAGCGCTTGAGGACCTTCTCCTGCGCGATCATGACGTTCTTCTTCGCGGACATGTTGGGGAAAAGGTTGAACTGCTGGAACACCATGCCCAGATGCACGCGCACCTTGTTCAGGTCCACGCCGTGCTTGGTGATATCCTGCCCCTCGAAGAAAATAGAGCCGGCGGTTGGAGTCTCCAACATGTTCACGCAGCGCAGCATAGTCGATTTACCCGAACCCGACGGACCCAGCACCACCACGACCTCGCCGCGATGAACGTCGAGGTCGATGTTTCGCAGCACGACGTTATCGCCATAGCTCTTCTGCAGGCCGCGGATGCTCACCACGACCTCGTTCTTGGTAGCTTCGCTCATCTTGCATTCCCCCTACAGTCCAGCGATATGGTCGGGCGGTGTCGGGACGACGGCACCCGCGCTCTTCAACGGCTTCTTAGCGGTGGGCCCGGCGTTCGTGCCCGCCGTCGAGCCCATCAGGCGGGCCTCCAGCATGCTGACGACGCGCGCGAGCGGCAGCGTGACCACCAGGTAGAACAGGGCGGCGACGACATAGGGCGTGATGGAGCCGGTCGTGGCGACGATCGTCTTCGCGTACATCACGATCTCCATGACGCCCACGGCGGCCAGCAGCGACGTATCCTTATACAGCAAGATGAACTCGCTGGTCAGCGTGGGGATGACGTTGCGGAACGTCTGCGGGACGATGATGTAGGCCATGGTCTGCACGGCGTTCATGCCCAGCGAGCGCGCGGCCTCGGTCTGGCCCTTCGGGATGGATTGGATGCCCGCGCGGAAGATCTCGCAGAGATAGGCTGCGGAATTCATCGCCATCACGATGACGCCGAGGGTGTAGTTATCGATGTTGACGCCCGCGAGCGGCAATCCGAAGAACGCGATATAGATCTGCAGGAAGGCAGGCGTGCCGCGGATGAGGTTCACGTAGACGCCGGCGATCGCGCGCAGGATCCGCGACTTCGAGATGCGCATGAGGGCGAACATGAAGCCGAACGGGATGGCGACCGGGAACGCGACCAGAACGATCGCGAGCGACATCAAGAAGCCTCCGAAGATGATGGGCAGGCTGCTTACGATGAGGACCGGGTTGAAGAACAGGCGAAGGAAGGTATTGGAATTCCACGCCTGAACCCAAGCCTGGTCCTCCAGGAAGCTCTTAAACTGGTCGAAGGGGGTCACGCCTTTGACGGAGACGGCGGGGATGCCCTCGATGTCGCGCTCGGAGCCATCGGCGAGCGTGTAGGCGCCGGTGCACTGCATCTCTCCGCCCGCCGCCGGGAACACCACGCCGTAGAGCTCGAGGCGGAAAAAGCGCCCGGCAGGCGCCGCCTCGGGAAAGGCGAGGCGCAGGGTCTCCCCGTCCGCCTCGATCTTCGGCTTGATGAACTCGCGGTCCATCAGGTCCTCCCCCGAGAGCATGGTGAGCCTCAGGTCCTCGGTCTCGAACGCGGTGCCCGCGGGAACCGTAAGGGAGAGACCCGAAAGCGCCTCATCCGGACCCGCCTGGACCTCCCAGGTGATACGCGTCTCCGTACCGCCCAGGACATCGCTGCCGGAATCTCCGTTGGGACGGCATGTGAGCTTCTCCACCTCGAGCGCCTCCGCGCGCCCGGGCGCGCCCGCCAGCGCGAAGCACGCGAGCAGCGCGAGGCATACGGCCGTCATGATACGCGCTGCAGCATGGCCCACGGCAGCGCCGCATACCGGCATCCCGAACGTCGGCGTTCCCCTGTTCTCCATCGTCTTACCCTTTCATACATGAAACAACCTTGGGGAACGTGCCAGCTTCGCTGGACACACGTCCCCTTTTGCCGCCAAAGCCCTCCTCGCGGATGCGCAGGAGGGCCGGCGGGCACGCTATGCAGCGTCTTACTTGATGTTGTACTTCTCCATGAGCGCGTCGACCGTACCGTCTTCGGTGAGCTTGGCGATGGATTCGTTCACGGCGTCCTTGAGGGCGGGGTTCTCCTTGTTGACCGCGATCGCGTACTCCTCGCCGGTCGAGATCTGCTTGATGACCTGCTCGTTGCTGAAAGAGGTCGCGACCAGCTGCGCGGCGACGGAACGGTTTGTCACCAGCGCCGCGGCCTGGCTGGACTGCACGGCGGCGAAGCAATCGGTCGCGTTCTTGAACGGCACGAGCGTGGCGCTCGGGAAGTTCTCCTTAGCGAAGGCCTCGGCGGTCGAACCGGACTGGACCGCGATCTTCACACCCTCGGCGTTCAGCGCATCCTTATAGTTGTCACCCGTGATGTCGGCGTTATCCTTCATCGTGACGATGGCCTGGTCGTCCATATAGTACGAATCGGTGAAGTCCACCTCGTCCTCGCGCTCGGGCGTGGCGGTGATGGCGGCGATGCCGATATCGTACTTGGCACCGGAGGCGACGCCGGGGACGATCGTGTCGAAATCGACGTTCTCGATCGCGAGCTTGAGACCGAGGTCATCGGCGATGGCCTGGGCGAGCTCGAGGTCGAAGCCCTTGTACTCGCCATCCTCCATATACTCGAAGGGCTCGTATTCTGCGGAGGTGCCGACGGTCAAGGTGCCCTCCGTGACCAGCTGCATCTCGCCTGCCGGAGCCGAGGCATCCGTGCTACCCGCCGTATCGGCCGCCGGAGCGCCGCCGCAACCCGCGAGCGCCAGAGCGCCCGCCATCGCTACGGAGGCCGCGACGACTCCAAACTGCTTCTTAAACATGATAGATCCTTCCCCTTCGAATACTCGGTCCGACAATGTACACGTCTGCCATTGCTTGAGGATGGAGTATACGCGATTATGCATTAGATGATTCAATTTTTGCAAATATTTCTTCCATGTTTCCCATATATACAGATTCATTCTCTGTAATAGCAGGTTTATGCATTGAGGGGAAAAGAATACTCAGTTGGCTAGGCAGCGCTTCGCCGCGCATGCAAAAGAGCGGACGATGCCGCAGCCGACGCCGGGCGTGCGGCGAAAAACCGCAACGGGGCTTTTGCCTCGAGCTCGAAAAAGGCGGGGCGCAGCATGAGCCGCACCCCGCCCGCACGCCGCGTGGCAAAAGCCCCGTCCCGCCCTGGCCCCTACTCGGCGAGGCCGCGCAGATACGCGATCTCCTCGGCGTATCCCGTCAGCTCCCCATGGGGCGTCTCCAGGATGAATGGGAGCTCGCGCAGGGCGGGATGCGTCACGATGCGCCGGAAAACCTCCTCGCCACCGCCCAGATCGGGGTTGCCGAGATAGCCGCCGCCGATAACCTCGTGGCGATCCTTATGCGCGCCGCGCGGATTCTTCGAATCGTTGATATGGACCGCTCGCAGCCGCCCCAATCCCACGACGCGGTCGAACTCGGCCAGCACGCCATCGAGGTCGCCGATGATGTCGTACCCCGCATCGCTTACATGGCAGGTATCAAGGCACACCCCCAAGACGCCGTCGAGCTCGGGACGGCGCTCGACGACGCCCTCGATAATCGCTGCGATCTCCTCGAAGCAGCGGCCGACCTCGGTGCCCTTGCCCGCCATGGTCTCCAAGAGCACGCAGGTGCGCTGCCCTTCGAACATCACCTGGCACAGGCAGTCGACGATGAGCTCGATGCCGCGCTCCGCGCCCTGCCCGACATGGGCGCCGGGATGGAAGTTGTAGTAGTGCCCCGGGAGCGCCTCCATGCGCCGCAGATCCTCGGCCATCGCCTCGAGTGCGAACTCCCGCGCCCGCTCCTTCGCCGAACAGGGATTATAGGTATAGGGAGCGTGCGCCACCAGGCGACCGAATCCGTCCTCGTCCAGGATGCGCTGCAAGCCGGCCACATCATCCGGATCAAGCGGCTTGGCGCTCCCCCCGCGCGGGTTGCGGGTGAAGAAGGCGAACGTGGTGGCGCCGATGGACCGGGCCGTCTCGCCCATGGCGGCATATCCCTTGGTCGTTGAAAGATGGCATCCGATAGTCAGCATAGATACCCTTTCCAAAACAAGATCGCGGCGCCCGTCGATGCAACGAGCGCCGCGCGTCATTCGAACGATTGCAGGCGCGAGCATAGCAAGGAGATGGCCGCGCGCTTTCGAGACGGCGCTGCGGGCCGCACGCGCACAAACCTCCCGATGCCCGACGGAAGCGAGCTTATTCGAACGAGATCGCATCCGCCGCGACGATGCCGTGCGGCAGCTCGGCCTCGTCCTCGCCGCGCACGACCTTCACGCTGCTCACCTCATCGCCGTTCGCCGGCGTAACCACGAACTGATGCAGCACGTAGTCCATGGTGGCAGGGGTGTTCTCATCCGGGGTCGCCATGACGAGCGTGAGCTGACCGTCGGCATACTCGACGCGCTCGACCGAGGGCTCGGGGATCGAGGAGCCCGCAACCTGGACCTGGATGGAGCCGTCTTCGCGTTGCAGCCAGCAGTCCCCGGGCATCGTCGCGCCCTCCTCGCCCTCGACGTTGAGGAACGGCGCGTCGCTATCCAAGACGACCTCCCAAGCGGCTCTGGGATTCCCCGCGACGGAAGCGCTTCCGGCGTCGGAGCCGGCGGGGGCGGAGCCGTCCGTAGCGGCGGGGGCGCAACCGGCCAGCAACAGCGATGCCGCAAGCACAAGGGCGCTGCGGCGGGTGATACGTGCGTCGAAGCTCATGGGAAGCATCCTTTCAACGTTGGCATAACGTATTTGATTATCCCCGATATCACGCAGCGGTTCCAGCAAGCTGCCCGCGCGCGCAAGAAGCCTCCGAACCTCCACGACGAACGGCAGGATTCCTCGACGAGCGGCATGACGGCGGATACACGGCCGGTGGGCGCGCTCCATCGAGCAACGGATGAACCGGCAGTCATCGAACCGGCACCCGGCACGCGCGACCCGCCTTTGCGTTTCATGGCATCCATCTTACCCGCCTTGGGTAAGATGGTTCAAATGACAACGCTCGAGAGAGGAGTTCGTGTGATCAACAAGTTCTGCAAGGCGCCGCTATGGGAGTGCAGCCCCGCCCTCATCGCCGTCGCCCAGGGCACCCGACCGGCCGAGACCGTCATCCAAAACGCGCGCCTCGTGAACGTCAACACCCGCGAGGTCCAAGAGGGCGTCGACGTCGCGATCGCCTGCGGCCGCGTGGCATACATCGGCGACGCCGCCCACTGCATCGGCGAGGCCACGCGCGTGATCGACGCCGCCGGACGCTACCTAGCCCCCGGTTTCCTCGACGGCCACATCCACGTCGAATCCTCCATGATGGGCGCATCGCAGTACGCGCGCGCCGTCGTCCCCCACGGCACCGTGGGCATCTACTGGGACCCGCACGAGGTCGCCAACGTCGTCGGTCTCGAGGGCGTCAAGGTCATGGTCGAGGATGCGCGCCGCACGCCGCTCAAGGCCATGGTGACCACGCCCTCCTGCGTGCCCGCGGTCCCGGGGTTCGAGGACACGGGCAGCGCCATCGGCCCTAAAGACGTCGCCGAGAGCATGACCTGGGATTCCGTGGTGGGCCTGGGCGAGATGATGAACTTCCCCGGCGTGCTCGCCGCCGCCGACCACCCCATGGGCGAGATCGAGGCGACGCTCCGGGCGGACGCCTGCGTGACCGGCCACTACTCCGTGCCCGAGACCGACCGCGGCCTCAACGCCTACGTCTCCAGCGGCGTGCGCTGCGACCATGAGTCGACGCGCGCAGAGGACGTGCTCGCCAAGGTGCGCCTGGGCCAGTACGCCCAGCTGCGCGAGGGCTCGGCATGGCGCGACCTCGCCCATCTCGCGCCGGCCATCACCGCGGGCGACATCGACACGCGCTTCATGAACCTCATCTCAGACGACACCCACCCCAACACGCTCGTCGAGTACGGGCACCTGGACCACATCCTGCGCCGCGCCGTGGCAGAGGGCATCGACCCGCTCGTCGCCCTGCAGATGGTGACCATCAACACCGCCACCTGCTTCCATATGGACCACGAGCTCGGCAGCATCGCCCCGGGCAAGTGCGCCGACATGGTCCTCATGGGCAGCCTCACCGACTTCGACGTCCAGATGACCATGATCGACGGCGACGTGGTGGCAGAGGACGGTCGTGCCCTCTTCGAGGTCGACGGCACCGCCTACCCCGACTGGATCGTCAACACGATGCACCTCGGCCGCGAGATCACGCCCGAGACCTTCCGCATCCCCGCGGTCGACGGCGAGGGCGGCGCGCTTCCCGGTACCACCGCGCGCGTCCGCGTGATGGAGGCCATCTCCGGCCGCGTGAGCAACGCCGAGCGCCATCTGGACGTCCCCGTGGTGGACGGCGAGCTCCTCGCCGACCCCGAGCACGATATCCTGAAGGCCTTCGTCTTCGAGCGCCATCACGAGACCGGCACCTTCGGCTACGGCTTCACCTGCGGCTACGGCATCCACGGCGCGCTCGCCCAGACCGTCGCGCACGATGCCCACAACCTGCTGGTCATCGGCGACAACGACGAGGACATGGCCATCGCCGCCAACACCCTCGCATCCTGCGGCGGCGGCGCGGTCGCCGTGCAGGACGGCCGCGTCCTCGGCTTGGTCGAGCTACCGGTCGCGGGCCTCATGAGCACCAAGCCGCTCGAGGAGGTCGCCGTCGAGGTCGAGCGGCTCGAGCGCGCCTGGGAGGGCATGGGATGCACGATGCCCTCGCCCTTCATGACGATGGGCCTCACCTCGCTCGCCTGCCTGCCCGACCTGCGCCTCACCAACCGCGGCCTGGTCGACTGCCTGACCTTCCAGTTCGTCCCGTTGGTCGTGAACGAGGAGTAGCAGCCGCGCCGCGTCTTGACGGCGCGCCCCTCGCCCCGTGATAGAAGAGCATTCGGGCGGGCGCTTCTACCCGCACGCCCTCCCAACGCGGACCCTCCGTTCGAGCTCCGCCGTTCGCACATGAAAACGCCCCGGTTTCCCGCATCCCATCGGATCGAGAAAGCCGGGGCTTCGCATGAGGCGCGACCATCACGGAAGCGGCGTGTATCCCGCGCGCTCCACCAGCAGCTGGCCCTGGGGCCCGCGCATCCAATCGACCAGATCGGCCACGAGCGGGTTCGCCTCCCCTTTGCGCGTCCACGCCTTGAAGGCTCCCGTCAACGGATAGCTGCCGTCGGCGATATGCTCCACGGTCGGCTCGACGCCGTCGATCGCCAAGAGCTTGACGTCCGCACCCTCGACCATCTGCGTCGCGTAATACCGAAACGAATAACCCAGGCCGTTCGGACGGTTATCGTATCCCGCGACCGCGCGCACCAAGCCGCCCATCGAGACGATGCGCCAGGACTCGGGCGGGTCCATCAGCGGGACGTCCCCCATGAAGCCGGCCATCCGCGATTGCGAGCCGGAGCCCTCGTTGCGCTGGAACGCGACGATCTCCTCGTCGGCGCCGCCGACCTCGCTCCAGTTCGCGATCTTCCCTGCGTAGATGTCGCGCACCTGCTGCTGGGTGAGCGATTCGACCGGATTATCCTCGTTCACGATGAAGACGAACGCCTCGAGCGCCAGCGGCGTCGACTCGAGTTCCACGCCGTGCTGTGCGGCGTACGCGAGCTGCTCGTCGCTCGGATCGGTCCCGATGAACACATCCGTCACGCCATCGACCAGGTTCCCGAAACCATAAGGGCTGTTGGTGTAGCGAAACGCAGCCCCGGGGCAGTCTCCGCCCATCCAGCGCAGGAGCTCGCCATAGCGCTCGGCCTCGCCTTCGGTCAAGTCGCGCTCGAGCAGCGCCGCGTCCAGCTCGTCGAACTCACGCTGCCCTTCCTCGTCTAGCACGCCCTGCACCGCGATGGTGTCCGGATACACCGCGCTCACCACGCCGGATGTGAACGGCAGCAGCGCCGCCGCGCAATCCGTCACGGGAAGGTCGTCTTCCTCGGTGAGGCGCAGGGTCGCCTCCTCGTCGAGGCGCGGGATGTTCTCGCTGGTAAACGGAAGGTAGTCCTCGTAGACGATCGTGAAGTCGAGATCGTCATCGGGAAGGACCTCATCAGGATCCTGCTCGATCGTCCCGCGCGTCGCGTCATAGCAGCTCGCCGCCATGAGGCCGGTGCCCAGGATGAACGCCGCCGTGCCAATGACCAGGAAACGGCGGTCGTGCTTCCAGAGCAAGACGATCAGCGCGATGAGGCAAACGACAAAGGCGGCGGATGCGCCATAGACCCCGAGGAAGCCGTGGGCGACGGGCATTGCTCCCAGCAGATACATATACGCAGGCAGGCCCATCAACAGGACCGCCACCGTCAAGAACGTCTTAAGGACGAATGTGAACGTACCCTTGGTATCGCCGCCCAGCATGATGGCCTCCTCTCGCCGCGAAGCGCTCCGAGGATGCGCCCGCATGTGGGACCATCGTACTCGAGCGCCGGCATCGACGGGGAGCAGAAGCGTGCAGGGCGCACGTAAAAGGGCGTATATCGGTGAGAACGGTCGCGAGGCGGCGCGCGCTGCTACGACGCATCGTCGGCGCCATCGGCTTCCGAAGCGCCGACCGGCTCCTGGTCGTGCGGCGTTGAGCGGGAGACGCCGAACTTGGTGACCTCACACGTAGCCGCATCTCCGGCATCGGCGTCGGCGCCCTCGATGGGCTTGGCATAGCTGAACTCGATGGCGTCGCCGACCTTGTAGCGCACGATCGCAAGCATGTCGGGCAGCGCGAAATCATAGATCGCCCCGTCGCCCTCGAGCGTTACGAAGAAATGCGAGTTGCCGTCGATGACGGCTTGGGCGATGCTCGCGATCTTGCCGGAAACCTTCTCCTCGGCACCGGATGCCGCCGCCTCCTCGTCGCTCAACGCGCCCTCCGCAGCGAGCATGGACAGGTAGCTCTCCTGGGCCGCGGCGACGGTGCCGCCCGTCGCGACGCTCTGGTAATGCTGCACGTTGATCATCGCGTACATCTTCACCAGGCCCGCGTTGTCCTTCAGCGCCATGAAGTACGTGGGCTGGCCGGATACGTTGAGCAGCAGCGGATAGGTCGCCTGGTATTTGAGGTTTTGGACCTGGCCCTCGGCCGACGCCATAGCGGAATCCTCCGTGGCACCCGGCACCGAGTAGAAATGCGATTCGCCGGTGCGCTGGTTCACCAGGATGAAGCCGACGCTGGAGTTATCCGCGGTAACCGAGGTCACGCCGGAATACAGGTAGATGTCGTCGCCCTGGGCGAGGTAGTTGTAGCCCAGCTGGCCATCCGTGCCCGGCGTGGTGCGCACCACGCCCTGCTGGCCGATCCAGGAGTTCAGCCACCCCTTGGCGTAGGCGCCGCTCCAGTTGTACTGCTGGATGAGCAGATCGCTCGGATAGGCGCGGTCGACCCAGCTGGGAACCTCGTCCACCGGGTAGTCCTGCGTCTCGCCGGTGCAGGCGTTCACCAGCACCACGCGGTCTATCGTGGTTCCCTCGAACAGCCCGATGGTGCGCTTCTGCACCGGGAACACCCACCAGGGCGTCCCCTCCTCATCGAGCTCGAAGGACTTCTGGTCGAACATGTACATGGGGTACTTGAGCTGCGCGTACCGGTCGATGTTGCGCGCCAGGGGCTCCGACTCGCTGTACTTGATGGGTTGCTCCAGGCGCACCACCTGGGCCTCCTGGGTGACCATGTCGACCAGCACGTAGGCGGGAATGCCCTGGCTGCGGTTGGAGAGCCATTTAAAGAGGTCGGCATAGGTGAGCGGGCTCACGCGGACCGGACGCCCCTGGTAGTTAATCATGCTATACGCGGGGCTGATCTCGAACTGGCTGACGTACTCGGGAATCGACCCCATCGCGCGGTTGCCCAGCAGCACGGCGGAGTCGCGGTCGATCACCGGCACCTCGGAGTAATCGACCTGCTCGATATCTTGGGCGAAATCGCCGTCGGTGGTCTGGAGCACCGAGGCGTAGCGCTCGGCGTTGCCGGGCATGAAGGGCTCGCCCCACAGCAGGCCGAGGAAGAACAAGGCGATGACGCCCAAGGGAACGAAGACCAGGCGGTTGAAGAGCACCGCGTGCTTCTTCGATCGCAACGCGGCGACCTTGAACGCCAGGATCGCGACCACAGCGATGGCCAAGATCCACATCCAGACGCGCGGGCTCTGCAGGTTGAGCGCGGGATGGAACCACCAATAGCCCACCGCGAGACCGATGAGGACGAGAATGGCGAAGAGGATGAGCGCCCGACGGCTCCACTGCGCGATGCGCTGCGCTATGGGACTGGGACCGCGCCGACCTCCGCCCGCGCCGCCGCGCGCGGCCCCGCTGGAGCCAGACGAAGCGCTGCCGGCGCCCGCCGGCCGCTCCTCGCCGTCGACCACGGCATCGACGGGTATGGGCTCCCCGTTCGCAGCATCGCTGCGGCCGCCGCCGAAACCCGCGCCGAAGCCGGATCCGGAAAAGCCGAACATGCTGTGCAGCATATCTTGGAAATCGTCGTTGTTGAAATCGTTGTCCTGGGCCACCTGCGGTCCACTCCTCTGGTCGTCGTTGCCGCTCCGCAACCGCCATGGCGACGCTTTCGCATCAAAGGTACAAGGGCGGGGCGAAACGTTGCGTAACGTCAACTATACCCAAGAGAAACCGCGGTCATCCCTATGCGATGGCGGCAGCCATCTTTTTGACGAGCTTCTTGCTCGAATCGCACGCCACCAGCTCTCCATCGATGCGCGCATAGGCCTTTCCCTCGAACTCGGGGTGCTTCTTCCGACATGCGCCGAAGCAGCCGCGCGCATAATCCCCTTTGGCGAGACCCGCCTTCAGATGCTTTTTCTTGACGCCCGAGCATTTCGGACAGACCTTCACGCTGCACTTCGCCATCTCGGCCTCCTTGGAACGCCGGGCGGGCTGTCGACGCCGCGCCCCATATGCTACCTTGTTTGCAGCATGGTATCACGCGAGACGGCCTACAAGTTTCCCCTGTGCAACTTTTCTCTACTTTTCCGATGAAGACCCGCGGCGGCGCGGCGGCGCCGAGAGCTCCTCGGGAAGTTCGAGGTATCGGGCGGGTAGAATGAATACCCTTGCATCACGACCAAGCAGGCTGCCCGCAGGGCGGCCGGGAAGGAGAAGCGGTGAGGGTCGTTATCTACACCGACGGCGCGGCGCGCGGCAACCCCGGTCCGGGCGGATTCGGCGCCGTCCTCAAATACCAGGCGCCCTCCGGCAAGGAGCACGTCTTGGAGCTATCCGGCGGGTACGAGCGCACCACCAACAACCGTATGGAGCTCCTCGCCGTCATCAGCGCGCTCGAGGCGCTCAAGCGCCCCTGCGAGGTCGAGCTGCACTCCGATTCCCAATACGTCGTCAACGCGTTCAACAAGCACTGGGTGGATGGCTGGCTGCGCCGCGGCTGGCAGACGTCTCAGAAGAAGGCCGTCAAGAACATCGACCTCTGGAAGCGCCTGCTGGCGGCCAAGGAGCCCCATCGCGTCACCTTCATGTGGGTGAAAGGGCATGCGGGCCATCCGCTTAACGAACGCTGCGACCAGCTCGCCACCACCGCTGCCGACTCGGGTACACTTGAGATCGACCGCGGCTTCGTAGAGGGGGACGCCGACTAACGGCCGGGCGGCGCGCCGGCGCGAAGCCCTCATCCCCTCATGTGGAGCATCCCGCTGAAGAGCAGCAACGCGAAGGAGCGCGCCATGATTCGCATCGCCACCATCGGAACCAGCATGATCACCGCCAGTTTTCTGGAGGTGCTGAACGCCAGCGAGCGCGGGCGCTTCGTCGGCACGCTCTCGCGCGACCCCGCGCGGGCAGAGCGCTTCTCGATCGAGCACGGCGGTGAGCGCGGCTTCTCATCGATCGAGCAGGTTGCGACCGCCCCGGACGTCGACGCCGTCTACGTGGGCTCCCCCAACGCGCTCCACTGCGAGCAGGCGCTCGCCTGCATCCGCGCCGGCAAGCACGTCTTAGTCGAGAAACCCGTCTGCGCCAACCACCGTGAAGCCGAGCGGCTCTTCGCAGCCGCGCGCGAGCACGGCGTGGTCGCCCTCGAAGCCATGCGTCCGCTACACGACCCCGCCCTGCGCCTGATCCGCGATGCGCTACCGCGCCTGGGCACGATCCGCCGCACCACGCTGCGCTTCGGAAAGTACTCCTCGCGCTATGACGACGTGCTGGCCGGAAGGCACACCAATATCTTCGATTGCGCCATGGCTTCCGGCGCGCTCATGGACATCGGCGTCTACTGCGTCGAGCCGCTCATCGCGCTCTTCGGCGCACCCCGCGCCATCCAATGCGCAGCGGCTCTTCTGGACGAGGGGACCCGCGACATCACCAGCGGCGCCATCGACGGCGCGGGCGTGCTCTGCGCGAGCTACC
Source organism: uncultured Collinsella sp. (assembly GCA_963558435.1). GTDB lineage: Bacteria > Actinomycetota > Coriobacteriia > Coriobacteriales > Coriobacteriaceae > Collinsella. The sequence continues at coordinate 40,242 of CAUWGM010000007.1, forward strand.
CCGGTCACGTGGCCACGCTGCACTACTCCAAGATCACGAGCGACCTGGCCGAGAACCAGATCGAGGGCGAGCTCGGAACCCTGACGTTCGGCAGCGTTTCGATGCCCTCGAACGCGCGTATCGACCTGCGCGAGCGCAAGGCGGCGGACAGCGTGGGCTATTCCAGCACCTCCACCATCGGGTGCGCGCTCGAGCTGCCGAGCTGCCCCAACACCATGGCCTACGAGCTCGACGACTTCATCGATGCCATCCTGGCGGTGCAATCGGGCGCGTCCGCGGTGGACGCGCCCGCGGGCTGGCTGGGCAGCGTGGGAGACCTCCAGGCCATCAGCCTGGCGTCCCTCGAGGTCATGGACGCCGCCCGCGAGCAGATCGGCGTGAGGTTTTCCGCCGATACCGCCAACAGCTAGCGGCAAGCGCCCCTAGCCCAGGATGTCGATCAAGCAGAATCTTGTCGATGAGACGAAAATCTGATGAAATGTACCTGTACCTATATCGCATGCGGGAAAACGAGAGAAAGGGGCGCCATGAGCGTGCAAAGGCGCAATACCCGTCAGCGTGCCATGGTCCTCGAAGCCGTACGCAACCACGACGACCATCCCACCGCTGATGATATCTATCTTGATATCCGCCAGATCGACAGCAAGATCAGCCGCGGAACGGTCTACCGCAACCTCAACCTGCTGGAGGAGACCGGCCAGATCAGCTCGGTGCGAACCGAGGGCGGAAATCGCTTCGATTGGCGCGTGGACGGCCACTCCCATCTCATCTGCCGCAGATGCGGACGCGTGACCGACGTATCCCTCCCCTACAACGAGGAATTCGACCGAGACGTCGAGGCGCGCAGCGAGTTCACCGACATCACCCATACCACGATCTTTCACGGCATCTGCCCGCGGTGCGCGGCAGAGCGGGACCGCTAACCCCTCCCGCATCACCGGAAACGATGCAAAAGAACCCGGGAAGGAATCTACTCCTCCCCGGGTTCCCCGTTCAACGCGTCCATGGTCGATGCGGCTATAGATCCATGCGCACCGTCGCCGCAAGCATGCCGCTACTCCTCGACCGGCGTGTAATAGGTCTCGAGCACCGTCCGGTAGACGCTGTCCTGATCGAGATAGAACTCGGCATGCGACTCCCCCTGCGCCATCTCGCCGTCCAGCGAGACGACGTTGAACGAGGTCATGCCGTGCGCGAGCATCTCGCTCACCAGATAGGAGAACTGGTCGAATCCCAGGTTGGTCCACGTGTACTCGAGCGCGGTCTGATAGAGGCTCAGCAGGGCGCCGGGATCGCTCGACGCGTTCTGAAGCACCTTCGAGGAGAACGCCTTGAGATACGACATCTGCCGCGCCTGGCGGTCGAGCGATGAGGTGAGCGACGAGGTATCGCGGTACTGCACATAGCGCTCGGCGGTCTTGCCATAGAGGGTCGTCTCGACGCCTTCGGAGATGCCCACGGAGGGAACGCTCTGCACCGGAACGAGCGTCACGCCTCCCACGGCATCGTTCAGCGGGCCGACGCCCTCGACGTTCAGGGTGAAGTAGTAATCGATCGGCATGCCGTAGAGCACGCGCGAAGCGCACTGGGCGACGAGCTCAGAGCTTTGCTCGCTCGTTCCCCCATATGAGTACTGCAAGCAGATCTGCATCGTATGCTGCCCGTTATACATCCCGTCGATATAGGTGTCGACCGCGACCATGCTATCGCGCGGGATCACGATGCCGGTCGCCTTGCCCGTCTTCGTATCCAGAGCCACCACGATCACGGTATCGGATTGGCCGGCCGCATCGTTGCCGCTCGACGCGTTCGTCGTGCGGTTGTCGAACCCGATGAACGCGACGGAGACCATGTCCTCGTTCAGACGATAGGACTTGCCCTCGTATTCGACGGTCGACCCCTTGTCCTCGACCGCCTTCTCCATGGATTCCTCGAACGCCTGGCGACCACGGGCTATGGACCGATTCAGCATGACGGCGGCCCCGGCCGTTCCCACGGCGAGCAACACGAGCGCCACCACCAGCACCCGCAGCGCGATGCGCCGACCGCGATGCATCTTCATATGCTCGCCCGAGGGCTTGTTCTCAGTCATGTTACTTCGTCTCCTGATCAGAGGTGAGCACGGCGCTCACCAGGTAGCGCGACGTGCCGTGGAACTCGTTCAGCATGCAGGTACTCAGCTGCACGATCTTGCTGTCCGCCGTGAGCTCGACGCCCTCGCGAACGCATTTGAGCATGGAATCGGGATGGGCGACGAAATCGAAGTAGCTCTGTCTCACGTCCTCCTTCGAGAAATCGAAGGAGTTGAGAATGTGCCGGTCGTCGTATCTATACGCCGACACGACGGTATACGTGTAGATATGACCGGGACGGTAGATGTAGAACGTGGGATTCTCGTCGAAGAACGCCTGGTCCTCGAAGTAATGGAGGTTCTTGAAGACGCCGTCGATGTCATGTCCGTAGATGACCGTGACCGGGTCGGAGAAATCCAAGCTGTTCGCCGCCTGGGAGAAAGCCGTCCCCACAGGCGAGTAGTCGCCGTTCTGGTCGTGCGTGAGGTAGAAGAAGTCGTCGGTCGCGCTCTGCTGGATGGGCGTGTTGATCTGCGCCCCCGGGATGTAGAGCCACGCATAGCTCTCGACGTTGTTCTCCCACAGCGCGTTGAAGTCGATGGGGTTCTCGGGCAGCTCGCGCGCCTCCTCCGCGTCCCGCTCGGCCGGGGTCTCGGGGACCTCGGCGCCCTGCATGCGCTGCTGAGCCTGATAGATCTGCACTTGCTGCCAGACCAGATAGCCGCTGCCGGCGAGTACGGCCGCGATGGCGATTCCCGCTACGATGCGCAAAACGAGCGGGCGGCGGGCGTTGGATGCGTTGTCAGTGGTCAACGTGGTACCAATCCGTTCTTCTACATCTTATGGCTAAAAGGGCCCGTCCGAAGACGAGCCCTTTCGAACAAAGCGCCTATACTGGCTGCCCTCGCAGCTGTTACTCGGAAACCTTCTTGCGCAGCATGACGACAGCGCCCACGGCGACGAGCGCGGCTACGGCGGTACCCGCCAGGACGACCGAGTTGTTCAGACCGGTCTGGGGGGACTTGGAGCCGGTGTCGGTGTTCACCGCGGTATCGGCCTTCTTGGCAACGATGGTGTGGATGGACAGCGTGTCCGTGGAGAAGGTGATGGTGCCGTCGGAGCTGGCGGTCCTGGTGATGACCTCGTTCTCGGCCTCGCCCTCGTGGTCGACGTAGACGTTCACGGTCGCGTTGGCGTATTCGGCGCCCAGGTTGTAGGCGAACTGGAACGGCGGCTCGACGTGGCCGCGACTCGTCACCTTGAATGACGCGACCTCGGCGAAGCCCTCGGGCACCTCGGTGTTGGAAGCGCGCAGCTTCTCCACGGGCTCGATGATGAGCTCGCCGGTACCGTTGCAGGCGGCGGCGACCTTGACCTCGACGCCGGAGGGCGCGGAGTAGGTGATGGTCTGGGCCTTCACGTCGCCGACCGGGCTCTCCCAGGCGATGGCGCTCATGGGCACGGCGAGTGCAAGCACGAATGCACCGAGAACAGCGATGAGCTTCTTCATGTTCATTCCCCCTTCGAATCGAATGCGACGGGCATGCCGCCGCGTCGCAAAATCATCTTATAAGTATACCGTAGTTGCAACAGAATACGACAGACAGTGGCCATATTGGCAACCACGCTCAAGAATAAACGACAATATCGCTCACCGTGCAACCGCGGCGGCACATGACCTGCCGGCTAGGGGCGCATGAAGAAGGCCACAGCGACGGCGCCGGGACCCACATGCGTGCCGATGGTGGCGCCGACGGAGTGGACGGGCAGCTCGTCGCCGGGATAGTCCGCCCAGAGCGCGCGGTGCGCCTCGATGTACTCGCGCAGCAGCTTGTCGCTGGTCCCCGCGTACCCGAGGACCACGGGCAGCGAGAAGTCGGCGCCGCCGACGCGCTCGATCTCCTTGGTGAGGAGGTTGCGCCCGCTCTTCGTGCCGCGCGCCTTGCCGAGCAGCCGGACCTCGCCGTCCCGCACGGTGACGACCGGCTTGATGGAGAGCATCTCCCCCACCGCTCCCGCCGCGGCGGAGATGCGGCCGCCGCGGCGCAGGTACTCGAGCGTCTCGAGCAAGCCGAGCACCACGACGCGGTCGCGCATGGCCTTCACGCCCTCGACGACCTCGTCGGCAGACGCCCCCTGGTCGACCAGCGACAAGGCGTACTCGACCAGGGCGCGCTCGCCCACGGTCACGTTGCGCGAATCGATGATGCGGACTGGCATGTGTTTCCTCCTTGCAGGGCATGCATGCCCCGTTGCGCGCTACTGCTCTTCGCGCGAGATACCCTTGAGCCGGCTCAGGATGGCGGATAGGGACGAGTACATGACCGCGCGCTCGGAAGCGGAGAGCTCGTCGCCCGCCCGGCACACCACGTCGCCGATCGTGCGGGTGGCGGATTCCATGACGCGAACGCCCTGATCGGTGAGGGTGAGGCGCGCCCTGTAGCGACCGGAGCGCTCGTCCTCCTCGATACGGACGAAGCCCCTCTCCTCCAAACCCGCGACGTAGCGTGAGATGGCCGCGCGCGTCACGCCCGATCGGCGCGCGAGCTCCGCGCTCGTCAGGCCCGCGGGCTCGCGCATGAGCTGATAGAGCAGCATGACGTCCGCGCCCTTCAGCCCGAGCTTCGAAGCCTCATGGGCCTTGATACGCTGTATCTCCTTAGAGATCGCGCCGATGATCCCGACGAAATCCTCGAATCGCTCCTGCTCCATCACGACACCTCCTATACCGACGCATCAAACCAACTTGTTGACGGGTATACATCCTAGGGAGAGATGTTTATATGTCAACATCTACGCAAGTTCGACACATCATGCGAACACCTATGACCCAACGAGGATATGGCAACCTTCCGAGCGCGCGCATCCCCCGCTCAAAAAAACACGGCCCCCCATTCACCGGGAGGCCGTGCGGTCCGATCGCGCGAGCGCGCGCATAGCCGTCGCGTGCGGCGCGGGCTACGCGCCGAGAAACGCCAGTGCGCTCATAACGAGCAGGAAGCCCAGGGCATACGGGAGCACCGCCTTGAGCAGGTCGGCGTCCTTGCCGGTGACGCGCACCGCGGCCAGGCCGATGGCGAGCGTCTGCGGCGAGAGCATCTTGCCGGCGGCGACGCCCAGGGAGTTCAGCGCCACCATCCAGTAGGGATCGGCGGCGAGCGCGACGGCGGCCTCCTTCTGAACCTGGCCGAACAGCATGCCGGAGCTGGTCCCCGAGCCCGTGACGAAGGAGCCCACCATGCCGATCCACGGGGCGACCAGCGGGAAGAAGGCGCCGGCCACGCCGATGCAGAACGCCGAGATGGACGAGATCATACCCGCGTAGCCCATGATCTTCGCGCAGCCGAGCACCGAGAGCATGGTGATCACGGTGGGCATCATCTGCTTCACGGTATCGCGCAGCACCGCGCCCATGGTCTTCACGTCGGCGCCCTGGATGGCTCCGCCGACGAACGCCGCGAGGAAGATCCACACCCCCGGCGTGTTGATCCACGAGAAGGAGAGCGTTCCGGGATTGGGGCCGCTGAACACCTGCGCCGTGGTGGCGAAGCGCGCGAGGAAGGCGTTCACCGGGGGCACCAGCTTCGAGGTTCCCAGCAGCAGGATGAAGATGAGGATGAAGCACGACCACGCCTTGAGGGTGCCGCGCAAGTCGAGCGACGGCGTCCGGGAGACCTCCATGTGGAAGCGCTCGTCGAGCCCGCCGGAGCGCTCGGCGCGCATGGCGAGCACCGCGGTCACCGCGAGCGCGCAGATGCTGCCCACCACGACGGACAGCTCCGGTCCGACGAAGGTCGCCACGGCATACGCCGGCAGCACGAAGGAGACGCCCGAGGCCAGAGCGATGGGAAGGACGCCGCGGAAGCGGTCGGCCAAGGCGGGGCGCTCGGCGCCCGCAAGGGACGGCAGGGACGACCCGCCCGCCACGTAGACGATGAGGAAGGGCGCGGCGATGAGGAAGGGCGCGAGCTGCAGCATCTGAACGGAAGCGAGCTGCGCGGCATCGAGCCCCACCAGGTTGGCAAGCGAAACGGTCGGGATGCCGATCGAGCCGTACGGCGTGGGCACGCCGTTGGCGAGCAGGCACATGAGCACCGCGGGGATGGGCGAGAAGCCCAGGGCGGCGAGCATGCCCGCCGGGATCGCGACGGCGGTGCCGAAGCCCGCCATGCCCTCCATGAAGCCTCCGAAGCACCAGGCGATAAGAAGCGCCAAGATGCGACGGTCGCTCGAGATGGAGGTGATCATGCCGCTGATGACGTCCATGGCTCCCGTCCTCACGCAGAGGTTATAGGTGAAGACCGCCGCGATGATGACGAGGACGATGGGCCACAGCGCCATGAGGAAGCCCTCCAGGCTCGCCGTGGCGACCTGGTCGACCGGCATGCCCCAACGGGTCGCGGCAAGGATGCCGGCGATGACGAAGGAGCCTATCGCAGCTTTCCACGTAGGCCACTTGAAAAGCAGCAGCGTGGCGACGAGCCATAGGATGGGCACCAGGGCCAGCAGAAACGAGATGATATCCATATATGTATCCCCAACACGTCCGGCGACGCGGCTGCGCGCATACGAAGCGCGCTTTGGTCGCGCCGGCACTGTATCAAACGTTCAAAAGGATACCGCAAGCTCGCCTATCATAAGATAATTACCACGCGTGTTACCGGATGGCCTTGCGAATCCCCGTCGGCGCACGCGGTTATAATGGTTCGAATCTTCACAGCCGCGCCGCCACGCCGCGGCAACGGTCGACCGCGGCGCCGCGCAAACGCCGCATGACGGGATGGGGGCATCGTGGGAATCACTCCGCTCGACAGCATTCGAAAGCGCATCGCGCGACGCGGCGACATCGTCGTAGGCAGCCCGCAGAGCCGCCGCGCGCCCACCGTGCGCCGCGCGCCCCGCGGCGCCGCGCGCCCGGGCGCTACGTCCGAGCGCAAGCGGCCGGAGCGCGAGCAGACCTTCGTGACCCGCATGGTCAACCAGTGGTGGAACCGGCTGCTCCAATCCGTCAACGAGGGCTCGCTGAGCGAGCAGGAAGCCGAATACGAATCCCACAGCACCAAGCGCGACTACCTGTGGAACACCGTGGGCATCGGCGTATGGGGCATGGTCTTCCCCCTGCTCACCGTCGTCGCGACCCAGCTGGTGGGGACCGAGCAGGCGGGCATGTTCTCCATGGCGTTCGTGACGGGCACGCTGCTCATGATCGCCGCGGGCTACGGCATGAGGAACTTCCAGGTCTCCGACATCGACGAGGTCAACTCCTTCTCCTCCTACCAGGTCAATCGCTGGATAACCGGTGTGCTGGCGCTGCTCGCCGGCATCCTGTACTGCGCGTTTCGGGGCTACGACCCGACGATGGCCACCATCTCGATGGGCGTCTACGTATATAAGATGGTCGACGGCATCGCCGATGTGTACGAGGGGCGCCTGCAGCAGGCCGACAAGCTCTATCTCGCAGGCATCAGCCAGGCGCTGCGCTCGGTGGCGGTGGCGGCCGTCTTCTCGGTCGCGCTCTTCCTCACCCGCAACCTCGGCTTCGCCTCGGTAGCCATGGCGGTGGTCGCCGTAGCGTCCCTGGTGCTGCTCAGCATCCCGCTGGCGCTTCTGGAGACGGAGAAGTCGAGGCCGCCCCGGCTCGAGGAGGTCACGGGGATGCTGCGCCACTGCTTCCCCCTCTTCGCGGCGCTGTTCCTATTCAACCTCATCGAGAGCATGCCGAAATTCGTCATGGAGGGCATGCTCCCCTATGAGAACCAGCTCTTCTTCAACGCGCTCTACTTCCCCGCGCAGGGGATCCTCCTCGCCATCGGCTTCGCCTACAAACCGCAGCTGCTGCGCCTGGCGAGCATCTGGTCCAACCCCCGCAAGCGCCGCCGCTTCGACGTGGTGGTGATCGCGGTGATGGCCGTGATCATCGGCATCACCCTGTTCACGGGCATCATGATGGCATGGATCGGCATCCCCGTGATGAGCTTCATGTACGGCGTCGACTTCGAGCGGTTCCGCACCCTCGCCTACCTCATGGTCGCCGCGGGCGGCATCACCGCCGCCATCGACTTCCTCTACGCCATCATCACCGTCCTGCGGCGCCAGGGCGACGTGATGAAGCTCTACCTGGTCTCCTTCGCCGCATCCGTCGCCGTACCGCTCGTCCTGGTCGCCCTTCTGGGGCTGCTGGGCGCCGTGGTAAGCTATCTTGCGGTCATGGCGCTGCTGCTGGTGCTGCTGGTGATGGAGTACATCCACATCCGCCGCACCATCGAGCGCGAGCGCAACCCCTTTGCCTAGTCGAGAACGCGAGGCCGCGGCGAGCCGCGACCGACTCCCCCGAATCGGAGGCCCTTCGGTGACGAACGAGACGAATCCCTGGAACGACGTACGGAGCAGCTCGGTGAACGACCGCGACGCCGCGAGCGCGCCGCGCACGGACGCGGACGCCGCCGATGGCCGCATGCCCGGGCAACAAGCCCAGGACCGCCCCGGGCACGGGCAGATAGAGCTTCCCGCCATCTCCCGCTCCGACGCACCCGGAGCCCCGGAGCGGGATGCGGCCGCCGGCGCCGCGGAAGCGTCGACCCCGCGACCCGCGCCGGCGACCCCCGCCGCCCCGGTGGACCCGACGAACCTTCCACCCCGCCCGGATGCGGATGCCGCGCGGCGGGAAGGGACGCCGAACCACAACCTCGCCGTGGCCGCCGTCATCCTGGGCGCCCTGTCGATCCTGCTCAGCGCCGTACCCGTAATCGGACTCGTTCTCGCCGTCGCAGCCATCTGGTGCGCCGTGCGCGCGACGCGGGGGACGGCATCGACCGGCATGTCCACGGCCGGCAAGGTGCTCGGCATCGCCGGAACGATCATCTCCGTCCTCATCTCCCTGCTCTACATCGCGGCCCTCCTGTTTGCCGTCGACGTCGTGCGGGGCAGCTACGAATACCTCTCTCCCGAGCCCCTCGATGCGCTCGGGGATTCCGAGACGCCCGCCCTCGAGCCCGATCGCGACCTCGATGAGGATGAACGAGCGGCCTGGGATGCGGTTGCCGCACGGTTCGACGCCATCGATCCGAACGACCCCGCCCTCCAAGGAGAGGTCACCGAACACCTGGCGGGCATGCTGCTCGACGACGGGACCCAGGACCTCGCCCCCTACGGGGCCGACGCCGAAGCCTACGCGACCTGGATGCTCGTGGACCTCACCTATGAGAACACGGGGATCTTCGTGAGCGGCGATACGGGCACCTGCTTCGTCGACGTCGAGCACCGAAGCCCGCTCGACTTCATCGTCGCCTGGGCCACCGCCCTCGACGATGCGGCCGACGATCCCGCCAACCAGCATCTTCCCCAAGACCAAGCGGCCGTCCTCATGCAGGAGGTCTTCTACGGCTGCCTCGCCGGCTGCACCTCGACCACCGATACCTCGCTCGTCCTCAAGCTCGAGCGCGTCGACGGCGCGTGGACCGTGACGGAGGATTCCTGGCAGGCGGCGATGAAGAACCTGTTCTTCCCGGCCTAGGCCGATCCCGAGGCCCGCCGGGGCGCACGCCGGCGAACCCCATCGCGAAAGGAGCCGCCCGTACAGGCGGCTCCTTTCTTATAGACCAATCGATTACGGGGCCTTAAGACGCGGGCGCACCGGCTCGCACGAGGCTAGGCGTCCTCGCCCACCGGGGCGTACCAGACCGCGCGGTCCTCGAGGCGCATGACGCCCACCCGGCCCGCGGGAGCGCCGGCCGCAGCCGAGCAATCGATGCAGACGCGGTCGGCGACCCCGCCGGTATCGCTCGTCGCACCGACTTCGACCATGCAGCCCTGCAGTTCCTCGTTCGCTCCGTTTCCGCTCATGAGGCGGCCGTAGCGACCCAGATACACCGACGGCGTATGGCCACAGACGACGACGGGGCCCCGGCCGTCGGCGCCCACGAGACCCGTGGGCTCGCTCCAGAAGCTCTCCCGGATCCACAGGAGGTCCTCGGCGGCCTGATGCTCCATCATGCAGGCCAGGTCATCGACCGAGGCGTCCGCGGCGCCGCGCACCGGACCGATCGGAACGCCCGCGCTCGCCAGATACCCGCGCGCCGCCAGCGCATCGATCCCGGCATGCGCGAGGATGTAGGGCCGCGTAGCATCGGCGAGGCTATGGCTGCGGGGGTGCGCGCGGCGCGCCCGTTCATCGGCGACCTCCACGACGCTGAAGAGCGGAAGGCCCGCGATCCAATCGATCATCTCGGCAGCCTCCTCGCCCGAAAGGGCATCGAGTCCGCGCGCCGTGGTGGAGCCGCCGTTCATCTCCCATACCAGCAGCTCGCGGTCGTCTTCCGTCGCGAGGACGTCGAGGAGCATGCGCTCGTGGTTGCCCATGAGCACGCGAGCGTTGGGAAGGGAGCGGACGAGGCGGATCACGCCGATGGGATCGGGCCCGCGGTCGACCATATCACCCAACACGTAGATCGCATCATCGGCACCGGGAGATGCCTGCTCGAGCGCGCGGTCGAGCGCGCGAAGGTGACCGTGCGCATCCGAGGTAACGTATGTCGCCATCGGCTTCCCCTCTCGTAAACAAGCTGCAACCAGCAGGCTCCGACTTCGAACCTTCAACTTTAAAGTTATAGTTTACACTTTTCTACATGCGCACGCGCCGCAGGCCAAAGGAAACACATGCGCGCGACATCCGCCGCCAACGTAACGTTTCGGTTACAAGGACCGCCGTGCATCCCGTTGCTCTTCTATAGTAAAGCGACGTGAAGGCACCGCAGCGTGTCCGCCGCGCATCCGAACCGGGCGCGCGGCGGACACGCCCGCATACCGAAGGGGGCAACGCCATGGCGCGCGTCCACAACTTTTCAGCTGGTCCGGCAGCCCTGCCCGTCGACATCCTCGGCGAGCTGAGGGATGAGATGCTGGAGTACGGCGACTCCGGTATGTCCGTCATGGAGATGAGCCACCGCTCCCCCGCCTACCAGGCGATCATCGACGACGCCGAGACGACGCTCCGCCGCGTCCTGAACATCCCCGAGAACTACCGCGTCCTCTTCCTCCAGGGCGGGGCCACGCTCCAGTTCGCCGGCATCCCGCTCAACCTCATGCGCCGCGGCCGCGCCGGCTACCTGGTAACGGGCAGCTTTGCGAAGAAGGCCTGGCAGGAGGCGCAGCGCTACGGCGAGGCGCTCCCCCTCGCCAGCAGCGAGGACACGGGCTTCGACCGCATCCCCGACCTCGCCGCGGCCGAGCAGCGCGCGGCGCGCGGCGACCTCGACTACGTCTATATCTGCCAGAACAACACGATCTTCGGCACGCAGTACCACGAGCTGCCCGAATGCGGCGCCACCCCGCTGGTGGCGGACGTGTCGAGCTGCTTCCTCTCGATGCCGCTCGACATCGAGCGCTACGGCCTCGTGTACGCCGGCGCGCAGAAGAACGCCGGTGCCGCGGGCGTGACCGTCGTCATCGTACGAGACGACCTCCTGGCGGACGGCCCCGCGAGCCCGTACTGCCCGAGCTATCTCGACTACCGCTTGGAGGCGGAGAAGGACTCGATGCTCAACACGCCCAATACCTACGGCATCTACGTATGCGGCAAGGTGTTCCGCTGGATCGAGCGGACCGGCGGCCTCGAGGCCATACAGGCGCGCAACGAGGCGAAGGCGCGGGCGCTCTATGAGCTCATCGACGAGAGCGCCTTCTACCGCGGCGCCGCGCAACCCGGCTCGCGCTCCATCGCCAACGTGACGTTCCGCACGCCCGCTCCCGAGCTCGATGCCCGGCTCGTCGCCTTCGCCGCCGAGCGCGGCATCGTGAACATCAAGGGGCATCGCGCCGCGGGCGGCCTGCGCGCGAGCATCTACAACGCCGTGACCGTGGAGTCCGTCGAGGCGCTCGCCGCATGTCTGCGCGCGTTCGAGGCGACGCGGGGAACCCGATCTATGTAGGGGCTGCACGCCCCTGGAGGCCCCGGGCGACGAGGCCCGGCGCTTCGAGCAGTCCTGCTCGCACGAAGGGCCCACCAGGCCCTTCGGCTCGTGCGGAACACGCGCCGGACCTCGCCGACCGGGCCACGTCCCCCGCACGAAATCAAACGACGAAAGGCTCCACCATGCGCTACATCAAGACGATCGACGATATCACCAAGGACGGACAGGTCGAATTCGGCAACGGATACGAGTTCGTGGATGCGACCGAGGACGCCGACGCGATCCTCATGCGCTCGACCGACCTGCACGGCTTCGAGCTGCCCGAGGGCATCCGCGCCATCGCGCGCTGCGGCGCGGGCGTGAACAACATCCCCGTGGAAGAGTACGCGCGCCAAGGCGTCGTGGTGTTCAACTCGCCGGGGGCGAACTCCAACGCGGTCAAGGAGATCGTGCTCGCGATGATGATCATGTCGAGCCGCGGCATCGTCCAGGCCATGCAGTGGGTGCGCGACAACGCCGACGACCCCAACATCTTGGCGGACGCCGAGAAGGCCAAGAAGGCGTTCGTGGGGCGCGAGCTGCGCGGGAAGCGCGTGGGCGTCGTGGGCCTGGGCAACGTGGGCTCCAAGGTGGCCAACGCCTGCGTCGACCTCGGCATGGACGTCTACGGCTACGACCCCTTCATCTCGGTCGAGCACGCCTGGGCGCTCTCCCAGAACGTCCAGCGCGTGGGCACCCTGGAGGACCTCTGCCGCGGATGCGACTATCTCACGCTCCACGTGCCGTCGAAGGCCGATACCATCCATATGATCTCGACCGAGCAACTCGACCTCCTCGACCCCGGCGCCGTCCTCATCAACTTCGCCCGCGAGACCATCGTCGACGAGGACGCCGTGGACGCCGCGCTGCGCGCCGGGAAGCTGTCCTGGTTCGCCTGCGACTTCGCCACGCCCAAGACGGTGCGCATGCCGCGCACGTTCATCACCACGCACTCGGGCGCCGGCACCGAGGAGGCCGAGGCCAACTGCGCCGACATGGCTATCTCGGAGCTCAAGGACTACCTGGAGAACGGCAACATCGCCAACTCGGTGAACTACCCCGCCTGCAACATGGGCAAGGCGCGCGCCGCGAGCCGCATCGCGTGCCTGCACGCCAACGTGCCCAACATGATCGGCCAGATCACCGCCATCCTCGCGAAGGACAACGCCAACGTGCAGCGCATGGTCAACGAGAGCGCCGGCGAGAACGCCTACACGATGTTCGACACCGACGAGCACCTCGACGAGGGCACCATCGACGCCCTCAAGCAGATCCCGGCCGTCTACCGCGTCCGCGTGATCAAGTAGATCCCGTTGGGGCGGAGGATTCGTCCCGTGCGCGGACCCGGGCGCGCGTCGCCAGGCGGGTTCGCGCCGCACGGAGCGCCCCACCAGCTGCGCTCCGTGCATCCGCGGCGCTCCGGCAAAGCGAATACTTCCGTCCCATCCGTCGCCTTCTTGTGGAATAGCGGCCCGATACCCTGTCTTCGTTGAATAGACACAGTAGTAATTCCACAATCGTAGTTTTTCCCTCAACTGCTACCATTCATAGAAAGGGCGGCGGCTGAATCGTCCCCATTTCGCGCGCCCGAACGCAGGCGCGGGGCCACCGCTCACGATCTATGAAGAGGAGCGGTTATGGAACTGACGCAGGCAGCCGAGCGCGCGGCGCTCAACAAGCTCATCGACTATCTGGACGACGACCCCGAAAAGCATATCGACGCTATCATGTCGCTGATCAACAAGCTGGTACCCGACTCGGTCTTCCCCGCGCAGCGCAAGGCGTTTGCCAAGGCCATCGAGACGCGCGATAACTGGTACCGCCTTATGATGAAGGTATTCAGCCTCAACCCCGCCGTGCGCACGCGTCTGCTCAAGACGCTCATCGTGGACGGCAACATCCTCGCCTGGCCCAAGCAGGAGAAGATGCGCGAAAAGTATCAGTGCAACATCCCCTGGGCAATCCTGCTTGATCCCACGAGCGCCTGCAACCTTCATTGCACCGGCTGCTGGGCCGCCGAATACGGCCACGCGCTCAACCTCTCGTTCGACGATATCGATTCGATCATCGAGCAGGGCAAGGAGCTCGGCTGCCACCTCTACATCTATACCGGCGGCGAGCCGCTGGTGCGCAAGGCGGATCTTATCCGCCTCTGCGAGAAGCATCAGGACTGCGCGTTCCTCTGCTTCACCAACGCGACCCTCATCGACGAGGCGTTCTGTCAGGACATGCTCCGCGTGGCGAACTTCATCCCCGCCATCTCGGCAGAGGGCGACGAGCAGACCACCGATGCGCGGCGCGGCGCGGGGACGTACGCGAGCATCGAGCGCGCGATGGCGCTGCTGCGCGCGCACGGGCTCCCGTTCGGTATCTCCTGCTGTTGGACGCGGGACAACGCCGACACGGTCGCCACGGAGCAGAACATCGACTGGATGATCGATGAAGGCGCGCTCTTCTGCTGGTACTTCCATTACATGCCCGTAGGCGCATCGGCGCCGGCGGAGCTCATCCCCACGCCCGAGCAGCGCGAGCGCATGTACCGCTTCATTCGCGCGATGCGCTCGAAAAAGGAACTCTTCACCATGGACTTCCAAAACGATGGCGAGTTCGTGGGCGGCTGCATCGCGGGCGGTCGGCGCTATCTTCACATCAACGCTGCGGGCGATGTAGAACCCTGCGTCTTCATCCACTACAGCAACGCGAACATCCACGATGCGACCCTGCTCGAGGCGCTCCAGTCGCCGCTGTTCATGAAGTACTACGAGAACCAGCCCTTCAACGACAACCACCTGCAGCCCTGCCCCATGCTGGAAAACCCCTACGACCTGGGCAAGATGGTCGCGGAGTCCGGCGCCCACGGAACCGACCTGGTCGAGCCCGAAACCCCCGAGGAACTGCGCCGCAAGACCGTGCCCGCAGCGCGCGCCTGGGCACCAGTAGCCGAACGGCTATGGAACGACCCGAGCGATCCGCTGTCCCCCAAGCGCCGCGAGGTAGGACGGCAGGGCATGGCAGAGACCGACATCGAAAAGTTCGAGCGGCTCGGCCACCGCGGCATGCTCGGTTAGCCCGCGAACCGAGCATGCGAGGCGGGCGCGCGAGATGAAACACTCGGGACGGGCACGCGGAACGAAGCAAACGGGGCAGCTTGGGCATACGCATCGAAGACGATTCGCCCGCGCGTTACACGTGGGACAAAAACCTCCGTCCCAAATGTCCCGGGCGGCCCGCCGCGTACAATAGGGGACGAACGAACGCCACATTCGAAAGGAAGCCCCATGAAGGCCCTCCCGTTTCCCTGCATACGCCCCGTACCCGAGCACGCCGCCGAGGTCGCCGCGCTGCCCTACGACGTCTTCGACCGCGCTGAGGCGGCCGCATACGTCGCCGAGCGGCCGCTGTCGTTTCTAAACATCGACCGGCCCGAGACGCAGTTCGCGCACGACCAGGACATGTACGCGCCCGAAGTCTACCAGCGCGCCGCCGAGCTCCTGCAGGAGCGCATCGACGATCGCACGCTCATGCGCGATCCCGGCATGTGCTACTACATCTACGAGCTCGAGATGGACGGCCGCTCCCAAACCGGCCTGGTCGCCGTCTGCTCCGTCGACGAATACGAATCCGGCATCATCAAGCGCCACGAGCTCACCCGCGAGGACAAGGAGCGCGACCGCATCGAGCACATCCGCGCGCTGGGCTGCCAGACCGGCCCGATCTTCCTCACCTACCGCGACCAGCCCGTGCTCGACATCATCCTGGGCGCCGCCAAGCTCGCCACGCCGCTGTACGACTTCACGGACGAGGAGGGCGTGCGCCAGACCGTCTGGGAGGTGAAGCGCCAGGACTCCATCGACGCCATCCGCGCGATGATGGATACCATCCCCTGCGCCTACATCGCCGACGGCCACCATCGGGCGGCGAGCGCGGTCAAGGTCGCCCAGGCGCTGCGCGAGGAAGCGCGCGCCGCGGGCACCTACACCGGCAAGGAGCCCTTCAACTACTTCCTGTCCGTGCTGTTCCCGGCAAGCCAGCTCACCATCCTGCCCTACAACCGCGTGGTCGCCGATCGACGCGGCATGACCGCGGACGAGCTCGTCTCCCGCATCCAAGAGGCGGGCTTCGAGGCCATGCCGTCGGGTTCGGCAGTCGAACCGGCCGAACACGGCACCTTCGGCATGTTCGCCGATGGGCGCTGGTGGACGATCGCGCCCTCCGACGGGCCTGCCGGCGACGCCGACGGCGTCGATCCGGTCGCCGCGCTCGACGTCTCCATCCTGCAGGACCGCGTGCTCGGACCGCTGCTGGGCATCGAGGATCCGCGTCTCGACCCGCGCATCTCCTTCGTAGGCGGCATCCGCGGAACCGAAGAGCTCGAGCAGCGCGCCGGCGTCGACGGAGTCGCGTTCTCCCTGCATGCCACGAGCATCGACCAGCTGCTCGCCGTAGCCGACGCCGGCCTGCTCATGCCGCCGAAGTCCACGTGGTTCGAACCCAAGCTGCGCAGCGGCCTGTTCATCCACCGTATCGCGAAATAGCGCGCAGGCTCCGCATGCCCGCGGCCCTATCGAGAAGAAAGCTGCCAGATTCCCCAAGCCGTCAGTACCTATCGAGCAGCTCATCGGCGTTTTCAAGGATGTACTCCCTCAAAAAGGGCACGGAGAACTCGATATAGCCGCGAACGGGGCTCTGGATCACCTCTCGCTGAATAAGGGAACGACGAAACGAGCTCGTTCCCTTCGGCTCCCTTCCCATTCTTTCCGAAACTTCGGCCGTGGAGGATCGCTCGCCTATCTGAGCCATGGCAACGAGGTATTCCATAGCCCCCTTTGTGATATGGGAAATCGCTGGTTCATGGACGACCTCGTGAAATCTTTGCATGGCGTTCTCAACACCCAGGAGCACGTCGTCTTCGGATACGGCCACCGTGTCAAAGCGATGCAAGTCTGCAAAACGCCAAACGTAATAACCAATCAACTGAATCAGATACGCATAGCCCTGGGTTGCCCGGGCCATCAGCTCAAGCTGGTCATCGCTCAGTTTCAAGCCGGAGGCCGCAAACGCATCCTTATAAGATAGCCCTACCTCAATAAGACTGATGAAGCCGAGCTCCTCGCTTTGGGCCCTCCTTAAAAACGTGAGCGCCTTGCCGTTTATCAAATCCAGCACTCCCATGGCTATCTCGATGTCTCAAATCGATTATATCGACCAAATCGACGAAATCGCTCGAATCGATTTAATCGACGGAAGGCATCGCCTGATCGAGCTTGGCGGAGCGCGACACAATGAGAAGTTCGGGGCACGCTGCGAGGATGGCGTCCGCATCGGAAAGCGACCGCGAACGCATGCCGGCCGGCCATCCGCGCTGGCCGCTCCCGAACCCTACTCCCCCAGGACCTCGCGCATCTCGTCCTGCTCCACCACGCGCACCAAGTCGAAGCGGTCGCCGTCGAAGTCGTAGCACATCACCGAGCAGTTGCCGGGAACATCGGGGTACCCCAGGGCGGCCTCGCGGCGCCATTCGAGCAGGAACTCGCGTGAAGCCGAACCGTGGCTCACCACGAGCACGCTCTCGTGCTCCGGGCGGACCATAATATCGTGCAGCGTGCCGCAGATGCGCTGATGGAAGGCCCGCTCCGATTCTCCGCCGAACTGGACGAAGTAGTCGCCCCACGGGCGCGCGGGCATGAGCGAGATGCGCTCGCCCTCGTACTCGCCGAAAAACCATTCGCACAGCCCCGCTTCGCGCGCATACGCCAGATCCTGGGGCAGGCCGTCGACGATGGTCTCGATGGTTTGATGCGTGCGCGCGAGCGTGGAGGCATACGCGTGATCGAACGCGACCCCCTCGTGCACAAGGAAACGCCCGACGCGAGCCGCCTGGCTGCGACCCTCCTCTGTAAGCGGAGAATCGCAGCACCCCTGGATAAGGCGCTTGCGATTGAACAGGGTTTGACCGTGGCGGACGAGATACAGGTGCTTCATGTGAACTCCCCCTGCAACATGAGGTAGAAACGGGATAGACGGGCGCGTCGGTGAGGACGGGCGGTCGCGCGGCCACACGGACGGCGGTCGCGCGGGCATGCAGCAACACGGACGCGCGATCGCGCCGCTCACGCAACAATGCAGCCACGCAGCCTATTGTAGCCCTGCGAACTGTGACGGCATGGTGAAGACGAAGTCGCCGACGAGATCTGGATTCGGCCGCTGCTTAGCTTTCGCGACGATGGGTAAACCACAGTTGAGGATTATAAGACAGATGTTTGTTAGGAGATCCTTGACATGACGCGCTTCGAGGAATTCGACCGCAACGGAATCGACCCCTTCTTCTTTGACGAGCAAGGGATGGTGGCCCGCGCGGTGAAGACGGTACGCGGCCTGTACGGTATCACGGGTGCCGCAGGCCTGCTCGCAGGCATCGCACTGCTGTTCTGGCCGGTGAAAACCCTCGTCGTCTTGACGGTGGTGCTGGGCGTCTACTTCATCATCGCGGCCGTCGTGCGCCTTATCGCGGCGATCGGAACGCCCTTTTTGCCGTCCGGCTGGCGCGCGCTGAACATCATCACCAGCCTGCTGCTGCTCTTCGGCGGCATCATCATGGTGCGCAACCAGGCGCTTTCCGCCGCGACGCTCACCACCTTCGTGGTCCTCGCAACGGGCTTCGGCTGGATTATCGAGGGCGTCATGACGCTCGTGGAATCCGGAGCCGTGCATAACCGCGGGCTCGCCGTGTTCTCGGGCGTGCTGTCGATCCTCGCCGGCATCGTGGTGTTCCTGTTCCCGCTGGAATCCACCGACATGCTCGTCCTCTTCGCCGGCGCGGCGCTCGCCGTGCTAGGTGCCACGCTCCTGGTACGCGCGTTCACGTTTGGACGCGTGGGGTAGCGACGCTCTCGGCGCGGCACCCGTCGAGGGCGCACGAATCAAGTATGCTGACGAGCCGTCTCCCGCGAGGCGGCTCGTCGCTTGGGCGGGCATCAAACAAGAGCACCCCCTACCGCATCACCTTGCTCTCCGGCGTATTGTCGATTGTCGCGGGCATCGCCGTGTTCATGTTCCCGCTCGAATCGGTCGACCTGATGATCGTCTTCTCCGGTATCGCACTCGCGGTGCTGGGCGGCGTGCTGCTCGCCCGTGCGTTCACCTTTGGAAAGATCTCACGCTAGCGGCGTTTGCGACGCGCCCCATTTGCGCATCGCCCGCAATCCAACACCGATACTCGCCGCCCGGGACCCGCAAAGGGCCCGGGCGGTTTTGTCTGCCTGAACTCCCAAAAACGACCTCTTGACCTTTACGCAACGTAAAGGTTTATCCTACGAGCGGAACGGAACGGGAGGGGCATGTGAGCGCGAACAGGGCTTATGGCATCGGAGAGGTCTCCGACATCGTGGGGGTCTCAACCCGAACGCTCAGATATTACGAAGAGGAAGGGCTGCTCGTACCCGCGCGAACAGCCAACGGATATCGCCGCTACACCCCTGCGGACCTCGACCGCTTGCAGGAAATCCTGCTCTTGCGCCACATGGGAATGAGCGTGGCGGAGATTCCAAGCGCCTTGAGCGCAACGGAAGATGAGCGCCGGCGAACGCTCGCGCGCCACCTCGAAACACTCAGGGCCGAACGAGAGCGACTCGATGCCCTCATCCGCACCGTCGAGAACACAATCGAGCACATCGAGAAGGGAGTCCCCATGGACGATAAGGCAAAGTTCGAAGGCATGAAGCGCGACCTCGTGGAACAAAACGAGCGCACGCACGGTGCCGAGGTGCGCGAGCGCTGGGGCGACACCGCCGCGGACGAGGCAAACCGCAAGATGCTCAACCTGAGCGAGAGCGAGTTCGAGCGCTTCCAGGAGCTGGGGCGCGCAATCAACGAATCGCTCGAAGCGGCCGTAAGCGCGAATGCCGACCCCACAGGCGACGAGGGAGAACGCATCTATCGCCTCCACCGGGAGTGGCTCGGATTCACCTGGAACCTCTACACACCCGAAGCGCACAAGGGCCTTGCGGAGATGTACGTCGCCGACGAGCGTTTCACCGCCTATTACGATGGCAACGTCGCCGGCTGCGCCGCCTGGCTGCGGGACGCGATAGCCACGCACGCGCGATAGAGGACCGAAATGACGCCGCGCGTAAGCGTCCCATCGATGTCGAAAAAATGAGACCCTTGATTTTCACTGCGGCACCACCTTTGAAGAGCTGCCCAAGCCGGGTAACGGAATCATGCGAATCTACGCCCTATGACAGCAGCGCGAGGCATGTGGGATCCGTTTGCATCTCGCTGCAGGCCCCCATACGAGCTTTGACGCTCGCCTTTAGCCGCCGGCATCGTTTTTTGTCCGGACGAATCGGTACCATTATCGCAGGGAGTGGATTCTGCTGCGACACGCGGGGTGACGCTATTTGCCTCGGCTTCACTCACCTCGTCGACCCATGGCTCACCGATGAACACATCCATGATCTCTGTGCTGTGAACCCAGCGCCCCTGGGCAAAGTCGTACGTTTGGTACACCGCGTCGTCCATGCGATGGATTCTGATGCCGTTATCCTCGATGTAGCACCTCACACGGACCCCGTTGTATGTGGCAACAATCGCACGTTGACAGGATGCCGGCCCCGCCTCAATTTAGGGACTGTCCCTAAATTGAGGCGGTGCGGCGGAGAGCAACAACCTAAACCATCACTTTATCCATCAGTTCTTCGTACGTGCTCACGAAGTCATAGCGCACGTCGTCCTCGCCGAGCTGCTCAAAGAGCTTGCGAGCGCAGCTGATTTTGGCCTTCTCGACGCCCTTAAGGTTGAGAGACTGCAACGACCCCTTGGTCTCGGCGATGAAGAAGATGTGCTTCACCGCGCCCTCGTTGAAGGCGATGGCCCAGTCAGGCGCATAGTCGCCCACGGGCGTGGGAATCTTGAATGAGCGCGGCAGGTGCGCGAAGGCGCACACCTCGGCCGACTCTTCGAGTTCGCGAGCAAACTCACGCTCGGTATCGCTGTCGAACACCGTCCAATCCTGTACGCCGTGGCGCGAAGTGGAGAGCGCCCGTCCCAGATTCTCGGGCATATCCTCGGCAAAAATCTCGGCCGCATCATAGGTGCCGGCAACGCGGTTGTAACGAATGTGCTCAACCACCATGCGCGCCTTCTCATCCACGATGAGCGCTGCCGTCTTGACGATGAACTCCTCCGGATTCACGCGGAACATGGCAAAGCGATCAGGCGCGATGCCAGCCAGGATGGCCGAAGCGGTCGTGCGCGTGATACGCGCCTTGTCGGCTACCTCACCTACCAGGTCATACGCCACGTTGGAAACGGCGGCGCTGTTGACCTCGAACACGGCGCTTGTGGCACCGCCAAAACCCTCGGAGGCCTCAAGCTGCTCGCGCGTGGCCTCGGCGCGCTGCGCGCCCTGCTTAAGGCGATAGCGCGGCGTGGAGACATTCAGGTTCTTATTGATGCCCTCGACAGCCTTGCGACGCAGCTCATCGCTGTCGAACTCAACGGTATAGGCATGCTTGTGGTTGATGCGCGCCCACAGATCTTGAAATTCCTTCTTGTGGAAGTTGTCATTCAGCTTGTTGCTGGACACCTTTGTATCGAAGCCGTTCTCGATCTTGATGCTCGTGTCCTCGGCGCTCCGGGCGATGCGCTCGATCTGATCCAGGAACCCGTCGAGATGCTCGGGGATATCCCCGTCCGGCACACCGCGCAGCCCCTCCTCGTGGAACTTCTCCGTGAGCCGGCCCTCAAAGTCGATGAGACGGTTCATCTTGAGCGCATCGACGATACGGCGAGCATCGTCGCCCGTGAGGACGTACTCCACCCCGGCGTTCTCAACGTGGCATCCGGCGAACAGCTTTTCCTCCACCCGGCGCGGGCGCTCGCGCAGTTCGCCGGCGGTCTCGGTCTGCAGGGATTTCACAAAGCTGTCGTATCCCTCCGAGGCAATCACCGTGAGCAGGTTGACGGCGTGCACGCCGTCGCGCCCCAGCAGCGCCGCATCTTGACGCGTGCCGTTTTGGTCCACGCACAGGCGCAGGCCGCGGCCGACCTCCTGGCGCTTGGAGATGTCGGAGTCACCCGAGCTCTTGAGCGTGCAGATCTGGAACACGTTGGGATTGTCCCATCCTTCGCGCAGAGCTGAGTGCGAGAAAATGAACCGGCACGGCTCCTCAAAGGAGAGCAAGCGCTCCTTGTTCTTGAGAATGAGGTCGTAGGAGGCCACGGCGTCCTCGCCCTCGGCGAACTCGCTGCCGCGTTTGAGTTTGCTGTTGCAGGCCCGCCCCTTCTTATCGATGGAGAAGTAGCCCTTGTGCACCTCGTGCGCGTCAAAGCTCCGCAGGTAGCGCAGGTACGCCGGGTCGTACGCGTCGTCGAGCGTGGGCACGGACGTGCGCTCGGAGATGGCACGCGCGTACTCCTCCTCGAAAATGCGGCCGTACTCTCCCACGCCCTCGGAGCCGTCCTCGTCGTACACGCGATACTTGGCCACCTCGTCAATGAAGAACAGTGAGAGGCACTTGATGCCCTGGCGGAACAGCACCTCCTCCTTCTGCAGATGGGAGGCGATGGTCTCGCGGATCTGGATACGGCGCAGATCCTCCTCAGAGGAGTCGTTGGCCACCTGGCCGCGGTAGAGCCGCTCGTGGTTGTCGAACTCCACGTAGCCGGTCTGGCCGTTCTGGTCCGGCACGATGCGCAAGATGCGGTAGCCGTGCGCATAGGTCTCGAGCTCGCCCGAGGCTTGGTAGATGTTGTCCAGCTCGTCAAACGTACGCGTGGTGCGCTTGAGCGAGCCACTCTTGAGCTGTTGGGTGAACTCGATCACCGCGCGCGGGGGCCGCGTGGGGCTCACATGAATGTCCTGCAGGTACACGTAGCCGTCCGTGCCGCGCATACCCACCATCTCGATGCCCTTGACCTCGATGCGCTTGACCAGGCGCTCGTTGTAGGCGTCCAGCGGGTCGAGGGCGAACACCGTGTTGTGGCGCTCCTTGTGCGTGGCGGAGTAGTTGAGGGAAAACAGCGGGTTGAACTGCTGCATGGCCTTGCGCGTGGCACCCGTCTTCTTACCCATCTTCTGCGGCTCGTCGATGATGAGGATGGGGTTGGTGGCGGAGAGCACGTCGATGGGACGTCGGCTGCCGAAGTCGTCGCGCTCGGAGAACATGATGCGCGCCGTCTTGTCGCCGCCGCGGCCCTCCTTGTTCTTGGACGCGTCGAAGGCGTTGAACGCCTGCATGTTGATGACCATGACGGAGATGTCTGCACGGCTGGCGAAAGAATCGATCTCGTTTAAGCGACTCGAGTTATACACGAAGGCCCACAGCTGCTTGCCGTAGCGCTCGTGGAAGTGCTTGGCCGTGATCTGGAGCGACTTGGCAACGCCCTCGCGGATGGCGACGCTCGGCACCACGATGATGAACTTGGACCAGCCGTAGCGCGCGTTGAGCTCGAACATGGTCTCGGTGTAGACGTAGGTCTTGCCGGTGCCCGTCTCCATCTCCACATCGAGCTCCACGGCGCCCAGGTCGTGGTGCAGCCCTGCGGAGACGGGAACGCCGTTCTTGCGCTGGGACTTCTTTACGTTTTCGAGCAGATCGGAGCCGGACAGGCGCAGCGGGGCGTTGCGGAAACCCGAGCCGTCGTCGGTCACAGCGCCATCGGCGGAATCGATGATGCCGAGCGTTCCCTGGCCACGCTTGTCGACGGAGCCCGTGCCCACGTCACGCAGATAGGACTGCACCTCGATCTTTGGCTGGCCGTCGAAGACCTTCACCACGGCATCGGCCGCACGCGTCTGGTAATCGAGGACGGTAAACTTGAATTCCATAACCTACACCAATCGGTCTTCATAAGCAGTGTTAAAATGGGATTATCATCCCATGGAGAGGAGCCTTACATGGTCATTGCGCCTATCAAGGAGCTCAAAGACGGCGCTGCTATCTCGGCAAAATGCCACGAGCTCGACGAACCCATCCACATCACCAAAAACGGATACGGGGACATGGTCATCATGAGCACGGAGGTGTTCGCCCGCTATGACCGACTCATGCAGCGTGCGCTCGAGCGGGAGCTGAGGCGTCAGCAAGAGCTCGACGACATCGCCGATGATTTCCGGACGAGCATGGCGGAATATCGCGCAGGCAAGAGCCGCGATGCGTTCGAGGCGCTTGCGGAGTTAAGGGAGAAGCATGGCCTATAGCATCCGCATCACCCCTACCTTCGAGAAACGCCTCGATAGCATCACAACCCATATCGAAGAGATGCTCGGCCTGCCGCAATCCGCCGCCGCGCTGTACGACGACCTCGCATCCAAATTCTCGACCATCGCCGAGTTTCCCCGTGCATACATGGTGGATGAAGAGGCGAGCAAGGCCATTGGCCAGGAGGTGCATGGCGCGAACGTCCGCTCCTTCCGGCTTCTGTACTGGATCAACGACACCGAGCAGACCATCCTCGTATTCGCACTTCGATTCCGCGGAGAGGACCCCGGGACCCTCAAGGAATACCCGTTCCCGTAGACGCATGCCCTACACCACCCGGGTCTTGGTCTCGGGGCTTAACGTCTTGAAGATCTCCTCGAAGTTGGCCAGCGCATCGTCGCCCGTGAAGGACGCGTCCCGCAGAACCGCCCACGCGGGCTCGCGCTGCGCCATAGCACGAACAACGTCCTCGGGCACCTCGCGGTCGAAGCAAGCAACCAGCGTGTCGTCGTCCACGGAGTAGACGGTCTTGCCGCAGATGTCGAACGTGTCGATGCGCGCGGTATAGGGGATCTCCAGCTTGGGGAACAGCTGGAAGAGGATGTCCTCCGGCGTGCGACCGGGCTTGATGTTGTCCGCCAGGCTGAAAAGCGCGTCCTGGAACAGCGTGTCGGGCGTGCGCGAGACGTCCTCGAAGTTGGACGAGTCAATCTTGAGCACGCGGAAACCGATGTCAGGCACGCGTTTGGGCTCCTCGCCGAGCTTGAGTTGAGCGTTGGATTCCTCTACCTCTGCCACGATCTTCGCACCCGCGCGGCGAATGCGCTCTTTTCCGATCTCGCAGATGTTTTTGTAGCCAGCTTTGGCGGCCTCGGACTTCTCGTCGCACACCTCAGGCAGCTGCACCATGATGAACTTGCGGTTCCCGCCGTCCTCGGCATTGAGCTGCATCACGGCGTGGGCAGTCGTGGCCGAGCCGGAGAAGAAGTCGAGAACGACAGAATCACTATCAGATGCCTGACCGACCAGAAACAAGAGCAGTTCCACGGGCTTGGGAAAATCAAATAACTTTCCTTCGAAAATAGACGAAAGTTCACGAGTCCCATTTGTGGTAAAGCCAACAGATTTAGAATCTAACCACGTGGAAGCCGATGTCCTCAAAGACGCCAAATCCGATATGAATTTCTTTTCACGAGGTCGTCCGTTTGGCGAAGAGGGCCAGAGAATCCTATCTTCCTCAATCATGCGAGAAATTGTTTCCCGGCTCTTGGACCATCCTCGTTTGGGATTCGGGGGATACACTACGCCAGTAGAAGGGTTCACGATATCGAAATGCAAATTCGGCCTCTGTGACGCGTTCGCCAATCCCGATAAATCGATACTCGCCCACGGACCACGTGGATCATCGTCTGGATTTTTGTATTTCGACTCATCAATTGCCACGCCATTCAAAGTTGCCTCAAAAGAACGACCATAGACGGCAATATACTCGTTATCTGACGATAGCCTATTCGTATTTCTGCTGTCAGGATTCTGCCGCCTCTTCCATTGGAAGGTTCCTATGTGATGAGGCAATCAGAAAATATCGTCGCATATTTTAACCAGGTCAACATACTCAATCTCATCAATGGAAACAAAAATTATTCCATCCTCGCTCAGCAAATCCCTCGCTAGCACAAGCCGGGGGTACATCATCGAGCACCAGTCGGAGTGGAACTTGCCGTTGGACTCGTTATTCACCTTGTAAGCAGCATCGAGGACGTTACCCTCCTCGTCGAAGGCGCCGCTCTCGGCGCGCTCCTCCTCGGCGGTACGGGCAAAGGTGTCGTTGTACACGAAGTCATGCCCCGTGTTGTAGGGCGGATCGATGTAGATCATCTTGATCTTGCCGGCGTAGGTCTCACGCAGGATCTTCAGGGCGTCGAGGTTGTCACCCTCGATGTAGAGGTTCTCCGTCGTATCCCAATTCACACTCTCATCCACGCAGGGGCGCATAGTCTTGTCGATGGGGCGAATCGCCTCGGCGCGGGCCTTCTGCTTGCCGGGCCAGGTGAACTGATAGCGCTCGCGCTTGTCCTCGGCGATATCGCCCACGTGGGCCTTGAGCGCCTCGACGTCGATGCTGTGGCGGACGTTGCCGTCCTCGTCCAGCACCTCGGTCACGATATCCGGGAACAGCCCCGCCAGCTTGGCGGCGTTCTCGGCGGCGATATCCGCCGTGCGCAGGTCTACCTTCTCAAGGGAAGAGCCGCATTGAACGACCCCCCCCCCGAAATTCTCTTCGGGGTTCAGCATAGACGACTCCTCGTGATATGAATTTGCAACCCCGATTGTATCGGCGATAGAACACCCAGGCAACCAGAGACGCCCCTACGCTTCCGGCGATCAGGACGGCCGCACAGCAAGCCGATACACGTCCTCAACCCACCCGAACTTGCCTATAGTGGTCTTACCGAGACAACTAATACCGCCGCATGACCGCACGCCACACGAAAGGAGCCCCAAATGGCATTCAGGAACATCGCCAAGGAATTCCAGGAGTTCATCAACCGCGGCAACGTGATGGACCTGGCCGTCGGTGTCATCATCGGCGGAGGGTTCACCGCCGTGGTCAACTCGCTCGTGGGCGACGTTATCCAGCCGCTCATCTCGTTCGTCACGGGCGGCGGCACCGAGGTCCCCGGCCTCGCGCTCGACCTCAACGGAAACGTCGTGAACTTCAGCGCCTTCATCAGCGCTATCATCAACTTCCTCATCACCGCCGCCGCCGTGTTCGCCATCGTGAAAGCCCTCAACAAGCTCAACGAGATCAAGGAGGCCGCAGCGCCCAAGGCGGGACTCGCCAAGGGCGCGACAGAGGAGGCCGCGCCCGTACCGCGCGTCTGCCCCTTCTGCCGCCAGCAGATCGACGAGGCGGCCACGCGCTGCCCCCATTGCACGAGCAAGCTCGCCGGCTACCGCAACGACGCGGAAGGGCCGCTGGATGTAGACACGAGCGGGACGTGCGCACGTTCATGATAAGAGCCCTCCGGAAGCCCCTTGAACTGCGCAAGCCTATATAGATGCAACCTCATAAGGAGATCCCCATGCCCACCCTCATCATCGACGCCGACGCGTGCCCGGTCACGCGCGGGGCCCTCGCCTGTGCGCGCTCGGCACGCATCCCCGTGCTCATAGCCGGCAACTCGACGCAGAACCTCGCCCGGCGCATACGCCGCGACGACCCGCGCGACGCCGAGCACGCCCGCGGGCGCGACGCCACGCACCCCGGCTTTTGGGCCGAGACGCTCGACGTCTCATGCGGCGCCGACAGCGCGGACTTCGCCATCATCGAGCGCCTGCAACCAGGCGACGTGGTGGTCACGCAGGACATCGGCCTCGCCAGCATGGTGCTGGGGCGCGGCGCTGCCGCGATCGGTGTGCGCGGGCACGTGTACAGCAAGGCCACCATCGATATGCAGCTGTTCATTCGGCATGAAGAGAAAAAGGTGCGCCGTGCGGGCGGTCGCACCCAGGGTCCCGCCGCGTTCACCGAGGACGACCGGGAGCGCTTCCGCCGCAACCTCGAGCGCCTGCTGCGCGATGCGCTTCTGAAATAAGCAACACCACTCCGAGCCCTTGCCCGCGCCGACACCGCTCTGCGCTCATACCAACGCCGGCACCGCGATCAGCCGCAGTCCGCGCCCTTGCCGCCGCGCGCACCCAGCAGCAGGCGACGTCTTCACCACTTGTGCGCCTCGTTCCAAAGGCGCTCGAACTCGGCAGTCGGCCAGATGGCGATGCGGCGGTTGACCGCTTCCAAGCTGAATGGCTCCCACAGCTGCGACTCGCCCCATGCGGACAAGAACTCATGCTCCGGATCGCCTTCATCGGCAATCGCGCGCAAGAACCTCTCGAACCCGCCTATACCGCCCACATCCTCTGGCGGGGCGTCACCGGCGCCCTTCGTGCAGTACGGCCACGGACCGTCATAGGCGTCCAGCGTTTCAACGAGCTTTATCTTCAACTCCCAGCCATCGCCGTAGTCATAGGAATAGCGCGCCGAACGGGTCTTCGGAAAAACATCGTCGAGGAACATCTGGCATGCATCGAAATTACGCCGAGACGGACGCTCGCGGAAGAAATCGTTTTCTATTAAGTTCTCCTGCTCGGCGATGCGTACCATCTCGCCATGCGTGCGCAGCTCGAAATCGTACAGATGGTAACCGGCGAACAGGAACGCCGACTGGATAGCCATATGAAACACGTCGAACGACATGGTTGCGGGCACGATGATCTCGCGCCAGCAGGGATGGAGCCCGTCAAGGTCCAAGTCGATACGGAATCGAAACGCACGCACCGGTGCGCGCGCAGCCGACGAAGGTCCATCCGGCATCATGCCGAGCTCCGTAGCCTGTTCAAGCAACGACTCGAACCCGCGATACGCCTTCAGATGAAAGGCCGCGTCGCTGCGCCCCTGTTCGGTAAGATGCAGGTGCTGGGTTCGCGGATCGAATCCCGCCGACCCACGTTCGATCAATCGGCCGATGCTCTTGTCGAGAGCGGTTGGATCGATAGGAACCATGGCAGAAGGCTCGCCTTCCGCCGTAGAACGACAGGTGAGAAGTCCCAAAACCATGAGCATGAAGTCGTCAAGATACAGCTGAAGCGACAGATCGGAGCCCGCCTGCGCCCCGTTTGGCTGCGAAGTCCCCGGCTGCGCAGCGCTGCGCCCTCCCTCAACAACGGAAAAGCCTGCTTTGCGCGAACCGCCGCGATCGTCGGAGCGTTTCATAGCCGTCCCCTCTCATGTATACGTCGTCTGGTGAAATCGTACACGAAATCGGCCTAGAAAAGCCCCAGGACCAAACCCCAGAAGCACGAGACCAAGAAGAGCGCGACCACGATCACCGCGTTCTCGCGCGGATGGCGGTTGGTGCGGAACAGTACGAGGTAGCCCACGCCGGCGGAGGTCAGCAGGCCCGCCATGAGCGGTGCGAAGCCCAAGACGCCCTCCAGGTAGAGCTGCGTGATCACCACGCTCGCCGCGCAGTTGGGCACCAGGCCCACCAGCGCCGAGGCGAACACCGCGAGGAATCGGTTGCCAGAAAGGAAACTCGCCAGCGCGCCCTCGCCCACCGTCTCGAGCAGCGCCACCAAAGCGAACGTGACCAGGAAGATGAAGACGGTAACCTGCACCGTGTGGGACAGGGCGCTCATCACGATGGGACGCAGCTTGCCGCCCCGTGCATGCTCGTGACCGTGATCGTGGGCGCAGCCGTGAGCGTGCTCGACAGCGCTGCCGCGGGCGTGCTCGACAGCGTGGCCGGCACCGTAATCGACAGCGTGGCCGGCACCGTGATCGACAGCGTGGCCGGCACCGTAATCATACCCGCACTCATGCCCCGCATGGCCGTGGTCGCCGCCGTGATCGTGCCCATGGCCGTGATGGTGCTCATAACCGCACCCGCAGTGGTCCTGCTCGCACAGGCGGCAGATATGCTCGGCATCCTCGCCGCCCTCCGCCATCTGCTCGACCACGTCGATCTGCACGCCATCGCGGCGCACGGAGAGCACCGTGCGGTGCAGGAACTCGTGCACGCGCGCGTTGCGGCGCAGCGCGCGGATCAGCAGGTCGGCGGCGACGCCCGTGACGAGGGCGATGAGGACCTTAAGGCCTAGGATCTTGAAGAGCAGGCCGGCATCGATACGCTCGGCAACCAGCATGGGCAGCATCTCGTCGGAAGTCGAAAGGAACACCGCCACCAGCGTGCCCAGCGTGACCACGCGGCCGGCGTAGAGCGTCGCCGCCATAGCCGAGAACCCGCACTGCGGCACCACGCCCAGCAGCGCACCCGCCACGGGCCCCGCCGCGCCGGCACGACGCACGATAGCGTTGGAGCGGCTGCTCGCCGCATGCTCGAGCACCTCGAGCGCCAGGTAGGTTATGAACAGAAACGGCACCAGCCCCAGCGTATCCTCCAGGGCATGCTCGATAAAATGCAGCAGCATATGCATAGACGGCTCTCCTCGACTGAATATCAATGAGCGCGGCGGCATCCCGGCGGAAGGCGATGAAGATGCGCGCACCCCGGCGACGGCATCGCGACAAGCGGACTGTTCATACCCCGCCCGCCCCAAACCAAGCACGCAGCACACGGATCACTCAGTATACTCAAAAGTTTCACGTGGGTAACTCAGTCTTCAGACAAATTAATAAACGCTCGCAAAACGCGATGCATCGCGAGCGCCCTGTCCGGGCTCGACCATAGAACCTTCAACCATGACAACCGATGGAGATGGCGGGGTCTGCCTGCGGCATGCAGCCGCAAACGAGTCCCGCATGGATGACGCGGTACGCTAGTTGGTGCCGATGGACATCGTCTCGGGCAGGGTGCTGCCGCCGTCGATGACGATCTGGGAACCGGTGAGATAGCTCGACTCGTCGCTACCCAGGAACGCGAAGAGCTCGCCCACCTCGATCGGGTTCGCCAGGCGCTTCATGGGCACGCCCGCAGCGATGTCGGCGATGGCCGACTCGGGGTCGCTCGGATTGGACTCGAGCGCCATCTTCTCCACCATCGGCGTGCGCGCGTAGCCAAGCTGCGAGCAGTTCACGCGGATGTTGCGGTCGGCGTATTCGACCGCCAGGCACTTGGTGAGGCCCACGAGCGCCGCCTTGGTCATCGCGTAGGCGGCCTCGCCGGCGTCGGCCACGATATCGCCCGTGACGGAGGACGCGATCACGATGTTGCCGCCGCCCTGCTTGAGCATGTAGGGGATCACGGCCTTGCAGGTGTTCCACACGCCCTTGATGTTGACGTCGATATGGAAGTCGCGCGTCTCGTCGTCCATCTCCTCGAACGGAGCCAGGCGGCACACGCCCGCGTTGCAGCACGCCACGTTGATCTCGCCGAACGCCTCGACGCCCTTCGCGGCTGCCTCGTCCATCTGCGCGCGGTCCGCCACGTTGGCGACAACGGTGATGATCTGCGAGCCGTATTCCTCGCGAAGGCGTGCCGCGGTCTGCTCCACCGCAGGCGAGAGGTCGACCATGATGAGCTTGGCGCCGTACTTGGCATACGCCATGGCGATGCCCTCGCCCAAACCCGCCGCGGCGCCCGTGATGAGCGCGACCTTTCCATCCAACTTAGCCATGTGCAGTCCCTTCACCTCGGCTATGAATAAAACCACGAGAAGATTGTACCGCCGAACACCGCGGGCGGCCAAAGGCGACGCTGCAGGGGCCGTGCGGCGGCGCGGCGGAGGCCGTGCGAAGCCCGCAACGGTGCCTGCGCGATCCCGCTGCGGCGGGGGGTCCGACGCGATACCGCTGCGGCCGTGCGACGCGATACCCGGGCGGCGGGGGCGACTCGATACCGCTGCGGACGTGCGACGCGATACCGCTGCGGCCGTGCGACGCGAAAAGTTTCACATGCTAAACACTTCAGCGTCGTAGCGACCCTCTATACTCTTGGACGGACAAGCACCGACCACATTCCGGCCGCGCCCCGACGCCCCGCGTGCGTCCAGGTGCGTCGGCATCTCGACAGGAGTACCGCCATGAACGCTCAACAGGCACTCGAATACTATCGTCAGCCGTTCATCCCCATGTTCATCTACGGCGACTACGACGCCATGGAGTCCGAGCGCCAGCGCGGCGAGGAGGCCATGAAGGCGCTCATCGACGAATGGCGCGCCAACGAGGAGCCCGGCTTCGACTTCGGCATCGTGCTCGAACTGGCCGATCGCAACCGCGAGCTGTGCGACCAGATCGGCGAGGCGCGTCTGCGCAACCTCTCCAGCCCGCTGCTCGCCCGCAACCTCTCCGACGCCGACCTGTGCGCCGCCATCGGCAAGATGCAGGGCCGCGCGGCCAGCGCCGTCGCGCGTGAGGTCCGCGGCGACCGCGACGCCTACTCCGTCGCCTACGTGCGCAAGCCCATCAAGGGCACGGTGCTCGGCATCGACATCGAGACCACCGGCCGCGCTCCGGAGCGCGGCTACATCATCAACGTCGGCTGGGAGATCATGGAGCTCGCCAGCGACGCCGTGCCGCACGACCCGCAGACCTTCTACTGCGGCATCCCCGACCTCTATCGCGAGACGGGCGTGCCGCTGGCGGACATCCACCACATCCAGTGGGCCGACATCGACGGCAAGACGCCGTTCCGCGAGGACGCGAAGCTTCAGAAAGAGCTGCTCCGCCTCATGAAGAAGTACCCCATCATGGCGCACAACGCGGCGTTCGAAGACAGTTGGTTCATGCTGCACCTTCCCGGTTACGCCGAAGCGCGCCGCGCGGGCAAGATCATCGTGATCGACTCGCGCCACATCTGCCGCTCCGTCGACGGCGAGGTTCGCACGCTGCCGCGCGAGAGCGCGCCGGCGAGCCTGCAGAACTGGGCGCGCCGCCGCGGTACGCTCGCGGCGGACGAGGACGAGCTGCACCTGGGCCTCGACGACACCGACCTCATGCTGCGCACCGTCCAGGCGGAGTTTAACGGCAAGAACATGTTCCTCAAGTAGATGCTGATACCAGCAACGAGGTGCGGGGCGCCCCGCCTCACGGGCGCCCCGCCTCACGGGCGCTCCGCCTCACGGGCGCGCACCGTTCCTCATCCATTCTCAACATGTAAACATGAACAGGTATAGAATCTGGCTTACTATTCATAGTGGTGAATGGAAGCCGACATGACCATCATCAAGCGTTACTGGAATGCCCTGGACGAAGCATCGCGTAAAGCGCTTAAAAAGGCCGCGTTCCTCGCCCTCGGCATGGGGCTCGCCCTCTTGCTCGTCATGTTCCTCGTCTACTTCGACGTGTTTTTCCTCGGCACCATGGGCGACGCCGCCCCGACTCAGCTCGCGCTCATGCCGGCGTTCATGCTCGGCGCCATCGCGATCGCCATCTACGGCTATGTGCTCGTATACCGTGCCCACAAGGCGATCAAGGAAAACCTCTTCGCCCACCCGACGCCTGGTTCACGCACCCGCGAGACCTGGACGCACGCGGACGGCTTCCTTCTGGCGCTCGCGCTCATCGGCATCGTGTCGATCCCTTCCGCGGCCGCCGGGCTCTTTTTGGACTTTTTTCTGAGCTCGTCTCCCCTCTATGAACCGAACTCGCTGGCAAGCACCCTGTTCTGGCCCATCGTGGGCTTGGTGCTCGCGCCTATCGCGGCGAAACGCTACATCCCCTTGCCCGAACACGACCGGAACGGTGCACGATAGCGCAAGCGAACACCGCCGCACAGCTCAGCGAAGTAACAGGAGATGCACGGGATGCGCCGTCGCATAGCGAGCCGGCCTGTGGCGCGCGCTTGACATCGCAGTTGATGACGCGCGCACGCAGCTTATGAACCGTTACCCCGCCGGCAGCCTCGGCTTCGTCGGGGCGAAGCGCTACCATAGGCTTACAGATTTCCAACGCTTCCGTTAGGCTGCCATGAATCCCCCTTCGCATATCAAGCAACAGGACGTCAAACGACTCCGAATCGCTGTAGCCGGCGCGCTGGCGCTCGTCCTCGCGCTGTTCGGCTGCATAGGATGCGGCCCCATCGCCTCGGACGTCCTCGAAGGCTCCCTCGAATCCCATGCGAGCGACCGGCGCGACGCGATCGAAGAACAGCAGGGCAACGACCCCGGTTCGCCCGGCGACGATGCCGCACCTAGCTCGGCGCCCGTTGATGCCGCGACGTTCGACTACTCGTGCATACCCGCCTTCGACGGCCAGCCCTACGTCGCCTTGAACGGAAACAACCCCTCGCTCACCGCTCAGGAAGCCGACGCCCTGATCTCAGCTTGCAGCTCCCCCGCCGCCGCGGAGTCGTACGCGCCGCTCGACGCGCTCGGCCGCTGCGGTGCCGCGACGGCGGTTGTAAGCCGCGACACGCAACCCACCGAGCCGCGCGAGAGCATCGGCATGATCAAGCCTTCGGGCTGGCATACCGTTCGCTACGATGAGCTGGTCGACGGCAAATACCTTTACAATCGCTGCCATCTCATCGGATACCAGCTCACGGGAGAGAACGCCAACGAACGCAACCTCATCACCGGAACGCGCTATCTCAATACGGAGGGGATGCTGCCCTTCGAGAACTGGGTCGACGACCATGTTGATCGCGGTGGGCGCGTGCTGATGCGCGTCGAGCCGGTCTTCGTCGACTCCGAGCTGGTGGCGCGCGGCGTTCATATGGAGGCGTTGTCCCTCGATGACAACGGTGCGGCCGTGCGCTTCAACGTGTTCTGCTACAACGTGCAACCGGGCGTGGCCATCGATTACGCCACCGGAAACAGCTGGCGCGACTCCAATGGCCCCGGTTCCGCTGCCGGCGGCGTTGCCGGTGATTCGGCAGCTGCGAGCACCCCGTCGGATGGGTTGGATGCCGACCCGGGCTTCGGCGCATCGCCTGGATCCGATGGCGCGCAAGGCGCCGATGCCTCCGAGCCACGTTCATATGTGCTCAACACCAATACGCACAAGTTCCATGTGCCCGGCTGCAAATCGATCGCGCGTATCAAGCCCCGCAACAAACGCGAGGTCACCCTCACGAGAAACGAGGCGCTCGCCCAAGGGTACGAGCCCTGCGCGCTCTGCAATCCATGACGCCCCTTCGACCCCGATGCCCCGCGACCGTTACAACCCCCTTCGACCCCGATGCCCCGCGGCTGCTACAGCCCCTTCGACCCCGCGGACTTTCCGATGGCACGCCCCGTTCGACCCCGATGCACAAGAGATTGTGCAGACACCCGGCCCGCCTCGCACTAGACTCATAGGTAACGACGAACGTGCAGGAGCGTCTTCGATGATTCTCGGTGGAAGGAGACGGCTATGATGCTGTCCGAGCAAATCAAGCATGGTCGCAAGGCACTCAACATGTCGCAGGCCGACCTTGCCGAGGCGATTTGGGTCTCACGAAACACGGTGTGCAACTGGGAGACCGGATCGACGACTCCCGATATACAAAGCCTCGTACTCATGAGCGCGCTATTCGGCGTAACAGTCGACGACATGGTCAAAAGCGACGACGCGGTCATGGCCCAGGCGATCGCGCGCGACCGCCACCATATCCTGCTCGCCGGCCCCACGGTCCCAGATGGCTCCGGCGCTCCCGAACCGAAGCTGGACCTCTTCGACCTCCATGCTATCGGCAGCAGCGTGTACGGCAAATTCGAAAACACCGATATAACCGCAGCCGGAGCCCTCGCCTTCCGCCTCGTGCGCGTCGCCTCGTTCTTCAGCCGCGGACTATATTACCTGGTAGACGATACCGGACGCCGCATCGGATCCATATCGAGGAAGCATGCGCTGCATCACCCCGTATACCAGGTGCGCATGAACGGGTTCGACCGCGTGCAGCTTCGCCGGGAAATACGCATCGACGGCGTATACAAGGATGTGATCCGCTTCGATGGCGAGGGCATCAGCGTGAACGGCAATCTGATGGGCGACGACTTTGAGATTATGCGACACGGCGCGATGATCGCATCGATTCACGTTCGACCGGCGCGTAACCGCGTCGCCTACGGAATCGAGCTTACAGACGAAGCGACCACGCCGCTCGTGCTCGGTATCGTCCTTACCATCATGATGCTACGCAACTACGACCAGGTCTGGGTGCGTGGCGCGGGGGCAAGGAGCGCGTCCGCCAGCTAGTGCGCGCGACGCGATTCTCGTTCATGGTGCGATTCGTGCTCAAGGCGCGATTCTCGTTCATAGCGCGATTCGAACTCAAGGCGCGATTCTCGCTCATAGCACGATTTGCACTCACGGCGCGATTTCAGCTTTAAACCGGGCATCTAAAAATATGGGACGCGTTTTTCGTATTGTTTCGAATTCCCACCTTGTATACCGCACGATTCCCAAGTTACCACCTGCGGTTTTAATGGATGAAACAGCGATCTATATCGCAAGTTTCCAAATGCATACGAAAAACGCGCCCCACGCAAAATCAGCCGACTCGAGCGATGAATAAAAGAGCTCGCGAACGCCCGGACGGCGCTCCCCCTCCATCCCACCATCGCTGCACCGGCATTCCAGGAGGTCGGCAACATCAGGCCAACTACGAATATCTAACAGCAATCTTACAGAATTACGATATTTATATATATTAGTATACGTTGTTATAGATATTTGATGATGTGGCCCAAATCCTGCCGTCCAACGGGGATGCACTCGATACGGTGTCACCCATGGAGAAGATCGTATGCGACATAACGGCCCTCAGGTACTATCGTACACCGCCCCGGCTTTTTCATGCCCTGCCCACCATCTGCGATTTCGAAACTCCCTACGGACGCACCCTTCTTCGCGATGATCCGGTCGCGACGCAGCTGTTCGACATACCCATCCATGCCCTCAGCCTGAATAACGACCGCTTGACCTCAACCCTTGTTTTCCAACATTTCAGAACGGGACAGCTGCCCGACGGAAGCATCGTCGATACGCAGTTCGATTTTTCGGTCACATCTCCCTTGCTTACATTGCTCATGCTCGGCTACCATCTCGACCCCATCGAACTGGCAATGCTCATCTATGAGTTCACGGGATCATTTGCCCTGTTCTCCCCCACCAAAATCATCGCGCCCATGGTCGATGACGAACGGCTTTCAGACCTTGATGACTGGAAAAGAGTCGGGGCTGCGTCGATGAAACCAGGCGATCTTTGGAGCCGACCCGCCTTGCTGAAGCTCAGCGCCATCGAAGAGCTCATCGAATCGAGCCCGGGAATGCGTGGCATTCGCAAGCTTCGACGCGCCATGCGCTATGTCACGGGAAGCGTTGCATCGCCATTCGAGGCGAAGGCGTCGATGCTTCTCGGAGCCCCCAGAACGTTGGGCGGAGCAGGGCTGGGAGGCTTTACCAACAATTGCCGGATCGACCTGGACGAGCGCGCGCAGGCAACTTGCGGGAAAAGCCATCTCTTTGGCGATATCGTCTGGCCGGAAAACGAAGTGCGCGGCGCGGTCGTTCTGGAATGCCAGGGTGCCGTCGCACACGGTTCGTGCGCGGCCGCGCAGGCGGATGACGACCGAGCTCTGGCGCTTGAGCAAATGGGCTACAAGGTGGTGCGAATCACCTATAAGCAGATTTCGGATGAGCGTCGATTTGAACAGCTCGCGGAACACCTCGCCGGCATACTGGGCATCGCGATCAGGCCCGCTGCGCCGAGAACCAAAGAGCGCGCCGAGCACATGCACAAAATGCTCTTTAAACCCTGGCCGTACAGCTCGAACAGCACATAGCCCGCACGTGGAGCGCGTTTTTCGTACAGAAGTCGGCGGCTCCTTTGTATACTAGACTTGCACCATTATTTTACCTGCGCTTTTTCGGCTGCGTCGCCGCCTATACTTCACTTATCCTGAAAACGATACGAAAAACGCGCCCCATCTTTAATTCCATGGCCCGCCGAATGAGGCTGCCTCGTTCACAAGCGCTTTACACGGGCCATTTCGCGCGGACCGCCCTCGCGCGAACCCAGCCCGCGCAAGGACGACCCGCGCGAACCCGGCCCGCGCAAGGACGGCCAGCGCGAAACAGCCCCATATAAATAAGCGGCAACTCAAAATCATCTTGACATATGAGCATACATTCATATACTAGAGTTATCGGTTATATGAGCATGTGTTCATATGAGAGGAGGTTACATGAACAAGGAAGCAACAGAAGGTCCCGACCTGCACACCGCTTCAGCAATCGGCAGCGATGCCATGCCTGAAGAAGAGCTCCTCTACAATCTAGCCGACCTCTTCAAAGTATTCAGCGACACCACGCGCATCAAAATCCTGTATGCGCTCATGAACGCCGAGCTGAGCGTCAACGAGATCGCCGACAAGCTCGGCGTCTCGCAGTCCGCCGTTTCCCATCAGCTGCGCATTCTCAAACAGGCGCACCTGGTCAAATTTCGACGGGACGGCCGCAACATCCACTACTCGCTCGCGGACGACCACGTCCTCACCATCTTGGACCAGGGCCTCACCCATATCTGCGAGTAACCCAGCCGAACCTCGATATGAAACAGGCGTCAGATCGAGTTATCAGCCGCTTTGCGGCAAGCAGTTTTGCAAGCATCCAACCATCGTCATCAATTACGCCGACCTCAAAAAAGTGCCTGTCCCTAAATTGAGGAGGCGAGGGTCTCAAAAAAGTGCCTGTCCCCAATTTGAGGCGCCCAATTTGAGGCGCTCGATTTAAGGCAAGTCTCGAGGCGGCAAGGAAGGAACCAACATGCGTAAGGTATTCAAGCTCGATGAGATCGACTGCGCCGTGTGCGCCGGCAAACTCGAGGACGCCATCAAGAAGCTCGACGGCGTGCAGGACGCCAAGGTCAACTTCCTCACCCAGAAGCTCACCCTCGAGGCTGCCGACGAGAACTTCGACGCCGTTCTCGACGCCGTGGTCAAGCTCACCGCCGATATCGAGCCCGATTGCGAGATCCTGCGCTAGAGCGCAGTCCGGCCTCTCGACCGGGCGGGACGCCCCCTCTGCACCGCTTCACCTTGCTCGAAAAACGCAGCGAGCACGTCCCGCCCGGTACACCTCATCCCGTTCGAAACGGCACCGGACACATAGTCGCACCTCTACCCCCTATGCCGGCGGCATCGCCGATTGGAGTGGTTATCCCAATGAATAAGAAGCAAA
The DNA here is from genome assembly GCA_963558435.1 of uncultured Collinsella sp. GTDB lineage: Bacteria > Actinomycetota > Coriobacteriia > Coriobacteriales > Coriobacteriaceae > Collinsella. The sequence goes on from CAUWGM010000007.1 coordinate 79,087, forward strand.
AGAAGTGGTTGAAGCGCATCCTCGTCGCGCTTGCGATCTTCTTCGTTGTCATGGCGCTCGACGAGTTCGGCGTCCTCGCCGCCCTCTTCGGCGAGCCCGGCGCGCTCTACGCGAGCTTCGCGCTCTACCTCATCCCCTACGCGATCGCCGGCCACGACGTGCTCGCCAAGGCCTGGCGCAACATCCGTCGCGGCGAAGCCTTCGACGAGAGCTTCCTCATGGCGGTCGCCACGATCGGCGCGTTCGCGATGATCTTCTTCCCCGACACCGAGCCGCATATGGCCGAAGGCGCTGCCGTCATGCTGTTCTACCAGGTAGGCGAGCTCTTCCAAAGCTATGCCGTGGGCAAGAGCCGCAAGTCCATCGCCGCCATGATGGACATCTCGCCGGACTACGCCAACATCGAGCGCGGCGGCGCGCTCGTCCAGGTCGACCCCGACGAGGTGGCCGTGGGCGACGTCATCGTCGTCAAGTCCGGCGAGCGCGTTCCCATCGACGGCACCGTGATCGAGGGTTCGTCGCAGCTCGACACCGCCGCGCTCACCGGCGAGTCCATGCCGCGGCACGTCCAGGCAGGCGCCGACGTCATTTCCGGCTGCATCAACATGACCGGCCTCCTGCGCGTCCGCACCTCCAAACCCTTCGGCACCTCGACGGTCAGCCGCATCTTGGAGCTCGTCGAGAACGCCAGCGAGAAGAAGGCGAAGACGGAGAACTTCATCACCCGCTTCGCCCGCGTCTACACGCCCATCGTCACCTTCGCAGCCATCGCAATCGCCGTCATCCCGCCCGTCCTGGGCATGGGTCCATGGTCCGACTGGATCTTGCGCGGCCTCACCTTCCTGGTTGTGAGCTGCCCCTGCGCGCTGGTCATCAGCGTCCCGCTCTCCTTCTTCGGCGGCATCGGCGGCGCCAGCAAACTCGGCATCCTGGTGAAGGGCTCCAACTACCTCGAGGCGCTCTCGCACGTGGACACCGTGGTGTTCGACAAGACGGGCACCCTCACGTCGGGTACCTTCAAGGTGGCGGCAATCCATCCCGAGGAGTCCATCGACCCCGACTACCTGCTCGATCTCGCCGCGCACGCCGAGGCGTTCTCCGATCACCCCATCGCCATCTCGGTCAAGGCGGCTTACAGCGGCAAGATCGACCAGGCGCGCATCGACGAGGCAACCGAGGAATCCGGCCGCGGCGTCTCCGCCAAGGTCGACGAGCACGTGGTGATGGTCGGCAACGACAAGCTCATGGCCGAGCATGGCTCCAGCTGGCATGACTGCGAGCTCACGGGCACCATCCTGCACGTCTCCGTCGACGGCCGCTACATCGGCCACATCGTCATCGCCGACGTGGTGAAGGAGGACGCCGCCGACGCCATCCGCGACCTGCATGCCGCCGGCGTCGAGCGCTGCATCATGCTCACGGGCGACCGCGAGGAGGTAGCCCGCGCCGTCGCCGACCAGCTGGGCCTGGACGAATACCACGCGCAGCTGCTCCCCGGGGACAAGGTGGAGCGCGTCGAGCAGATCATGGACACCGAACGCAAGAACCTCGCGTTCGTGGGCGACGGCATCAACGACGCCCCCGTCCTCACCCGCGCCGACGTCGGCATCGCCATGGGCGCAATGGGCTCCGATGCGGCGATCGAGGCGGCCGATATCGTCCTCATGGACGATAAGCCGAGCAAGATCGCTCTGGCGATCCGGGTCGCCCGCAAGACCATGGGCATCGTGCGCCAGAACATCGTGTTCGCCATCGGCGTCAAGGTTCTCATCCTCGTGCTCGCCGCGTTCGGCTTCGCCAACATGTGGCTCGCGGTGTTCGGCGACGTGGGCGTCACGGTCATCGCGATCCTCAACGCCATGCGCGCGATGCGCGTCTAGCTCGCACGCCTCAGCTGCCGCAGCAGCAAGCCGAACGCGTCTACCGCTGAACGAACGCCTTGAGGCGAGCGAAGGAGTCATCCGAGAGGCAGTGCTCCATATGGCACGCCTCCTCGGCGGCGAGCTCGGGCGCCACGCCCGCGGCCGTCAACAGGTCGCGGAAGAACGTGTGCTGCCCGAGCACGCGCTCGGCTCGATAGAGGCCCTTGGCGGTGAGCTGCACATCGCGCTTCACAACCGTCACGTACCCGCGCTCCTGCAGCGCCGACACCGCCTTGGATACGCTTGCCTTGGTCACCCCGAGAAACTCGCGATATCAACCGAGCGCACCACGCTCCGATCGCGTCCGATCACCAGCACCGCTTCCAGATAATCTTCTCCCGATTCGCGAAGCGCCATCGCGCACCCCTTCTTCCGTAGTTAGCCTCAGCTTACTGTAACGGAAGACACGAGAAACGCAACTGCTACTGCAAAGAGAGCACATTATACCGAAGCCGCGCGGAGAGGCATCCGAAGCCGAACGGCTCCAAACAGCGAACCCCCGGGCACGGCGCGATCGATGCGCTGCACCCGGGGGCTGCCTGCTTGCGTTGGCGCGCTCGCGCTAGTCGAGCACCTCGACGAGCTCGATATCGAAGTTGAGGTCGCAGCCGGCGAGCTCGTGGTTGGCGTCGAGCTTGACGCCCTCGGGCGTGACCTCGACGACCGTGACGGGGACGGGCATGCCGCCCGGGCCCTGCAGGAAGAGCTTCATGCCCACCTGGACCTTGTCGAAATCGGGCACCTCGGCAGCCGGGAAGAAGAGGATCATGTCCTCGGAGCGCTCGCCGTAGGCCTCGGCCGCGGGAATGTGGACGGACTTCTTCTCGCCCACCTCCATATCGAGCACGGCGGCGTCGAAGCCCTTGATCATCTGGCCTGCGCCAGCGACGAACTCGATGGGCTCGCCGCGATCGTAGCTGGAATCGAACTGGGTGCCGTCGTCGAGCGTGCCGCGGTAGTGGGCCTTGACCGTCTTACCCTGGTTGGACATGTGCATCCTCTTTCTATCGTCGTGCTCTCCGCCCGGGTGAAGGCGAAAGAGCTTGCCAGCCGGCCGGGGCGAGGTCGAACCTCCCCGCCGGCACGTTGAACCACTATACCCGAGGCTGGCAAGGCTTATGCCTACGCAGCCGACTCGGAAGATTTCTCCTGCGGGAGCACCAGGTTCAAGATGATGCCCACGAGCGTGGAGGTCGCCATGCCGGGCAGGGTGTAGTCGCCCAGCGGGATGGCGATGCCGGAGCACTCCATGCCCACACCGAGGATGATGACGACCGACGCGATCATCAGGTTGCGGTTCACGTCGAAGTCCACGCGGTTGGACACGAGCATGCGCAAGCCGTTCGAGGCGATGAGGCCGAACAGCAGCAGGCAGACGCCGCCCATGACCGGGCTGGGGATGGAGTTGATGAGCGCCGCCAGCTTAGGGCAGAAGCCGCCCACCACGAGCGCGAAGCCGCCCGCATACCAGAAGATCTGCGTGGAGTACACGCGCGTCACGCTCATCACGCCGATGTTCTCGGCATAGGTCGTCGTGGGAGGACCGCCGAGGAAGCCGGAGATGACGCAGGACAGGCCGTCGCCCGCAAGCGAGCGCGGCAGCATAGGCCGATAATCGCGGTCCACGATCTCGCCCACCGCCAGCAGGTGGCCGATGTGCTCGATCACCACGACGACGGCCACGGGCGCCACGAGCGCGATGGCGCCCATGTCGAACGTAGGCAGGCTCACGTTGGGCAGGCCGACCCACGCCGCCTCGGCGACCGGGGCGAAATCGACCATGCCGAGCGCCACGGAAACCAGGTAGCCCACGATGATGGCGAGCAGCACGGGCACGGTGCCCACGATGCCGCCGCGGCCCGAGAACAGCACCGCGGCGAACAGCGTGATCGCCGCGACGACCGCTCCCTGTGCGTCGAACACCGAGGCGCCGGCGGCGTCCGCGCCCATGAAAGCCATGTTCGCCGCCGTGGCGGACAGGCCCACGCCGATGACGACCATCACGGACGCGACCAGCACGGGCGGCAGCAAGCGGTCGAGCCAGCCGGTTCCCACCAGCTTGATGATGCCCGCGACCGCGAGGAAGACGAGGCCCGCCACGATCACGCCGGACATCGCCGCGTCGAGGCCGCGCGTGGCACCCACGGCGATGATGGGGCTGATGAAGGCGAACGAGCTACCCAGGTAGCTCGGAATCTTGTTGCCGGTGACCAGCAGATAGCAGATGGTGCCGATACCCGAGCACATGATGGCGACGTTGGGATCGAGACCCGTGAGCACGGGAACGAGCACCGTGGAGCCGAACATGCTCATCATGTGCTGGATACCCAGCGGAATGGCGCGAGCGGGCGAGACCCGGTCGTCGACGCCGATGACTTCACGCTCGTGGTGACTCATAGGCAGTCCTTTCGGTAGGGAAACAGTCTGGCTTATGGTACCGTTTCCTGAGCACGGCGAACCCGTGAAGTCGAATTTGGCCGCGAGCGGCGCCATGCACGCGGCACGGCACGGAAACACGGCATGCATCGCGATGCGGACAGCGGGACGCGCGAGCCGCCATGGCCGCAGAATCGCAGGCATCGGCGAGGGACGCCGGCCATGCATCGCGAGCTTTCAGGGGATACGAAAGGAGGATGCCCGTGGACGCACCCGGGGAGACCATCATAACGACGCCCGCCGCCGGCATCCCCGTCGAGGTCCGGCGCAAGCGGGTCAAAAACCTCAACCTGCGCGTTCGCGCCGACGGAACCGTCGTCCTGAGCATCCCCCTGCACGCGAGCATGGCGACAGCCCGAGCATTCGCGGCGCGCAAGGAGCCATGGATCGCACGGCACGTCGACCGCCAGGCGGCAGTCGTGGGCGGCAGGGAGACCGTACCCGGCGAGACGGCGCGGGACGCCTGGGAGCGAACCCACCTCTGGGGCGAGCCGCTCTCCCCCGCGATCGCGTCCGATGCGGACGAGGTGGCAGCCCTCCATGCCCGCGAGGTCGAGCGAGTCCTGCCGCAGGCGGTCGAGAAACTCGAATCAACCATGGGCGTACACGCGAGCCGCTGGTCCATACGCCGCATGAAGACGCGTTGGGGATCGTGCACCCCTGCTTCGGGCGCCATCCGCATCAACGCGCGCCTCGCAGCCTATCCGCCCGCATGCCTCGAATTCGTTGTGGCCCATGAGCTCGTCCATCTTATGGAGCCGAACCACGGCCAGCGCTTCCACATGCTGCTCGACATCTACTGCCCGCGCAATCGAGAGCTGGCAGCCGCGCTCAAAAAAGCGCCCGCGACCCAACCGTAGCAGTCGGGCTGCAGGCGCGTGAACGAGCGGGATGCCTCTGAGAAGGGGCCGTCCCGCCCTATCGCGATGGACAAGCTAGCGCAGACGCTCGATCTCGACGCCGACGGAGCGCAGCGGCAAGCCCACGGGAGCCCACGGCTTCTCGATCCTCAGGCGCACGCCCAGCAGCAGCGGGTAGCGATCGATGAGGTACGCCGCCAGCGTCTCGGCCATGCGCTCGACCAGCTTGAACGTATGCTCGCGTAGGAACGCATCGATATCATGGCACACCGCGCCGTAATCGATCGACGCCTCGAGGTCGTCCGACTGGCCCGCCCGGCGCGTATCGCAGTAGAGCGTCGCGGAGACCACGAACTTCTGGCCGAGCTTGTTCTCCTCCTCGTACACGCCGTGGTTGGCGAACACCTCGAGCCCGTCTACGAACACCTTGTCGGCGAGGGCGACCTCGTCGGCGGTCACATGCGTGATCGCTCCGGCGCGGACCGGCAGGCCCGAACCATCGCGGCACGCCAGCACGCCGCGGTCGTCATCGATGTTCTCGCACAGCTTCTTCTCACTCATACAAACCGCTTCCCTACCATCTAATCGCGAGATTCTTCTTCTCGTCGGGCCAGTTGCACCGCGGGCGGGCGGGACACGCGAAACACGCGCGCACGGCTTTATCGGCACGGCGCAACGATGCTGCCAACGCCCGTGCTCGCGCATCAGCAGGTGCCCCGGAAAGATCGACCGCGGCACCCGTCGAGCCGGTATGGGTGCGATGGCACGCAATAGCCGTCAGGATCTGCGAGCACTCGTCCGGCGAGAATCGACTGTCAGGTTCTACCGTACCCAAAATCTCGGCTGCAATCCGCGTGCCGGCAACATCGTGAGACTCGCCCGTTTCATACTCGACCGCTCGGCCGATGTCGTGGAGAAGGGCGGCGGCGTACACCACGTCGCGCGATATACCGAGCTCGCGCGCCTCCCCGTCCTCCAGCAACATGATCCAGCACACGCGCGCCACATCGAGAACATGCTGCAGGTCGTGCCGGCAGAATTCACGCGCCGCCTCGGCCCTCTGAAGCGAAGCGAGCAGCCGACGATAGACGGGATGGCGCCAGACCGCATCGACCCGCGACGACGACCCCGATGGGAACCCCATGGCTAACCGCGGTCGAGCATGTTGAAGAACCGCTGCTCGAGTGCGGGGTCGGTCTCGAACACGCCGCGGCGCGCCAGCGTCACGGTCTTGGTGCCCGGCTTCTGCACGCCGCGCATGGTCATGCACATATGCTCGGCCTCGAGCAGCACGATGGCGCCCTGCGGCATGAGGTACTCCATGAGCGCGTCGGCGATCTGGGCGGTGAGCTGCTCCTGCAGCTGCAGCCGGCGCGCGAAGGTCTCGACCGTGCGCGCGAGCTTCGACAGGCCCGCCACGCGACCGTTCGGGATATAACCGATGGCCGCCTTGCCATAGAACGGCAGCATATGGTGCTCGCACAGCGAGTAGAAGGTGATGTCGCGCTCGATGACGAGGTCGTCGCTACCAACGGTGAAGGTCTTGGAGAGGTGCTCGCCCGCATCGTCCTCCATCCCCGCGGCGAGCTGCTCGGCGTACATGCGCGCCACGCGCGCCGGCGTCTCGACCAAGCCCTCGCGGGTGGGATCCTCTCCGATACCCTCGAGCAGCAGGCGCACGGCCTCTTCGACTTTTTGCTGGTCAACCATGGTATCTCGCTCCTCGACGCGCACATGTGCGCTCGCTATGCAACAGTTTTCCGCTATGGTACCACGTAGCCGGCGAAAGCCCCGCGGACCACACGAGAAGCACGCCGCCATCGTCCCGCTTCTGTCGCGGCACCCCTTGGCACACGGCGACCCGACCAACCGAAATGCGCGGGCCGCCTTGCGCACCGCTACATCGTATGCGTGGTATAGACCTCTTTATCCTGCCAAAGGACCACGGCGTCCTCGGGAGACGCCCCTGCGGCGAGCGCCCTCAACGTCGCCGGCATATCGATGAGCCGCTGGTTGGATGAACCATGGAATCGAAGCGTGATGTCGTGCAGATCCTGGATGAACGGCCCGTCCACCAACACGTCCACGCATGCGAGCAGACGGTCGGTATACTCGGTGCGATGGCATCCGCCGGCAACCAGTTCGCGGTCCCATGTGTCGCCCGTGAAGCACCATATGGTCTTACCGCTCTCGCGGGGATACTCCGCCCTCACGCGTTCGACGAACGAGACGAGCCCCGCTTGGTTCTCGGGTTCCATAGGCTCGCCGCCCAGCAGCGTCAGCCCGTCCACATAGGCCGGTCGCAACGACTCGATGATCTCGTCCTCCACCTCGCGCGTGAAGGGACGACCCGCTGCAAAGTTCCATGCCACCTCGTTGAAGCAGTTCTTGCATCCGCGTCGGCATCCGGACACGAACAAGGTCGTGCGCACGCCCTCGCCGTTGGCGATGTCAAAATGCTTGATCTCTGCGTAGTTCATAGCTGTTGCTTCCTTTCACCTGTCAAGCACCCGCTGCAGGGTAAGAGCAAGGCCGGAGACGGCAGGCGACCTCCGCCGCGAGTTCCGCACGAGCCGAAGGCCCCAGCGGGGCCTTCGTGCGAGCAGGACTGTCCGAGCGCCGGAGGTCGCCTGCCGTCTCCGGCCCGCCGGGATCGAGCCCTACAGGTGCAGCACGCGGTCGCGAATCTCCTCGGTGCGCCCCTGGTTCCAGAACTGCGTGCCGATATAGCCGCAGGTACGGCGCGCGACATTCAGCTTCTCCTGATCGCGGTTGCCGCAGTTGGGGCATTCCCAGACAAGCTTGCCGTCATCTTCGACGATTTTGATCTCGCCGTCGTATCCGCACTCCTGGCAGTAATCGCTCTTGGTATTGAGCTCCGCGTACATGATGTTGTCGTAGATATACTGCATGACGCGGATAACGGCCTTGAGGTTGTCCTGCATGTTGGGCACCTCGACATAGGAGATGGCGCCGCCGGGCGACAGGCGCTGGAACTGGCTCTCGAACTTGAGCTTATCGAAGGCGTCGATCTCCTCGGTCACGTGGACGTGGTAGCTGTTGGTGATGTAGCCCTTGTCGGTCACGCCGGGGATGATGCCGAAGCGACGCTGCAGGAGCTTGGCGAACTTATACGTGGTCGACTCGAGCGGCGTGCCGTACAGCGAATAGTCGATATCCTCGGCGGCCTTCCACTCGGCGCACTTGTCATTCATGTGCTGCATGACATCCATGGCGAACGGCGTGCCATGCTCATCGGTATGGCTGGCGCCCGTCATGTACTTCACGCACTCGTAGAGGCCGGCGTAACCCAGGCTGATGGTCGAGTATCCGCCATAGAGCAGCTTGTCGATGGTCTCGCCCTTGTCGAGGCGGGCCAGCGCACCGTACTGCCACAGGATGGGGGCGGCGTCCGACAGCGTGCCCAGCAGGCGCTCGTGGCGGCAACGCAGCGCCTTATGGCAGAGCTCGAGGCGCTCGTCGAAGATCTCCCAGAACTTATCCATATCCTGATGCGAGGATAGCGCGACGTCGACGAGGTTGATCGTCACGACGCCCTGGTTGAAGCGACCGTAGTACTTGGGCTTACCCGGCTCGTAGTTCTTAGCGCGGGCAACGTTGTCGTAGCCGTTGCCCGAGCGGTCGGGCGTGAGGAAGGAACGACAGCCCATGCAGGTGTAGCAATCGCCGTTGCCCTCGGTCTCGCCCTTCGAGAGCTTGAACTCGCGCATCTTCTTCTCGGAGATGTAATCGGGCACCATGCGCTTGGCAGTGCACTTGGCGGCGAGCTCGGTGAGATAGAAATATTCGGAGCCCTCGCGGACGTTGTCCTCCTCGAGTACGTAGATGAGCTTGGGGAACGCCGGGGTGATCCACACGCCCGCCTCGTTCTTGACGCCCTCGTAGCGCTGGCGAAGCGTCTCCTCGATGATCATGGCGAGGTCGCGTTTCTCAGACTCGGAGCGCGCCTCGTTCAGGTACATGAAGACCGTGACGAACGGCGCCTGACCGTTCGTCGTCATGAGCGTGACGACCTGGTACTGGATGGTCTGGACGCCGCGGCGGATCTCATCGCGCAGGCGCGTCTCCACGACCTCGGCGACCTTATCCTGCGGAGCCTCGAAACCCAGCTCCTTGAGCTCGGCCTCGACTTGCCGGCGAATCTTCTGACGGGATACCTCGACGAACGGCGCGAGATGCGTGAGCGAGATGGACTGGCCGCCGTACTGGCACGAGGCGACCTGGGCGATGATCTGCGTCGCGATATTGCACGCGGTCGAGAAGCTGTGCGGGCGCTCGATGAGCGTCCCCGAGATCACGGTGCCGTTCTGGAGCATATCCTCGAGGTTCACCAGATCGCAGTTGTGCATGTGCTGTGCGAAGTAATCGGAATCGTGGAAGTGGATCAGACCCTGGTTGTGGGCCTCGACGACGTCGGCGGGCAGCAGGATGCGCTGCGTGAGGTCCTTGGAAACCTCGCCGGCCATATAGTCTCGCTGCACCGAGTTGACGGTGGGGTTCTTGTTGGAGTTCTCCTGCTTGACCTCTTCGTTGTTGCACTCGATGAGCGAGAGGATCTTGTCGTCCGTGGTGTTCTTCGTGCGCTTAAGACCCTGGACATAACGGTAGATGATATAGCGGCGCGCGACCTCATAGCGATCGAGCGCCATGATCTCGTCCTCGACCATGTCCTGGATCTCTTCGACGGAAACGGTGTGGCCGGCGGCGGCGCAGGCATCGGCAACGTTGCGCGCCGCGTGGACCACCTGACGCTCGGTCAGGCGATCGGCTTCGGGCGCCTCCTCGTTGGCGCCCTTGATGGCGTTGATGATCTTGTCGATATCAAACGTAACCTCGATACCGCTGCGCTTGATGATCTTCATGCGTGCCGTCTCCCTCTCTTACCGTTTGCTCGCCAAAGAGCGCGATAAGCCCCCCAGGCAGAGCAGCGCCCTACCAGGACAAAGCGTTGTGATCTGTCATTGAAAACGGTACGACCTCGCGCAGACAAAGGCCCGCATGATGCCGGCATCCCCTTCCACGCGACATCGTCCGCTCTACCATACGTGTACGTGTTGATATGATACGACAACTTGCTTCCCATATTATGTTAGAACTTCGAACTGCAAACACAATATATTGTGTTCTTGCAGGTCAACGTCGGTAAGAATCTTTTTTTCTACCATTCGAAAAGAGCTCTTGGACGATCAGATTGGCTTCCGCCTACGCGTCCCACCTGCAGGTCGTTGCAAGGGTGTAATTTTTGCGAAGTGGAAATGTTTCACAAGTCAACCGCTCACGCCATCGTGAACGGCACTCACTTCACTCAAAACCAGATGTAGTGTCTCGAGACCCGTTCGGAAAAGGGATACCACTCAGCACCCGCCCCCGGCGCTGGAAAATCGCGGACAGCACGCCAACTTCCGGCATGAGATGGGACGCTCGGCGGCCACACAAGCGATCGCTTCGATCGAAATACAAAAAGACCGGAGGTGTAACCCCCGGTCTCGTTGTTCTTGGTGGGCGATACAAGATTTGAACTTGTGACCCCTACCGTGTCAAGGTAGTGCTCTACCCCTGAGCTAACCGCCCCAATTGGCCTTGCGCTCTTGGCTGTGTGCCTCAGCGCGAGACTTAATATACGGGAGACTCGCCGCCAACGCAAGGACTATTTTCAAAAAGTTTGAAATTTTTTTCCGCGTACCGTGCTCAGATGTGTCGTATTCGCAGGTGCATAGCCATATTGGGCAGTATTCCCGCTCGAGTTCCCCATTCAAGTCATCCGCGATGTCGCAACTCTCGATCGACACGCCCGAATGAGACGAGGCGTGAGCTCGTTGCGGATCGCCCGCGTTCGGCCCGCGATCCGCATCCGATGCCACTCCTTCCGAATCCCCGCCCTTCCCAAAACTTTTTTTAAATTCCTCTTGCGCTGGTTTGAAAGTTCGCGTATATTACTTTCTCGCAAGCGGACATGGCTCAGTTGGTAGAGCACAACCTTGCCAAGGTTGGGGTCGCGGGTTCGAGCCCCGTTGTCCGCTCCATTGCTTGCTTGAGGGCCGATTCCTTTTTTCGGCCCTTTGCATATCGGCGAAGTGGCCAAGTGGTAAGGCAGAGGCCTGCAAAGCCTTTACCCCCGGTTCGAATCCGGGCTTCGCCTCCAGACTTTTACAAGACGCCTCCGGGCGTCTTTTTTCTGCAAAGATCGGGGAAGCTCTTCGCCGAAATCGCCATTCGTCTCTTAAAAGCCCCCGCTCGTAGAATCTCGGCATCATAGACCGAAACGACGGTTGATTTGATTGAGCGCCGACAACGTCCTTCCTATATTCAGTTTGCAGTCGCAATTATTCAATACGCTGCTCAAGGGGTCTCTTGTTCAGTTAATTATCGGGAGGGGAACAGGCAGGTTCGAAAACTCTTTTGAAGTTTCTTCTTGCATCTCTTGATGGAATACCGTATAGTAATTCCCTGCAAGCGGACATGGCTCAGTTGGTAGAGCACAACCTTGCCAAGGTTGGGGTCGCGGGTTCGAGCCCCGTTGTCCGCTCCATCGCATGATGAACGAGTCGATCTTTAGATCGGCTCGTTTTTTATTGAAACGGATGAGGGTTCATGAATTCTCATTTTTCACTTGCATAACGCGCCGCTTTGCCGTAGTCTATTCTCTTGCAGGCGGACATGGCTCAGTTGGTAGAGCACAACCTTGCCAAGGTTGGGGTCGCGGGTTCGAGCCCCGTTGTCCGCTCCATCGCATTTTTAAGACCGGTCGAAAGACCGGTCTTTTTTTATGCTCGCGGCGAAATTCGACTTCGCAGAGCCCGTGCCCTCATCCTCATCGCTCTGATTGCCGCGTCATCTTGATAAGGCGAACGGTCGTCCCGTGCCCGCCCTGTCGACGGATGACTTCGACGCTATCGACCAGCATACGCATCAGCTTGATACCCCTGCCGCGCAACTCGCTCGCCTCGACCTCCTCGTCATCGGCGATCTCGAAGCCGCATCCACGGTCGCTGACCTCGATCACCACGCGGTCGCGATAGGCGCGCATGGTCAACGAGCACGAGCAGCCGCATGCGTGGTCGTAGGCGTTCGACAACGCCTCCCCCGCCGCCAACGCGGTATCGAAGCGCGCCTCGGCGGAGAGCGGCAGATCGGAAAGCATCTCGGAGACCCGATGGCGATAATACGGCAGGTTCTCGATCCCCTCGGATACCGACAGCGTCTTGCTCCAACGGGGCGATTCATCTGCGGACTGAACGGGAATCGGCGGCTTATCCGCCGCGGTCACATGGAGCGCATCGATCAGGCGCGCGATCTGCAGGAAACGGACGACATAGGCGGAGGCGTTCACCAGCGAGAGCAAGCCGCCGAGCTTCGCGAGACGGCGAGCGCAGGACAGCAGGAAGGCAAGCCCGGTCGAATCGATAAACGACACGCCCTGACAGTTCACCAAGATGCGCCGGAGGCCGGCTTCCAGCAGGCCATCGACCTGCTCGCGAAGAAGCGGCACCGTCACGATATCGATGTCGTGGGCAGGGGCAATTACGGCTATGTCATTCCATTCATTCATGCGGTTATGGTTCCCCGGCTGACGCGCCTCTATACAGCCGAATCATCCGACAGCCCGATATGCCGTCAATCCACGGCGTCGAAACGCAGCGCTACCAGCGCGATATCGTCGTCCAGCGCGGAACCCGAGAACTCATCGAGTTCGGACAGCACCGTATCGCACAGCCCCTCGATGCCGTTGCCGCTCTCGCGCAGCAAGACCTCGCGCAGGCGCTCCTCGCCAAAGAAGCCGCCCCGGGCATCGCGCGCCTCGATCGCGCCATCGGTGTACATGAACAGCATGTCGCCCGGCTCGAACGTGAAGACGCCGTTTTCATAGACCATGGAGTCGAAGGCGCCGACGACGCCCGACTGCACGCTGAGAAGCTCGACTTCGCCCGAACGCGCCGCCTCCCCGCGCGGAGGCCGGATGAGCATGGTCGGCGGATGGCCCGCCGAACAATAGGTGACCGTGCGCGACCGTAGGTCGATTTTGGCGATGAACATCGTCGCGAACGTCTCGACGCGCGAGAACCCCATGAGCATGCCGTTCAAGGCGCGCGCCAGGGCCGCGGGCGGACGCCCCTCCCATGCATACGCCGTGAGCGCGGTCTTCACAAGAGCCGACATGGATGCAGCCTCGACGCCCTTGCCCGACACATCGCCCAAAATCATAACGGCGCGGTCGTCGGGTAGACGGAGCAAGGTGTAGAAGTCGCCACCCACCAGGGCCTGTCGCGTAGCGGACGAATAGCGCGAGTCGGCGGTGATGCCGGGCACGACGCCCAAAGAGCTGCGCATACCCGCCTGCAGCGTCTGGGCGATGCGGCGCTCCTCCTTCTTGCTCTGCGCGCCGTTCGCAATCAGCTCGAAGTCATGCACGAGGCGCACGAGATAGTCATATTCGAGATCGTCGATGGGCTCCTGGGAAGCATCGCGAAGCAAGAGGAACGAGCGAGGCAATGCCCCCGCATCGCCCTGTCCGCGTGCGACGATCCCCTCCTCGGTCGGCGCCGCCGAGGGCGGCTCTTCGATGCCATCTTCATCGGATAGGGCATCTCTGGCCATGTCGAAGGACATGCCCAGGTCCACATATGCCCCTTGGCAGGGAAGCCCATGGTTGCCCAGCCACGTGCCCGCCTGCGTCGCACGGTCGATACGAACCACGCGCGCAGCCTTGAGACTCGGAACGGCGGTAGAGGCGACGCCGCCCGGAGCGCCCGGCCCAAGCGGACCGGAGGCACGCGAAGCCGGAACGCGCATCGAAAGGAACAGCTCTTCGGGAGACGAAGGCAGCGCGACGCGGCTACCGCCCTCGAAGTCGATGACGAAGGCGTCGCGAATCCGATCATAGACGATGGGGCATAAACGGCATGACAGCACGCGGCGCAGCTCCGAGCCCATCTGCGCGTACCTAGACGCCGCATCGCCCTCCAAAGAAAGCAGGCTGTCGCGAAGGGCGTTGAGAGACCGCGTCAGCTCAGCGGTCTTGCGCGACCGCAAAGCGGTGATCAGTCCGACGAGCTCGATGGAAAGGTAATCGCAGATGACCTCGAGGACGCGCACCTCGTTCATGCGCGGAGTCGTATGGCGCCTCCAACCAAGCTCGATGATACCGAGGATCTGCGTTCCGAAGAAAACGGGAACGACGATTACCGTCTTGAACGGCGGCATATCCTGCACGCGGACCGGAATCGAAAAGCGCGCATCCAGATCGTAGAAGGAGCCTGAGATCGGAGCAGCGCCGTCATCGGCGGGTACGATGGAGAATCGGCACGAACGAGACTCGCGCATCAAGTGCGAGGCGAGGCCCGTACCATAGGGAACGAATTCGGGAACATAGTCGCGCCGCAAGGTGTCGGATATACCCCGCAACTTGAAACCACCGCTCTCGGAAAAGTAGATTGCGCTGCCGTCCGCGTCGAGGGTATCGACAAGCCGGTTCAGAACCGTATCCACGAGCGAGGGAAGATCTTCAGAGCCCACGGTGGACATGATGACCGATAGGGTGCCGGAAAGGCGCTTATTCGCCGCCTGGAGCTCTGACAGGAGCCGCTGGGTCTGCCGGTCATGGGCATAGCGCTCCTCGAGACTCTGAATAACGATGAGGACGTGGGGGCTTGCGGAACCCGAGGAGTACCTGGCGGTAGGATCCAACATGAGGGAACGGACGTTCACCGGAATGAACGATCCGTCAAACAGCTTGAGCATCAAGGTGTTATCGGCCCCGTCGACGGTAAACGGAAGGCGATGGCCGGCGGCGCGCTCGAAGGTCTCGCTGAACAGGATATCCTTGATGTCGGAATCGACGATGTGCTCGCGCGTGCTCGAGACCAGCCTCAGGAACTGCTTGTTCACATGCAAAACCGTCCCGTCGCGATGACACAAGGCAACCGCATCGTTGGTAATCTCAACCAAACGAGCAAGGTTAGGATATTCCTCAGTGGCAACGGAATCCATGGCGCCCCTCCTAAGCCGAATCGATTGAGAGCCAGCATACCGCACGGCAAGCAGAGCTTACATCGATATACAAAAAACGCGGACCCGAAGGCCCGCGTATCAATCGATGGTGTCGGAGGCGGGACTTGAACCCGCATGACCGAGAAATGGTCACTAGCACCTCAAGCTAGCGCGTCTGCCAATTCCGCCACTCCGACGTTCGTTTGCTCGCAATCGTTTGTACTCTCGCTCGCAACAAGGAAGATAATAACCCACCGATCCCTCTTTGTGCAAGCAGAATTTTAAAAAGTTTTGAAAAAGGCGCACCTCCGAAGAGATGCGCCCGGACAGGCTTATGAGCTCTATATGAGCTTAGAGCTTGATATGGCTCTCCTTGATGGGGAACGGCTTGGCAAAATGGCAGGCGCAGTAATGACCGGAAGCCACCTCGTCAAAGCTCGGAATCTCCTTGCTGCAGATCTCCTGAGCGATGGGACAGCGCGTATGGAAGCGGCAGCCCGACGGAGGATCAATGGGCGAAGGAGGGTCGCCTGCGAGAATGATGCGCTTGCGCGTCTTCTGGATGTCCGGATCGGGAACGGGAACGGCGGACAGCAGGGACTGCGTGTACGGATGATGCGGCTCGGTATAAAGCGTCTTCCAGTCGGAGAGCTCGACCATCTTACCGAGATACATGACGGCCACGCGGTCGGAGATGTGCTGCACGACGGAAAGGTCATGAGCGATGAACAGGTAGGCGGTACCGTACTTATCCTGAAGCTCCTTCAGCAGGTTGAGGACCTGCGCCTGGATCGACACGTCCAGCGCCGACACGGGCTCGTCGCAGATGATCAGCTTGGGACGAAGGATGAACGCGCGGGCGATGCCGACGCGCTGGCGCTGACCACCCGAGAACTCGTGCGGATAGCGATTGATGTGCTCGGGATTGAGGCCGACGACCTGCAGCAGCTCGCGAACGCGCTCGATGCGCTCTTCCTTGGTGCCGATACCATGGATGGTCATGGGCTCGGAGACGATCTCACCGATGGTCATGCGGGGATTCAGGGACGCATAGGGATCCTGGAAGATGAACTGCATCTCGCGACGCATCTCCTTGAGCTCCTTCTTGCTCATAGCGGAGATATCGCGGCCCTCGAAGAAGACCTTGCCCGACGTGGGTGAGGTGAGGTGCATGATCGTGCGGCCCGTCGTGGACTTGCCGCAGCCGGACTCGCCTACCAGGCCGAAGGTCTCACCGGGATAGATCTCGAAGGAGACATCGTTCACCGCGGAAACGGAACGCTTGGAAAAACGGCCACCGAGGGTGCCGGACTCAGCGGGGAACTCCTTGCACAGGTGCTCGACTTTGAGCAACGGGGTCTTGTCGGCCATTAAGCCCTACCTCCAATCACGGAAGGGTCGAGAACATCGGGCGTACCCGTGGCGATCTTGCCACGCGAACGAGAGGTATCCGGAGCGTTCTTCTTAACGAAATCGATATCGCCGGCGAAATGGCAGGCAGCGTAATGACCCGTTTCGGTGGTGTAATGCTCGGGGAGCTTCTCATGGCAGATGTCCTTGGCATACGGGCAGCGCGGCGCGAAGGGGCAGCCCGCGGGAAGGTTCATCAGCGAGGGAGGATTGCCGTCGATGGGCGTGAGGGGCTTCTTCTCGTCGATCGCCTGCTCCGGGATGGAGCGGATGAGGCCCCACGTGTAGGGATGGCGGCTCTCATAGAAGATCTCGTCCGCGGAACCGAACTCGACGGGACGGCCGGCGTACATGACCATGATCTTGTCGGCGATGTCGGCGACGACGCCCAGGTCATGGGTGATCATAACGATAGCGTTGCCGTTCTTCTCCTGCATCTCCTGCATGAGCTCGATGATCTGGGCCTGGATGGTAACGTCCAGAGCCGTGGTGGGCTCGTCGGCGATGAGGATATCGGGATCGCAAGCCAGCGCCATGGCGATCATGACGCGCTGGCGCATGCCACCGGAGAACTGATGCGGGTACTCGTTGACGCGCTTCTCCGGCTCGGGGATGCCGACGAGGTCGAGCAGCTCGGTCGCGCGCTTGAGCGCCTCCTGCTTGGAGTAGCCGCGATGCAGACGGAGTCCCTCGCCCACCTGCTTGCCGATCTTATAGACCGGGTTCAGGGAGGTCATGGGGTCCTGGAAGATCATCGCGATGTCGTTACCGCGAATGTGCTGCATCTCCTCTTCGGACATGTCGAGCAGTGAGTGGCCGCGATACAGGACGCGACCGCCCTCGATCTTGCCCGGGGGCATCGAGATCAGGCCCATGATGGTCATCGCCGTCACGGACTTGCCGGAACCGGACTCGCCGACGACGCCGAGCGTCTCGCCGCGGTCGAGCGTATAGGAAACGCCGTCGACCGCGTGGACGATGCCGTCCTCGGTATGGAAATACATCTTGAGGTTGTCGACCTCGAGCAAGTGCTGACCCTCGGGGATCGGCTGCGTCTTCAGGTCGAGGTAGTTCTTGTTAGCGTTCTTCTTCATGAACTTACGCATCCTTCATCTTCACGTCGAGGGCATCGCGCAGGCCGTCACCGAGCAGGGTGAAGGCGAGCACGGTGGAAAGGATCGCCAGGCCCGGCATGATCATCATCCACGGGGCGGTCTCAAGGTACGCTTGTCCAGCCTGGATCATGGAGCCCCAGGACGGCGTGGGCGGAACGACGCCCATGCCGAGGAACGACAGCGAGGACTCGGTAAGGATGGCGCCGCCGATATTCATGGTCGCGTACACGACGATGGATGCCACGGAGTTCGGGAAGATGTGGCGGGCGATGATGCGCGCATCGGATGCACCCATGGCGCGCGCCGCGTCGACGTAATCATTCTCCTTGACGGTGAGGATCGCGGAACGGAAGACGCGCGCGATGCTCGGCCAGCCGAGGATGCCGATGGCGATAAAGACGTTGGTAAGGCTCTGTCCGATAACCGCGATCATCGCGACGACGAACAGGATGTAGGGGAACGCGAGAAACACGTCGGCGAGACGCATGATGATCGTGTCCCAGATGCCGCCGTAGAACGCGGCGACGGCGCCGAGCACCAGGCCGATAGCGGTCGAGATCGCGGTGGCCATGATGCCGACGGACAGCGACACGCGCGCGCCGTAGATGACGCGGACGAGGATGTCGCGACCGAGCGGATCGGTGCCAAACGGATGCTCTGCCGACGGGGGCAGCAGCGAGGTCGTTGCCATGGCTACGGAATCCGAAGCCGTGGGAGAACCCAACCAGGGTTCCGCCCAGTAGTCGGCGGTGATGGCCACCAAGGCAACGAAGATGATCCAGATGACCGCGAACACGGCCAGCTTGTTCTTGCGAAGACGCTTGAAAGCGTCGCCCCAAAGGGTGCGGGACCTCTCTTCAGGCTTCTTTACGCCCTCGGTCTCCGCCTTCGCGGCCATGCCGCCGCGCTGAGTAGGACTCGGTTCTAGCATGCCAACCCTCCCCTACGACTTATCCTTGGGCGCGCCGTAGCGGATGCGCGGATCCAAGAATGCGTAGCTGATATCTACAAGCAGGTTAATAACCATAACAACGACGACCACGACGGTCACGCCACCCATGACGATGGGCCAGTCGCGCTGGGTGATGGCTCGATAGATCTCGTAGCCAACACCGGGCCAGTTGAAGACCGTCTCGGTAAGGATGGCGCCGGCGAGCATGGCGCCGAAGTCGACACCGATGTAGGTGACGACGGGGATGAGGGCGTTCTTGAGCGCGTGCCTCCAGATGATAGCTCGATTGGAGAGGCCCTTCGCCTTCGCGGTGCGGATGTAGTCCTGGTTCATGACATCCAGGAGCTGGGAGCGCATGATGCGCGCGGTATACGCCGTGGAAACGGAAGCCAGCGTGATGGAAGGCAGGATGTAGTGGATCCAATCCTGATACTGGGAAGCAGCGCCGCCGGCACCGGAGATGGGCAGCGAGAACGCGCCGCCGGTCCAGTCCTTCATCCACACACCGAAGATGAGCTGCAGCAGCATGCCCAGCCAGAACGCGGGCACGGCAACGAGCACGGAGGTGGAGAGCGTTACGAGAATATCCCAGAACGAATACCTCTTGACCGCCGAGACGATACCGGCACCAATACCCATAATCGCCTCGAGCACGATTGCGCACGCGGCGAGCTTGATGGTATAGGGGTATTTGTTTGCCAGGATATCCGTTACCGGCAGCTTACGCTGGTAGGACTCACCCAGATCACCCTGGAACAGCTTGGTGATGTAGGTGACGTACTGATCCATAAGCGGGACGGGCATCGGGTCGCCGTTCTCGTCAAGGACGGCATGGCCGTTCTCATCGACCTGGACCAGGTTGTAGCGGATGCGCAGGTTGAGCTCCGCTTCGGGAGTCATGGACTTGCCGCCACCGCCGATCAACTTGATCGGGTCGCCCGGCACGATGTTCTGCAGCGCGAACAGAATGAGCGTCACGCCGAAGAAGACCGGGATGAACTGGAGCACTCGCTTGAGGATATATTTTCCCATAAAAACGATCTCTCCCCTGTCGTAGGGACTTCCAACAGTGATATCTACGCCCTAATCGTTGGATATCACACAAAATGGGATGCCGACGCGAGGATCGGCATCCCCTTTTCGCAAAGCGTTAGTTTAACCTAAGTCGGCACCTGTTTGCGATATTCGACTGATTTTACGCGCTCAGCTCGGCACGAGCAAGATACGCCTTCTTCTGCGGGTCGATGTAGAGGCTCTTCACGCGGTCGGAACCGGCGATGGTGTGCGTATAGAACATCAGCGGAATGACGGGCAGGTCGGCACCGATGAGGGCGTCGGCCTCCTGCATCTTGGCAACGCGGGCGTCGTCGTCGACGATGGTGCGAGCCTCGTCGATGAGCTTATCGACCTCGGGATTGCTGTAGCCGGACTTGTTGTCTCCACCCAGGGAATCGGAGTGGAACAGCGGGTACAGGAAGTTGTCCATGATCGGGTAGTCGGCAACCCAGCCCAGACGACCGATCTGGAAGTCCATGTTGTCGTACTTGTCCAGAAGGGCAGACCACTCGGGGGTATCAGAGGTGACCTCGATGCCAACCTTGGCGAGGTCGCCGATGACGGATTCCATAATCTCCTTGTGGCCGCCATCCTGGTTGTAGGACAGGACCATCTCGAGGCCACGGGAATCGCCGTTCATCGGGGCAACCTTATCGAGGTACTCGTTTGCCTTGTCGACGTCGTAAGCTGCGAACTCCCAAGCCCCCTTGCGGTAACCGTCCATACCCGGAGGAACGATGCCGTCGGCAGGGGTGCGGGTACCCTTGAAGATGGACTTGCAGATTGCCTCGCGGTTGATGGCAAGTGAGACACCCTTGCGGAAGTCGGCGTTGTTGAAGGGCTCGACGGTGGTGTTGCAAACCAGGTAGTACGTCGAAGGCTCGGCGCCCAGAAGCATGCGGCCGCCATCGCTCATGGTGTAACCGTCCTCGGCCTCGCCGCGGTCCGCCTTGGCGGCGTCGATCTGAGCGATGGGAACGTCGACAACGTCGAAGTTGCCAGCCTGAAACTCCTTATAGGCGGTCTCCATGTCCTTCTGGATACCGAAGTGGATGCCGTCGATCTTGGCCTTGTCGCCATAGTAGTCGTCGAAGCGAACGAGATCGATGTACTGGCCGTCCTCCCACTTGGTGTCGGGCTTCATCATGAAGGCGCCGTTGCCGATCGGGGCGAGGTAGAAGTTGCTTGCATCCTCCTCGGCGGCAGCGGGCACGGGAGCCAGGGCCGGGTGCGAGCAGACATAGGGGAAGTCCGCGTAGGGAGCGGAGAGCTCGACCACGAGGGTGAGGTCATCCGGGCAGGTGATGCCGACGAAATCGTCAGCATTGCCAGCGGCGAGCTCGTCATAACCCTTGACCTGGGACAGGTGGTAGGCGATCTGAGAGGGGCCGCGATCGGTCTGGATAGCGCTCTTGGGGCTGACCAGGCGGGTCCAACCACGCTTGAAGTCCTCGGCGGTGACGGGATCGCCGTTGTGGAACTTAGCGCCATCGATGAGGTGGAAGGTGAACTTGGTGGCGTCATCGGAAGCCTCGAAGGACTCGCAGGCGAGCGGCTTGAGTTCCTCGGCCTCGAAGTCATACTTCATGAGGGAGTCGAACAGCTGGAACTCGACCTGGGTGCCCTGGTCCTCCTGGACGTTGTAGGGGTCGATGCAGACCGGGTTGTTGATGTAGTAGTTGAGAATAGCGCCACCGGTGCTAGTGGTCTCGCTGCTACCTGCAGCGGGAGCGTCCTTCTTGCCGCAAGCGGCAAGGAACGCCAGGGAGCTAGCAGCAAGGGTGCCGCCAACGAACGCGCGACGACCGACTACGGGCTGGTTCTTCATTTCAGTCATGCCATCCTCCTTTAAGATGAAACCTTCCGATGCACGGTGATTTCGAGCGCACTCGACCGCAGCAAAACCGCGCACCGTATCATCGTCCAGCCCATTGCCCACACCTGGGTAACAGGCTGCGATGTTGTATTACCTTAGCGCATTTAATGAATAAGAAACGCCTCTTTTTGTGTAACCGCAAGGATTTTCTTTATTTGGAAACAGTGCGATTGTGCATATTGATACTTTTTAGCAAATCGCACAATACCTACCTGCAAACTCATGACACCGCTCACCACACTCAAATGAGTCAAATTCAAGTTCGGCGAACGGTATCATGCCCAGATGGATGAAACCATTGAGAAACAATATGCGTTTACAAGCGCTTTACCTACCGTTTGAACAAGCTTAAGAAG
>CAUWGM010000008.1:0-92369 GCA_963558435.1 uncultured Collinsella sp.
TCGTCTAGCGGTTCAGGACGCCGCCCTCTCAAGGCGGAGATCACCGGTTCGAATCTGGTACGGGCTACCAACTGTTTAATCCCAGGTTTAAGACCTGGGATTTTTATTTACCGATGCTCTGCTACGGGTACGCTGCCCCCATCCTGCCGAGTACGCGAAGTCGCAGCGCATTCGATAGGGTATCGCGCCGCCCGACCATAGAGTCCCGACATGGTGCAGCGGGGCGACCGAACGGCGCCCGGGCGCTACACCAATGTCAGCACGTCGGTTGCAACGCGGTCAACCAGCGCGGGCGAATGCGAAACGAACAAGAGCCCCATGTGCTCCAGCTCGATCGTATCCATCAGCGCGCGCATCAGCGAGGCCTGGGTGACGGCGTCGAGCATGGCGGTCACCTCATCGGCGATGAGGTATCGCGGTCGAACCATCAGGGCGCGCACCACGCAGCAGCGCATCAGCTCGCCCCCGGAGAGCTCCCCGGGGAAACGGGAGAGCCATGCAGGATTCACCGAGAACCGGTCGAACAGCTCGCGGGCGCGCTCGCCCCTAACATCCCCCGCCTCGCCCAGGGAGCGCGCCATGCGCACCCGTGGATCGACGGCTTGCTCGGGATGCTGCCAGAGCAGCTGCACGGCTTGAGATCCGCCGATGCGAACCGGGTCGCCATCGAGGGTGACGTCACCAGAAGATGGGGTCTCAAATCCGCTTAGGATGCGGCAGAGGGTGCTTTTACCCCTGCCGGATGGAGCGCACAGCGCGACGCGCTCCCCCGGCGATAGGGAAAGCGCGACATCCTCGAAAAGCGGCCGGCAGCCCGGGTACGCGAAGGCGACCCCTCGTGCATCGAGACTCATGCCCATCTCCCCCTTCGCGCGGCGGCGCAATCGACGACCGCTTCGCTCGCCACCTGGAATCCGTGCTCCGGAAGCGCGTGCCACAGCGCGCGACTGAACGGATCGCGAAGCCAGGACGGATCCGAAAAGCTTTCGACGGAGGTCTCCTCCACGACCGTGCCCCCGTTGAAGATCGCCACGCGGTCGCACACCCCCAAGGCGAGCTCGATATCATGCGTGATGAGCAGGACGCCGCCGCCCGCATCGGCGAAGGCGCGCAGATCGCCCAGCGCCTGCAGGGCGAGGTCGACGTCGAGGCCGGGGGTGGGCTCGTCGGCGATGATGAGCTTGGGTTGCTCCATGAGGGCGCACATCAGCAGAATACGCCGCGCCATGCCGCCGGAAAGCTGATGCGGATAGAGGCGCTCGGTCGTCTCATCGAACCCGTAGCGCTCAAACAGCTCTCGCTGGCGTTGCTGCCGGCGCCGGGCATCGGCGGCGCGCTCCCTCCACGTCGCGCCCGAAGGGACGCCGCGAACCTGACGACCGACCCGCATCAGCGGATCGAGGTTCGCAACGCTTTGCGGCACGTGGGAGATTCCGCGGCCGCGCAGCGAGAGCAGCGAAGAGGCGTCGACCAGGGCGCCATCGAACCAGATGCGTCCCGTGACGGAGGCGTTCGGCTCGAATCTTCCCATGAGGGCATCGGCCACGACCGACTTGCCCGAGCCGCTCGCACCCACCAACGCGCAGATCTCGCCCTGATGAACCGAAAGCGAAACGTCATGGACGACTTTGGATTCCACAAGCTCGGCGGAGAAGAAGGAAGCCGACGGGTCGTACATCTCAAAGGAGACGGCAAGGTCCTCGACCGTCAGCAGATGATGGCTGCCCGCATGACGGGACGCGGCAGCATGGCTGTGATGATGGTGGAACTCGTCCGCCCCATGCGGCCCATGCGACACCGGCTGCTCGCGAACGCATGTCATCGCTGCACCTCCGCACCGGCGACGAGGCTGCGCAGCGAGGAAGCCACCGTATCGAAGAGCAGCACGACGAGCAGCAGGGCGAGGCCGGGGAAGACCGCCAGCCACCACGAACCGCTCGATAGATACCCCATGGCCTCGGAGAGGATGACGCCCACTGCGGGCTGCTCGGGAGAAAGGCCGAACCCCAGGAACGTGATCGAAGCCTCATGGAGGATGGCATGAGGAAACATGAGCGCGAGGCCCACGAGATATTGTGGAAGCACGGCGGGCAGCACATGGTTGAGCACCATGCGCAGGCGGCCGGCGCCGAGGGCGCGCGAACACGCCATGAACGGCTCCTGGCGCAGCTGCATCATCTCCGCCCGTAGCACGCGCGCGAGGCTCGGCCAATGGGTCAGGGCGATGCCCGCCAAAACGCCCACGGCTCCGCGGCCCAGGGCATAGGATATGAGAATGAGCAGCACGATGTGCGGCACGCCCATCACGATATCGATGAGCCAGTCAACGAAACCGTCGAGCACCGGACCGCCTACCGCCGCGACCACGGCGAGCAGGAACGCGATGAGCGAGGAGGCGAACGCCGCGATCAGGCCGACGCCGAGGGAAGTCGATAAGCCGGATAGAGTTCGGGCCAGCATGTCCCTTCCCATCCAATCGGTCCCGAAAACATGCACGAGAGAGGGCGCGAGGTTCTTCCGCGTGAAATCGACGGCCGACGCCTCATCGATCACGAGCGCCCCCGCGATGCCGACGGCGACCAGCACGAGGACGGAGGCGCACAGGGCAAGAAGCAGCAAGCGCCGCCGCGAGCCCGCGAAGAGCCGTCGCGGCGCGTGGTAGACGACGGCCTCGCTCGCGATCTCCACGCCGTCGCTCCGACCGCCCGTCGCACGGTTGCGGTGGCGGCCACAACGGCAGCGATCCTCGCCAGCTCCCCCGTCTGCGGGCATCATCCCCGACAGCGCGGCGCGGAGCCTAACCACAGTGCACCCCCTTCCGCATGCGGGGGTCCATCAGCATCGCCAGCGCATCGGCGAGCACGTTTCCTGAAAAAACCAGCAAGGCGGATGCGAGCGCGATACCCACCAGCAGCGGCGCGTCACCACCCAAGCCGGCGGTCACCGCCGCCTGGCCAAGACCGGGATAGGAGAATACCTGTTCGATCAATATGGAACCCCCGAAGATCTCGCTGAGCGAGGCCAGATGCAGCATGACGGCCGGGAGGGCGATGTTGCGCAATCCGTGACGGCACAGCACCTGCCGACGCGACTCGCCCCTGCTTTCCGCGAATCGCATGTAATCGGCTTGCATGACATCGATGCATTTCTCACGCGTATGCAGCGCGATGGGCGCCACGCCCGTCAAGGCGAGCGTCAGAGCGGGCAGCACGATATGGTGCAGCTTGTCCGCGAGCCCGACATCCTGCGCGGCGACTCCGATCGGAGCGGAGAAGCCGATGGGAAACCATCCCAGATAGACGGCGAACACCATGAGCGCGAGCAACGCGATCCAGAACGCAGGGGTAGCACACAGCAGGTAGCAGCACGATTTTATGAGCCGGTCGACCCAGGACCCGCGACGGGAACCCGCCAGCAGTCCTAGGAGGAACCCGAGCGCCCCCGAGAGCAACCATGCCGTGATCAGCAACAGCGAGGAAGCCGCGAAGCGCTCCCCCACCACCTCGACAACGGGAGCGTTGAACCGAAGGCTGTATCCCAAATCCCCGTGAAGCGCCGCCGAAAGCCACCGCGCGAAGCGCTCGGCGATCGGCTCCCCGACGCCCCAGTATTCCGCGAGGGCGGCGCGTTTCTCGGCACTCATGGCGAGCAGGGCCGATTGCCCCACGTTCGCCTGAACCGGATCGATGGGGGACATCCCCACGAGGAAGAAGGTCACCGCGCTCACCGTGAGCAGCAGCGCCGCGCAGCGCAGCGGAATCCAAAGCCACCAGGGAACGCCGCGTGCGATCTCGCCCACGCGACGAGCGGTTCGTGCGAGCAACCCGTTCGGTCGAGAGGACCGATCCGGTCCGAATCCCATAGCTGCCGCCTTTCTGCGGGCGAAGGCGCCGCCAGCCCGGCTCGAAGGGGCAGGCGGCGCGCTCCGGTTACTTCCACGACCATGCATCGACGTTATTCACCAGCGACCAGCCGTGCCCATGGGGATGCGGCTTCTGCTCGGCGACATCGAGGCCGTCGCGCTTCCAGTAGAGATGGTCGACGTTGGCCATCCAGCACCAAGTCGAGGCGCCCTGCGGGGCGACGCCCTCCTCGCCATCCCACATGGCCTTCTTCCAGTACGGATATGAGGCCTCCAGGTCGGTCTGGGCGAGAGCTTGGTCGAGATAGGCATCCACCATCGCGCTCTCGTAGCAAGGGTAGTTCCCCCATCCAGTCGAGTAGTACAGCTCGTACACCTCGACGGGCGCATTCGACCCCCAGCCCCAGAGTACGGGGCTCTCGAATTGATGGAGGTAGATCTCATCCCAGCTGCCTCCGCGAGGCGTTGCGTCGAGACCCAGATCTCGAAGCTGGTTGCAGAACTCGTTGGCCATAGCCTGTCGAGAGGAATCATCGGAGGAATACCAGACGTCGAAGGCCGCGCGAACGCCGTCCTTCACGCGGATGCCGTCGGCTCCCGCAGCCCACCCGCCTTCTTCGAGCAGGGCGAGCGCTCCGGCGCGATCGAAATCCACGGCCATATCCTCGCTCGACCACGGCATGCCGTCTCCCACGCTGTACGCGACACGGCCATAGCCGTTGAGCACGTGGTCGATGACGGCCTCGCGGTCGATGCCCATGTTGATGGCACGGCGCATAACGACATCGCAGGTCACATCGTTACCCATGGCATACGCTATATCACCGTCGACGACCTTCGTTCCGCCTGCGGGAACCGCGGGCAGCGAGATGCCGCGCGAATCGACGGTGCGATAGCTCACGAGTTCATAGCCATCTACGGATTGGTCGGAATGGGCCGGGTAGGTAAAGGCGATATCGACGTTGCCGGAGCGGACGGCGGCGAGCGCGGCGTCCTCCTCCATGAACACGACGACGACGCGCTCCATCGAGGGGACGTCGCCGTAGTAGCGGGGATTGGCGGCGAAGATCACCTGCTGGCCCTTGTCCCACTGCTCGAGCAGATAGCGGCCGGACCCGATGGGATGGGCGCCGTAGTCCTCGCCGTAGCCTTTCTCGGGAACGATACCGAGGACCGCGAGCGTGTAGAGCAGCGCGTTATACGGCTTGGTAAGGTGAATCTCGAATGAATGCTCGCCGGTCGCCACCGCCTCTTCGACCATGGAGAGATCGGCTTCGGACGTGGCCCCCTTCGCGACCGCATTGATGGTGAACACGGCGTCCCGGGCCGTCAGCGGCTCCCCATCGGAGAACACGACGTCGTCACGCAAGTCGAAGGCCCAGACGAGGCCGTCGGAGGAGCAGGTGAACGCCGTGGCCAGATCGCCCGTGACGCGCATCTCCTCATCGGTCGTGACGAGCGTCGATTGGATCAAGGGCTCGTGGACGTGCTCGCCACAGCCCCAGGCAACGAGGGGGTCGAAGCCCGCAGCGGGTTCGCTGCTCGCATTCATGGCGATGGTCACGGTATTTTTGGAATCGATCTTCCCCGAACCACGTGAATCATCGTGCTCCGACGCGCGACCGCAGCCGACGAGGGACCCGGCCGCTCCGACACCGCAGGCCGTTGCGAAGAATGACAAAACCGAGCGGCGGGTTACCGACGTCTGCATGATATCTGCCATGGACGCTCCAATCGTGTTACGTGTTGCTCATTTCGTGTTACGAACAGTGTGAATAATCCTACCCTTTTTCACACGAGCAGGCAATAACACATGGTAGCGCTATCTGTAAACGCGAACCCGCACAGCAAGGTGGCTTGAACCTATAGCAGGCCGAGAAACGCGAGGAGGCGAGGCGCATCGTTCGGCACCCGGCCGTCCATCACCGCCTGAAGGGCTCGATGCAGCAGCTCCCCGATTCGAGGGCCGGGACGAACGCCCGCGGCGATAAGGTCGTCGCCCGTCAACGCTAGCGTTTTCAGGCTGTACGCCTCCCCGTTGGCGAGCAGCTCTCGGACCATCTCCCTCATGCGCTCGATCTCCTCGACGTAATAGAAGCACGATGGCGCCTTGCCGAGGGTGTCTGCGCGCTTGAGATCGAACAGCTCGCCCATCAGGCGCGGAACGTCGCAACCGGCCCGGTCGAACAGGTTCATCGCATTCAGAAGGCTCGTCCGCTCCGCCTCCAGCGGCATGTCGTGGTAGCGGATGAGCGTGCAGGCGTCGGATACCAGGGAATCGTTCAGACCGAGTCGACGCATGATCGCCCGCGCGCGACGTGCGCCCTCCTCGGGATGACCGTAGAAATGCCCGCGCCCCGACTCGTCTTGGGTGAAGCACGCAGGTTTCGCGACATCGTGGAGCAGCGCCGCCCACATAAGCGAGAGAGAGGCCTCGTTGTCCGGGTCGTCGCCGTCGATGCGGAAGCGCGAGAGCTCGCCGGCCACCGTGAGCACGCGGGCTATATGATCGTAGACGTTGAACGCATGATAGGGGCTGAACTGGTCGAACCCCCTGCTCTCGGCAAGCTCGGGAATGGCCGCGCATATCAACTCGGGATAGCGGAGCATCGCGTCGCCGCCACGGCGCGTGGCGAGTATGCCGTTCATCTCGATGCCGACGCGCTCGCGCGCCACCGCATCGAGCAACGGTGCGCAGGCGGCGAGGGCCTCGGCGGTGCGCGGCTCGATAACGAAATCGAGACGGCAGGCGAACCTCACGGCACGAAGCATGCGCAGCGCATCCTCGCGGAAACGCACGGACGGCTCCCCCACGGCGCGCACCACGCCGCTCTCGATATCCTCGCGGCCGCCAAACAGGTCGAGCAGGCCTCGGGCCGGATGCCATGCCATAGCGTTGACGGTGAAGTCGCGTCGAGCAAGATCCTCTTTGATCGTACCCGCCTGGACCACCTCGTCGGGATGGCGGCCGTCGGTATAGAAGCCGTCGAGCCGGTAGGTCGTCACCTCGATGCGCTCGCCATCCGCGATCGCTGTGATCCCGCCGAACTTGATACCGCTTCGCACGACATCGATGCCGGCGGAAACCAGAGCGCGCTCGGATTCCTCCCAGGTACCGGAACAGCACATATCGACATCATGGCTCTGGGAACCCATGAGGGCGTCGCGAACCCAGC
Source organism: uncultured Collinsella sp. (assembly GCA_963558435.1). Classification (GTDB taxonomy): domain Bacteria; phylum Actinomycetota; class Coriobacteriia; order Coriobacteriales; family Coriobacteriaceae; genus Collinsella. Next base: position 7,039 of record CAUWGM010000008.1, read on the forward strand.
CGCCGACATACCACGCCTCCAAGCCGGCGCGCTCGAGCGCGCCGAGCACCCGAAGAGACGAGGCGCTCGGAAAAGTACCGTTAAGCTGCGCTGAACTCCAGTCCTGTTGCACGTTCACTCCACTCCCGATCCCGTCATTCGTCGGTCTAGTATACCCCTTGGCAAAGCTGGTTCGCCGTCGAGAGCGCCTTATGCCGCTAGGCAGCGGAGCGCGGCGAGGTCGCTGCCAACAAGAATAAGGCCGTCGGGGTCATGCCCCGACGGCCTTCAAAGAGCAAGATGCCTACACAGCCTGACGCGGAAGCTTCCTACTGGCGAGGGAGCTTGCGGACGGTGATGCGCTTGCTGTACTCCTCGACGTTGGCGAAGTCGCCCAGGCCGACGCTCTCGGCGACGTTGGCGCCGGTGGCCAATGCGAGCTTGAGCGCCTCCTCGACGTTGTCGCGATCGTCGTACCACTTGAGAAGGAACGCTGCGAGCGTGGAGTCGCCGGCGCAAACAGAGGACACGAGCTTGATATTGAACTGGCGCTGGGCATACCAGATGTCCTCGCCGTTGGAGAAGTACGCGGAGCCTCGGCTACCCATGGTGAGCAGGACGTTCTGGATGCCGATCTCATGCGCCATGGCCAGGGCGCGGCGGGCGTCGTCGTCGGTATCGATCTGGACGCCGAAGATCTCGCGCATCTCGTGGTGGTTGGGCTTGATGAGGAGCGGCTTCTTGGAGGCGAGCTCCTTGAGCTTGGTGCTGGAGAGGTCCAGGACGACGTCGGCGCCACGGGCCTGCGCATGGTCCATGACCTTATCGAGGAAGTCATTGGAGGCACGGGGAGGAACGGAGCCGGAGACGACCAGGCAGTCCAGGTTGCCGGCGGTATCCAGAATCTTGAAGAGCTCCTGCTCGTGCTGCGGCGTGATGGGCGCGCCGGGGTTCAGCACGCCGTACTCGTTCTCGCCATCGTTGATGTAGGCGCAGATACGGGTGATGCCATCGACCCAGACCGGGCGGCACAGGCAGCCCATGTTCATGGTCTCCTCGACGATGAACTTGCCCGTGAAGCCGGCGAAGAAGCCCAGGGCGACGGAGTCGACGCCGAACTTCTTAAAGGCATAGGACACGTCCAGGCCCTTGCCGTTCGGCGTGTAGCTCGCGGAACCAGAGCGAACGTTCTCGCCCGGAATCAGACCGTTGCAAGAAACGGTCATATCGACTGCAGGATTTGCGGTCAGCGTGTAAAACATAAAGCCCCCTTTTTAGAAAGGACCGCGGCCTCGCAACCGTGGGGTAGCGGTCCTTCATGCAGATTACCTACGAATGAGGTCGCCCGTTAACGGGCAGCCTCCTCGAGAAGCGCCTTGACCTCGGCGGAAGTCGAAAGCGCGAGCGCGCGCTCGGCGAGTTCGTCGCACTCGGCCTTGGACCACTGAGAGATGGTCTTGCGGGCGCGCAGGATGCTCGGAGCGGACATGGAGAACTCCTCCAGGCCGAAGGAGATCAGCAGCGGCTCGAGCAGCGGATCGGCTGCAGCCTCGCCGCACATACCGACCATGATGCCGGCCTTGACGCCGCTCTCGATGATGTTCTTGATCGAGCGAAGGACCGCCGGATAGTACACGTTGTACAGGTTGGAGATGCGGTCGTTGCCGCGGTCGGCGCACATGGTGTAGCCGATCAGGTCGTTCGTGCCGATGGAGAAGAAGTCGGCCTCGTCGGCGAGCTTGTCGGCGATGAGGGAGGCAGCCGGGGTCTCCATCATGACGCCGACCTCGGTGTCCGGGTTGTACTTGAAGCCCTCCTGGTCGAGCTCTGCCTTGCAGACCTCGACGAGCTCCTTCACAGCGCGGACCTCCTCGACGCAGGTGACCAGCGGGATCATGATCTTGATGTCGCCGAAGGCGCTGGCGCGCAGCAGGGCGCGCAGCTGGACCTTGTACTGGTCGGCGTTGTCGAGGCAGTAGCGAACGGCTCGGTAACCCATGAACGGGTTCTCTTCCTTCTCCATGTTGAGATAAGGAATCTCCTTGTCGCCGCCCACATCAAGCGTGCGGATGATGACGGGAGCGCCCTTGAGCGCGGTAGCGACCTTGCGATAAGCCTGGAACTGCTCCTCCTCGGAGGGGAGCTCGGTGGCGTCCATGAACAGGAACTCGGAACGGAACAGGCCGATGGCCTCGGCGTCGTGGTCGAGCGCGTTCGCGACGTCGTCCGGGCTGCCGATGTTGCAGGCGAGGATCTTCTTGATGCCGTCTGCGGTGACGGTCTCCTTGCCGCGGAACGCCTCGAGGGCGGCCTTCTCGGCAGCAAACTCCTCGGCACGGGCGGTGTACTCGGCGAGGACGGCCTCGTCGGGATCGGCGACGACGACGCCCTTGGAGCCGTCGACGATGGCGGTCATGCCGTTGCGCAGCGCAGAGCAGCTGTTCGCGACGGAAAGGACCGCGGGGATCTCGAGAGCGCGAGCGATGATCGCGGAGTGGGAGGTGCGGCCGCCGGTCTCGGTCACGATGCCGGCGACGTTCTTCTTATCGATGGTCGCGGTCATGGACGGCGTCAGGTCGTGAACGACGACGACGGTGTTCTCGGGAAGGACGGAGAGGTCGACGACCTCGACGCCCAGCAGCTCGGCGAGGATGCCGGTGCGGATATCGGCGATATCGGCAGCGCGCAGGCGGAACATCTCATCGTCCATGGACAGGAACATGTTCTCGAACATGGTGCTGGTGTCGACGAGGGCCTGCTCGACGCAGGCGCCGCCGTCGATGGCGGCGTTGATGCCATCGGTCATGCCCGGATCCTGCGCGAGGACGATGTGTCCGAGCATGATCTCGGCCTCGGCCTCGCCCACGGCGACCTTCATATGATCGGCCTGAGCCTGGGTCTTCTCGCAGAAAACGGCGAGCGCGGACTGATAGCGCTCCTTCTCTGCGGCAGCGTCGGTTACCTCATGGGGTTCAAAAGTCAGGTCGGGATCGACGGCGACCATGACGGTGCCGATACCGATGCCCTCAGAAGCGTTGACTCCCTGGTACATTCCCATTTCCTCTCTCCGTGCGACCGCTGTCTCAAGATGCAGTCGCTACAAAAAGCAGGCGTCCACGGGTGTAGACGCCTGCGCACATTGCTATGAACTTACCTGTTCAATGGTCAAGCTCGCGGGCGAGTTACTCGCCGAGACCGCTCTTGATGAGCTCGATAGCCTGGGCCAGAGCCTCGGCCTCGTCGGCGCCGTCGCACTTAACCTCGACCTCGGTGCCGCAGGGGATGCCAGCAGCCATCAGAGCCATGGGGCTCTTGCCGTTGACCTCCTTGTCGGGGGTGACGACGGTCACGTCGCAGGCGAACTTGCCCATGGTGGAGGCGAAGAGACCGGCGGGACGCATGTGCAGACCCTGGGGATTGACGAGGGTGGCCTTCTCAGAAACCATAACTGACTCCTTTTCAACATGCCTTACGGCTGGATGCCCTAGGCACGATATAAGACGGTTTCATTCTAGCGCATAGACGCACGAAAACCATTCACAACGCCCGATTCATCCATTTATAACCAACGAGGTGGCAGTCTTACGGCGAAATATATGGGAAAACGGGCATGGAGAGACGAAGCGCACCCCAAATCGGAATGCTACAGAAGACGCGCGTTGATGATCCCCGCCAGCTGCGCGGCGCCGTCGGCGGACAGCAAGTCCGCTCGGAACCGATCATCCATCAACGCCTCGGCAACTTTGGAAAGGACCATGAGATGTGCGGTGTCCACCGGCTTTTCGGGGATGAGCAGCGCGATGGCGATATGGACGGGCAGACCGTCCATGGTGCCCCATCCGGAAACGCCCTGCTCGTCTTTCAGAACGAGCACCGAGGCGGCCGAGACAGAGGGGCTCTTCGCGTGCGGGATCGCAAATCCCTCCAGCATACCGGTAGCGCCATCGCCCTCACGCCTGACGAACGCTTCAAATAGCTCATCGGCATCGGTCGCGACGCCGAGTTCGACCGCTTTGTCCGCGATGAATCGCAGCGCGCGATCACGCGTACCGAGATTCGAAGCGAACAGAACGTCGTCCGGGCTTACGAAATGCTGGAGAGCCTGGCGGCTCATAACCTCATCGCCGGCCGCATCGCCGGCTACCGTGGAATCTTGATTGCCAAACATGTACTGCCTTCCCCTGCTCGCATATATGCTCAGCCCGGTCTGATCGATCGGCCGCAAGGGACCCGATCCCCAATAACATAACGCTTGCGTTCATATCGTAGAAATATAGCACGATACAACGGGCGGCAGCGCGCAGCGCGGGGCACACGACGCGTAGACCAGGCGACGACGTTTGTAAGGTATGTGCGCACATTGAAAAGCCCGAACCCGCCATGCAATTCGGGCTTTTGAATACCGTGGTGCGCCGTATAGGATTCGAACCTACGACCTTGGGATTAGAAGTCCCCTGCTCTATCCAGCTGAGCTAACGGCGCATGAGGATGATTATAGACCAAAGCGGTACTGGGTCACCGCCTAGAATATCGAAATCGCCCTGGCACCGTTCCCCGGATCCTGAAACAGCCCTAGCGCCGAAAAGAAAGAGGGCAGCCAGGATATCGTAGAGGACCTATGTGCGCATGCGGCATTCGAACCGCCGGTAACTTCAGCAACCGATCGCGGCAGCCGCAACGATCGCGCCGACGCCCACGGCCAACCATGTAGGCACTGCCGACCGAACGCGCCGTGAAGCAGGCTGCAAACTCAGGATCTGAATATGTTACCGATGATATGCGTATACTTTTGCAACAAGCTTGACACCCATAACGTTGTAAAGATATACGCGTGATTCAGATAGCATTTCCACGATGAGGCCGATCGCGTTCGCGCTGGACAGCGTGGCGCGAAGCCGCATCGCAGGCACGGGCGAACTCAATGCTTCGCAAAGAAATCAAAGAACCACAGGCGGAGGCGCAGGTCAACGGAGGCGCATCGCACTCATGACCGAACCATATACACCATCGAAGTATGCGCATACGCGAATGGGCGTGCTCTTTACGCCCCGCACGACGATGTGAAAAGGACGTGAACCCTGACACCACTCCCGCCGAGCCACCTAGACGGCTTTAGCATGAACGAACACAGAGCTGACAACAGAAGGAGAACCCATGGCCAAGATCGACCAGCGCAGCGCATGCGTAAGCAGGCGCGCCTTCCTCGCCGGCAGCGCGGCGCTCGCCGCTGCCGCCTCCCCGCGCGTCGCATATGCCTCGCAAACGACGACGAGTATACCGACTATGAGCACATACGATGACTACGTGTCGTGGGCTAATGCAAACTACCAGCCGGATCCACTCGGCAACGGATCCTCGGATACCGCTGCTTTCGCGTCTCGAGGCTGGCGCGACCATAAATGGCAGGAGACTGGTTCGGGCAAGGCGTTCTACGATGGCAATGGCAAGCTGTTCGCATCTCCCGCCATCAAGGTGATCGATGTATCCGAGCATCAGCGCATCATCGACTGGGATGCAGTCAAGAAGGCAGGGATAGACGCCGCGATCCTGCGCTGCGGATACGGTGTCGGCAACGAAGACTCCAGGTTCGCGCGGAACCTATCCGAGTGCGAGCGTATCGGTATGCCCTACGGCATATACCTTTATAGCTACGCTTACGACGCCGATTTCGCCGTCCAGGAAGGCAGCTGGACGGCGATGCTGCTCAAGCGCTACAATGCGCACCCCAGCCTCCCCGTGTATTACGATCTGGAGAAGTGGAGCTGGACGGGGCATCAGCCTCCAACCGACCCCAGGGTCTACGAGCGGATCGTAGACGCCTACTTCAACGAACTCCATAAGGCGGGTTACACGAACGTCTCGATCTACAGCTACACCGGGCTGCTCAAGGGGGCGCTCAAGAGCCCGGCGATCTGGAAGCGCACGAGCTGGGTCGCGCAATATGCCGCCGAGCTGCAGTTCGATTTCAGCACCTATGCCACCGATTTCCATGGATGGCAGTATACAGATGTCGGACAGGTAAACGGCATCGCGGGCAACGTCGATATCAACGCCTTTACGCCCCTGACGCTCTACGGATTCAAAGACGTCAACCCCGCTACGCCTCATCACGAGGACATCGGCTGGCTGAAAGAGCACGGCATCACCGAAGGATTCGCTGACGGAACCTTTCGAGGGGGCGCGAGCATCGCGAGGCAGGATATGGCCGCCATGCTCTACCGGACCGCGGGTTCTCCTACCTACGAGCCAAACGATGCCGACAGCCATCTGTTTGACGACATCACACCCGAAACGTCGCATTACAAGGAGATCTGCTGGGCGGGTTCGAAGGGAGTCGCCGAAGGGTGGGACGACAGGACGTTCCGCGGACTCGAATCGGTGGCACGCCAGGATATGGCGGCGTTCCTCTATCGCTTGGCAGGATCGCCCTCATACACCCCGGGAGCCACCGACGCGCGCAGGTTCGCCGACGTCACGGCGGCAACCCCCCACGCGAAGGAAATCTGGTGGCTCGCCAATGCCGGCATCGCCAAGGGATTCACCGATGGAACGTTCCGCGGGCTCGCACCCGTTGCCCGGCAGGATATGGCAGCCTTCCTGCATCGCCTGCACGATTTCATGAATGGAACGTTTCCGTTTTAACGACAGCGGCGGGCGGGCCCATGCGATTCACGGCGGCGGGCATATCCCCGCGTAAGCGGCAGCGCCACCATGACGCGCGCCGCCTGCCGCTACGGCTCGCCCCCTGCGCCCCGCGTGGCACGCGGTTACGCACAAGGGGCGCCCCTTCAACCCCTAGCGATGCAACCGCCATGGCGACCCTTCAACCCCTAGCGATGCAACCGCTATGGTGCCCCCTGGCTCACAACCGCTCGCGAACCGCTTCGAGAGCGCGCTTGAGCCCGCGTTTCTCTAGATAGTAGCGAACGGCTAGAACACTTCGCCTCGCATGGCCGACGGCAGCGTTTGAAAGCGACGCGCGAATGATCGCCCGCTCAGACGGCGAGCAACCGGCAACCCCATCGGCAGCAAGGGGGCCGTCGAGCAACGGCCGCAACGCCGCGCATACCAGCCGCCAAGAGCGATCGTCGAGCGAAAGCGAATCATACAGCACGAACTCCACCACCCAGGAGAGCATGTTCGCCGCGTACTTGCGCAACAACGAGGTACCGTCATCGTCCATCAGATGAGACCAATCAGCGAACACGCGCCGAACGATATCGACGTGCTCGAGCATCATGGAGCACGGGTCCTTCCGACGTCGGTCCATCAGCGACCCGGAACGTGAAACGCGATACTCGTACAGCTTGTCGGAGATGAGGACGGTCTTGGCGGAGCGCGGATAGATGGCAAAATCGAACGCTTGGTCCTCACCGAATGCAAGCGTTTCGTCGAACGATACGCCGGTGCGCGACAGGAAATCGCGCGAGCATACGGTCCGCCAAGAGAACGGCCGCGACGCCTCCTCGAAGAGCAGCGCGGGCTCAAACGCATCGTAGACGACATCGCGAGGGCTGAGAACCAGTTCGAGCCACTTGGTCCCTGCATCGCGCGGATACGGATGAGCCCCGAACGTGAGCACGTCCGCCTTGGTCGAATCCATAACCTCGACGATGCGCTCGCACGCTTGCGGCGCGAACCGGTCGTCGGCATCCAGGAAGGCGACGTAGGGCGACGTCGCCGCCCGCATACCCGTGTTGCGCGCGGCAGACAGGCCGCCGTTCTCCCGATCGATGATCACGATTCGACCATCCCGTTGAGCGCAACGCGCGAGAACATCGCGCGAGCCATCGGTCGCCCCGTCGTTCACGCAGATGATCTCGATATCGCCCATCGTTTGCGAACGCAGCGAATCCAGGCACCACTCGAGGCAATCCTCGACGTTGTATACGGGAACGATAACGCTTAGCTTAGCCACGGCTCTCCCCTACGCCCGACTCGACGTGCCGAACAGGATCGAGCAGACGAGCGGCACGCCGCCCAATGCGTAGAAGTGCCGCAACGTCGAGAGCTTGTCTTTGCCAACAGGCCAACGCTGCGACCGCTCGAACGCCTGCGGCCTTTCGACCACGGCGTGAAGCGTGGCGGCGGCCCACGGCTCGAACAGATCCATGTCCACGATCCCGCGATCGAGGTCGCGAGCGAATTCTTCGCTGAAACGCGGGAGGAACTCGGCGCGGAGCTCGGGTGACAGACGGTCGTAATTCCATGAATAGGTATCGAACTTCATGCGCTCGAGCACCCCCTGGAGTTTCGCGCGCAGTTCGGGGCGGCTGTCGAGGAACCGCTGCATCTCCTCGTACTCGTCGCAGACGCAGAACACCTTCGAGGGCGAGTTGACCGAGGACGACTCGTTATCCTGGCGGTACGACAGCAGCGCCTTACGCGTGCACGCGATGCGCCGGGCGCATGCCCAAACCTTGAAGTTGAAACCGGCGTCCTGATATGACGCCCCGGGCGTCTCGAGAAACTCGATCTCGTTTTCCATAAGGAAGGAGCGGCGATACAGAGCCGACCAGATCGACGGCTTCCGATAGAACACCTGTGGAACGTCAAGCGGATGCACCGCACCCCGTTCCATGTCCCTATCGACGAACTCGAAAAGCTCGCGGCGCTCGGCCGGCGTCGACCAATAGAACCAGAAATTCCCCTTCGCGACATCCGCTTCCTCGCGCGCCGCGAGAGCATGCAGGGTCGCCAACGCGTCGGGCTCGAAGAAATCATCAGATTCCAAGATGGCAACGAACTCGCCGCGCGCGGCGCGGAGCCCCTGGTTCATCGACGCCCCGTAACCGGAGTTCTCCTTATCGATCACGCGAAAGCGAGCATCCGCCTCGAGATAGCGCTGCACGATGCTCCGCGACCCGTCCGTCGAGCCATCGTTGATGCAGATGACCTCGAAATCCTCGAAGGACTGGGAGACGATCGAATCGAGGCACTGCTCGAGGTAGCGCTCGACGTTATAGATGGGAACCAGGACGGAGATCTGAGGAGCTGCAATCATGGAAGACAAGTCCTAACAACACGGAGGGCCGAAGCGGCCTTTATAGCGGATTGGTCTTGGAATACCCCATTATAGAGCAGCGCGGCACCCAGGGGACGCGCCTCGCAAAAGCCGGGTAGGTCCACGCATCGCCCACGGTGCGCAAGAGAGGCCCGTGAGGACGGCAAGGAGTAGAATCGAAGCAGCGACCCCAAGTCAATTCGGCACGTCGAAGAGAAAGGAGCTCGAATCCATGAGCGTCATCCAATCGATACGAAGGTCCGCGCTCGCATCGACGCTGATCGCCCTGCTCGTCTGCGCGGTCGCGCCCGCCTGCGCCCTCGGCGCGAGCTTCACCGATGTGCATGAGAACACCCCTCATGCGCAGGACATCCAGTGGCTCGAGCAAACCGGTGTGTCGACCGGTTACAAAGACGGAACCTTCCGCCCGCTGGCCGACGTCTATCGTCAGGACATGGCCGCGTTCCTCTACCGCCTGGCCGGCGAGCCCGCCTACACGCCCAGCGCGTCAGATATGAAGCGGTTCGACGACGTGACCTCGGCAACGCCGCACGCGAAGGCCATCTGGTGGCTCGCCTCGACCGGCATCTCGACCGGCTACCCCGACGGCACCTTCCGTCCCATGAACGTGGTCGTCCGCCAGGACATGGCAGCGTTCCTTCGGCGCCTCGCGACCGTGATGGGCGACCCCGATGCGACCGCATGGAAACCGGCGGGCGCGGGCAGCTTCATCGATGTCGTCGATACCACGGACCACCGAGAGGACATCCTGTGGCTCGATGCGGCGGCGGTCTCGAAGGGCTATCCCAACAAGACGTTCAGGCCGCTCTTTACCGTCGTGCGCCAGGACATGGCAGCGTTCCTGCACAGGCTCAACGACCACGTCGCGTCGCATGAGCAGGAAAGGCCAACGGACGCATACGAGTTCGGCGAGGCCGACGGCTTCAAATACATCCTCATCACGGATGGCTCCGGCTATGAGATCTTCGACCGAGTCTGGACGACGCCGGACGGTCTGCCCATCAACTACTTTGGAGAAGGGCTCTACATCTACAGCAGCTCCAATACGGAAAGCACGTTAAAGATTCCCGCCCGGCTCGATGGCCACGATGTCAAGGTGGTAAAGTTTGGAACGGGCGTGCTTCCCGACCGCGTCACCTGCATCGATGCCACCGGAGCACCCAACCTGAGCGTCTTTTTCGATGACAGCGACAACGTCCGAACAATCAAGCTCGACGGCCTGTCGAAGCTGGAGCGCGTCAACGTGGGCGGTCCCCAACTCACTGGCATCACGCTTTCCAACTGCACCGAGCTCTTCGAGATTCTCATCAGCTACACCGCACTCGAACACCTCGATGTGAGCACGGTGCCGAATCTGCTATGGCTCCAGGTGCAAGACAACGAACTCGCCTCGCTCGATATCTCCCGCAATCCCAAGCTCGAGCTCCTTGCCTGCGAGCGAAACCGCATCCAAGACACCACCGCGCTTGAAGCTTGGCTCGCGCAGGACGGTCACACGGGAAGCGTCCTGCCGCAGAAGCAGGATGTCACGGACCCTGTCGAAGGAACATGGATGGGATGCCGCATCATCAAGGCACCCGCCTCATGCGGCTGCGAGCTCGGCCAAGTCATCGGCTACACCGATGCGGGGGAAGAGATAACCTACGAGGACCCCGGCGTCTACATCGCCTCGGTCCCCTCGCATATGACGACGCTTGTCGTTCCCGAGCAGATAGAAGACCTGCCGGTGATCGGCGTGCACCTTGGAGATGATCCAACCGCCGAAAGCACGCAGCTGCACGCCATCGATGCCCGCGCGGCACGACATCTGCAAACACTGAGCACGACGCAGCACCGATTGAGCGACGTACGCGTCGACGGCCTCGCGCAGCTCGAGAACCTCTTCGTAAGGAAATGTCCCCTGAAGAGCATCGACCTGACCGGCTGCGGGGAGCTGCGCAACCTGTTTCTCGATAACACGCTCGTGCGATCGCTCGACTTGACGCCCTGCCCGGAGCTTTGGACACTCGGTTGCACGAACTCGCTCCTCACGCAGCTTGATATCACCCCCTGTGAGCAGCTCACCAACCTCGCCTGCAGCGGCAACTACATCCAGGACACATCGGCGCTGGACGATTGGCTGAAGCGGCCCAACCACTCGGGTTATACGAAGCCGCAGTGCACGGTCCACGAACGGGCCCGCATCGAAGCGCATGACGGGTACACCTACGTCGTCGTGGACGACAACAGCGGCATTAGCTGGGGGACCATAGTCGCGAAGACGAAAAATGGAACCAGCGTCTACTACCGGGGAAACGGCGCGTACATCCTAGAGGCGACCGACGCGAAAAGCATAACCATACCGCAGAACATCAACGGCCACGTGGTTCGCGATGTGATCCTCGGAGCTGCATATGGAACCATCACAAGCGTGGATGCGACGCAGGCGAAGGGCATCGGCCACATCGATCTCACATGCCCCAACCTGGAAGCTTTGCACATCACGGGGTTGGGCTCCCTTTCAACCGCCGGCGTCCGCGAAACGAAGCTGTCTTCGCTCGACCTATCCGGATGCTCGCGGCTTACAAGCCTGATCGCCTCGCATAACCGGCTGGGCGAGATCGACCTGAGCAAAGCGAGCAACCTCAGTTTCCTGGCAATCGACCACAACCGCTTGAAGGCCCTCGATATCAGCGGCTGCCCCACACTGTCGCATCTGTCCTGCGAGCACAACCAAATCGCCGACGTAGGCACCCTCCAGGCATGGCTCGCACAGGACGGGCATTCCGGCACCTTCCTACCGCAGGACATCTAACGCCGTACGGAAGATACCCTGCTCGATGCTGCGAGGCAAGCAGCTTCCGCCCTCAGGCCGCCTCTGATCGGGAGAGGCGGCCTTTATTGGTTGGAAGCAGATCCCTCGAGCAGGGAGATTCCATGCTGCCGACTTGCGGCCGCGCCGCGGCACGCGGCGGATACTTCGGCGGATACTTCAGAGCAAGGAGTCACATCTTCATATCATCCTTTAATGCACGCTTCGACCCAAGGCGCTAGCCTGGCAGCAACAAACGATACCCCGAGCAGCGGGGCATCCTGGAGAAAGGGAGGGCATACCATGGGTCGAAGAGCACGAACAACCAGCTTACGGAGACTTCGCGGCGCGAGCGCACTTGCGATTGCGCTCGCCATCGTCGCCCTGTGCCTCGCATGCGCGCCGATGGCGAGCGCGGCGGGCGTGGGAGCGGGTGCGAAGAGGACATTCCCTGATGTCAACGCAACCACGCCGCATGCCGAGGACATCACCTGGTTGGCAGAGACCAGCATCTCGACCGGCTTCCCCGACGGTACCTTCCGAGGCGACGACGCAGTGACGCGTCAGGACATGGCCGCGTTCCTGCGCCGGCTCGCCCGCCTCATGGGCGACGAGAGCGCTGCGGAGTCCAAGAAGTACACCTGCAGCTTCACGGACGTCACGGACGCGACGCCCCATGCAGACGATATCGCGTGGCTAGCCGAGACCGGCATCTCCACCGGATACCCCGACAACACCTTTCGCGGCATGGCGGCGGTGTGCCGCCAGGACATGGCCGCGTTCCTGCGCCGCCTGGCAGCGCGCGTGGGCGTTGGGGACGCAGCGAGCTGGGACGGCGAGCCCGGCGGCTTCCCCGATGTGGGCGCGACGGCCGATCACGCCGCCGACATAGCATGGCTCGCTGCGACGGGCGTCTCCACCGGCTACCCCGACGGAACCTTCCGCGGTATGGCGGCCGTAGCGCGCCAGGATATGGCGGCGTTCCTGCATCGCCTGCACAAACTTCCCCAGGACGGCCCGGGCGAGCCGCCCTCCTATGCCGAATGGGCAGCTCGCATGGTGAACGCGCTGGAAAACGACGACGCATCACCGGACGTCTCCGAGGAAAACCTGGCAGACGCCTGGAACGAGGCGAAGCGCATCGGCATCGTCCCCTTCGACGTCGAAGACCGCGATGCAGTAGCCACCAGGGACTTCGCCCTCTGCTGTGCGGCGCTGACCTGCGGATTCACCGACGAGGGCATTGAAAGCGACGCCCCCGACGCAAGCGCGTCGCAGCATCCCGCGCTCATCGACGCCGCCATCAAGGCGGGCATCGGTGAAGCGGATCCAGACGGAAAGGTTCGCCCGGGCGACGCCATCACCGGAAGCGAAGCCGATGCGGCCGAGGCGCGCGTGCAGGAGCTGCTCGCCACGCCCGCAACGTCGGAGCCGATGTCGAGCTGGAAGCCCGCGCCGGGCGTCGAAGAGATCCCCGACGCCGTAGCGGACGGCGAGCGCTATATCGTCCCGGTGCCCGCCAGCGATATCAAGACGGGCGACAAGGTCATCCTCGAGCCGAGCGACGCGATGCCGCTGGGCGCCGCTGGCACCGTTCAATCCGTCGAGGACGCGGGTGCCGGCAACGCCCGCATCGCGATCAAGCAGGCGACCTCACTCGATGAAGTGTTCGACGAGGTCCACGTGGAAGCGATAAACGTACCCCTGGAGCTGGGCGTCGCCGCGCGGGCCGCAGGCCTCGACGAGCGTTCGAACGAGCGCATCTCGGGTGCCTACGAAATTCCATTCTCATACCACCCTTCCGAAGAGGTATCGATCGACGGCAACATCACCGTGTCTGCAACTCTGAAGATCGACTGGAAGAAGGGGCTTGCCCCCTCTCGGGTGACCGCCGTGCTCTCCCCCAGCGCTTCTCTTAAAGTGGAGGCTGTGCTCGAACAAGATTTCGATGGTGTGGAGATATCACTGCTACCCGTAGATCTCTCCATTCCGCTCGGCATCACCGGCGCGTCCATCGACTTCAACGCAACCCTCTCGCCTTCGCTGAACGGGCACCTATCCTTGAGCACGTCGGCGCACTTCTCCGCCGGGGTAGACTACTTCGACGGGCATTTCCGTGCCGTTCGCGATGCTGGTATCGACCTGCCCGAGCTGGAAGGAGAGCTCACGTTCGACCTCGGCCCCAACGCCGGCTTCGCATTCTTCGGCATCGACATAGCCTCCATCCAACCGAAGATCATCCCCGGTATCTGGGGGCGGATGAATTTCCGCGAGACCGGCATGGTGTGCTCCGATGTAGCCGCCTATGTAGGCATGGGCTTAACCGGCAAGCTCGACATCCTCGATCCGTTTAGCGCGTTTATCGACAATACGTTCGATTTCGTGCAAATCGGACGCGAAGAAACCCCGCTCAAGTGGGACCTGCATTGGGAAAACGGCCGGCTCGTGCCGGAATGCACAGTCGTATGCAAGGCAGAGGACGCGTACTGCACGCTGTATGACGATTGGTCCCTTGTCATCTCTTCAAGCAGCAAAGTAGACACATCGAAAAACGTAGTCAGCCGATGGCGTGGACTGGGCGGTGCAGATTGGTATCATTGGAAGGATGGCGCAAAGTCATGTCAAATTGAGGGAAAGATTCAAGCGCCAGTAGACTGTGACTATCTATTCAGTTCGAGCTGTATAAAGAGGGTTGACTTAGAAGGATTGGACACTTCAAACACGTATACCATGGAAGGAATGTTTCGTAATTCAAACATTGAAAGTATTGACCTAACTTGCCTCAATCTTTCTCAAGTACACTCAATTAGAAATATATTCTACAACTGTAATGACTTAAGAAACGTTAATTTGGACTCATGCGACACGCGAAACGTCACGGATATGTCTGCAGCGTTTCTTGGCACTACAAAACTAAAATCGATTTCACTAAAGCCGCTCAATTTAAGCTCACTCAATGAATTTGACGATTGTTTTTTCAGGTCTGGAATTGAATCTATCGATATGAGCAATATGAATTTGTCTCGAATCAGAGATATGACATCAGCGTTCTATAGATGCAACAACCTTAAATATGCAGATTTCGATAACTCTGATCTCAGCAATCTGGCATCTTTGGCAAAGTGCTTTTCGCATTGTCAGGCTTTAGAAGAAGCTTCATTCGCAAATATTAAAGCACATGATTTATATTCCTTACGTGAAACCTTTTATGGCTGCCCGCTATTGAAACGAATATCATTTGACGGCGCTCAGATAGGTAATCCCGATACAGACTATAACGACTATAACGCATTCTGCTTCAGCGACACTTTCAATGGATGCAAGAGCCTAAGATCAGCGTCACTAAACTTGACTTCACCTTTATACTGCTATACTTTCGAAAATACTTTCAAAAATTGCGCCGCATTACATTCTGTTGATCTATCTTCATTAAAGCCTACCGAAAACGCAGAGTTAACTTCCATGTTTAGTGGATGTACTTCTCTTGCTGAAATTACTGGGATGCAAAACTGGGAGCTAAGCAGCCAGAAAAACAATATGAACGGAGTATTCGACGGATGCCCGGCACCGAGGCCACCTTGGTATACGGAAATGGAGAAGGCAGCATAACGGAAAGCTGTCCTTCGCTTTTGCAAATCGCTACGCACGTGCTAGCAACACAGCGCACCCCAACAACGTAGATAGCGCACGGGATCGCTCTTTAGAAGGAGGCGGTCCCGTTCGTATCTTCAACCGGGAGCAGCTCCTCACCAACCCCAACCCTAAAACGTAAGCCATTTTCGAGCTAGTTCTCACCTGTCGTTATCACACTTTAATGCGCGAAAGCAACATGCGAGGTACGTTGGAAGCATTGGGGTGTTCGCGGGACCGAGCGGCCGCAGGGTCGCACGTAGCCACGGGCACCGAAGCTTCTCATAAGGAAGGGAGAACGATGAGAAGAAGGTTTACGCAGGCCGTGCTCTGGATAGCCGCGGCGCTCTGCATCTGCGCCGTGCCACTCGCGGCGAATGGCGCCTCGTGGGGAGGCACCGTGCTCTCCAAAGGCCTCGTCTACGACGACGTCTACGGCGTGGTCAACGGAAACGCCCTCATGAGCAAAGTAGTAAATAAATCCGGCGACCTTAAACTCATCGAACTTGATCTCGTTCGATCCGATGGAACGATCTTGTTCAAAACGGGATATACGGAGCTCGACGGCACGCGGACCGCATCCAAAGATTATTCATATATGCCAACGTTCAATTTCATGAATCCCGAAGGTAGCTATGACAGCGACTTTACCCAATGGATGGGCGGCATGATGGTAAAAGACGCCTTCACTGGAAAACTTGGATTTGTGAACAATAACGGCTCCATCATCATCAAGAATCAAGATGACATCATTGCTGTAGAATCCGAACGCCTTTTGTCAGGCGTTCTAGTTGATTCGCATATTGAACTCGCTCTTTTCGACCTCAATGGAAAAGTCCTAGATACCAAAACCGTCGCAAAAGGTGCTTTACAGTTTTACGGATTCCAAAAATGGAACGATGCAATAGAACTCAGAATGTCACATTCAAGCATAAGCTGCAGTGTGGCAATCTCTGGAGACCAGATAGCAGTTCACGAGCAGACAATTGAGCCGCCTGAATTCGATGACAGCACCATTGTTGACACCATGGGCTACAAGGTGACAACGACATCCGACGGTGGCCTGCTCTTTAGCAAACCAAACGGTACGAAAACAAAAATCAATGGTCCGTTACGCTTTGCCCATACAGCATGGAAAAACGACGGAACCGATATCGGAATCACGGCTGAAGAGCCATCTGGAGTCGACCGGTTCTTCACAATCGACGGAACGGAACTATTCAAAAGTAAAGGCTACTCAAATGTAGATAAGCTCGAAAACAGCAACTCTTATCTTTGTAACAAACCCTATCTTGAAGACGGCGATCCGATATACAAAAGCAGGTTCATCCTCGAACTCCCAAATGGAACGAGCATAGAACTTGAAGCGAGCAGCTATAACGATGCGGACCGCTTTAGCGTTTGCGGAAGTTATATCTTGGCCTCAGGGCCCCTTACCGAAGAAGGAGGCATAAGCGGACGCCGCCTGTCAAGCATTATCGACGCAAACGGATCAATAGCCTTAAGCATAGACCCGGAAGGATCATGGTCATTCGTCAAGGCTCCCTACGAGTGGTCAGACAATACAAATCAGTCTTCTTACATCTTCTCGAAAGCGCACTATGAGCTTGCGAAAAGAACAGGATCTACCTCATGGGGAACCAATAAGTATCTCAAACGATATCTCGATGACAGTCTACAGCTCGTTGCGGAATTTGATGGATACGTAAACAGCCTTGCACCCCTAACTATCAGTGAGAACACTGTATACCCGCTCTTCTTGAACTCCGAACATGCCTGGACTCCCAGCGCCCTGTACGACCGCGACCTCGAACCCGTCACCTATCATGGGATGCAGCGCGTGATGGCGAACGGAGCTGCCGAGCGCGGGGAACTCTCCTACGTCACGGACGGCAACGGTCGTTACGGCGCGCTCGATGCCTCGGGCAACCCCGTGATCCCGATCGAGTTCGAGGCGATCTGCGACGTCGGCGAAGACCTGGACGACACCACCATCCTGGTGAAGCGCGACGGCAAATGGTACTTCATGGACGTGACGGGGCGGGCCCCGCAACCGCAGGCGCCCGAGTTCTCCGACGTCGTCGCCGAAGAGACGCCCCACGCCGAGCACATCGCCTGGCTCGCGGCGAGCGGCGTTTCCAAGGGCTGGGAAAACGGCGACGGCAGCTACTCCTTCCGCCCCTATACCGAGGTAGCCCGCTGCGACATGGCGGCCTTCCTCTACCGCCTGGCCGGCAGCCCCGTCTTCAAGCCCACAGCCGAGCAGCGCGCGGCGTTTTCCGACGTGGACGAGGGGACCCCGCACGCCCGCGAGGTCTGGTGGCTCGCCGCGCAGGGCATCTCGGCCGGCTGGGACGAGCCGGACGGCACGAAGACCTTCCGCCCCTACGAGACGGTGAAGCGCTGCGACATGGCAGCGTTCCTGAACCGCCTCGCCAAGAACGCCGGGAAGCCGGCAGGGGCCGGTTCGCCCTTCGCCGACGTCGTCGACACGACGCCGCACAGGGCCGCGGTGCTGTGGCTCGCCTCGAACGAGGTCTCCAAGGGTTGGGCCGAGCCGGACGGCACGATGACCTTCCGTCCCTACGAGACGGTGAAGCGCGCCGACATGGCCGCGTTCCTCCACCGCATGGACGAGAAGGGCCTGGTGGGCGAAGCATAGCCCGCACGAACGCCGACAAACAGGTCCGCCTATAGCATTGCGCCCGTCGCGGAAGAGCTCCGCGACGGGCGCAGCGGCGCAAGCGAGACCCGAAGGTCCGCTCGGAATCAAGTGCTACCAAACCAAGCGTTCCGCCATGCAAAAGGGGTGCCCGCCGGCTTTCCACCGGCGGGCACCCTCGTATCAACCTTGCCTACATATCCTCAGCGATGCACCTTAAGGCGCACGAGGCTGGCGCGGCTACTCCGCAGGCAGCAAGCCGTAGTGGGACATTCGATGCAGGAAGGCCGACATGTCGCAGCGAACGACGATGTTATACGGACGGAACGACTTGGATCCGTCGGCCTCGTCCCAGCCCTTCGACACGCCGGAAGACGCGAGCCAGAAGATCTCATTGGCGTGCGGAGTGCTCGCGTTCACATCGCGGAACGCCAGGCTCTCCGAGGCGCTGGGCGTGAAGTCAGGCGAACCAGCCAGGCGATACAGGAACGCAGCCATGTCGCAGCGTGTCACCTCGGCATAGGGACGGAACTCGTACACGCCGTTGCCCATGTCCCAACCAGCGCTGACGCCGGTGGAAGCAAGCCACCAGATCTCCTTGGCGTGCGGGGTGCTGGAATCGACATCGCGGAACTTCGCGCGCTCGGCAGCAGAAGGCGTGTACTCAGGCGACCCGACGAGGCGGTACAGGAAGGCAGCCATATCGGCACGGGCAACGTTGGCATAGGGACGGAACGTATAGCCGTTGGGCTCACGCCAACCCTTGGAAATACCAGCTTTAGCAAGCCAGTTGATATGCTCGAGATGCGGGGTGCTGGCGGTCACATCCATGAAGATGCTCGGCATGACCTCATAGCCAACGATGTAGGGCGACCCCGCCACGCGCGGCAACTCGCTCGCTACTACGATGTAATACGTTCCCGCGGGCAGCATGCCGCAATCAAAGAACGCTGCGGATAAATCTTCGAGCGAGCCTCCATAATACGGCGTTTGACCCACCAGGGCCTGCTCGCTCGCATCAAGGTTGTAGTTCAAAATGTTGCCCGCGCTGTCCTGGAGCGCGAACATGATGCCGGGAACACCTGCGATCTGGATGCGCACCGGACTCGCCTTGGTGATCTGAAACGAGTAGTAATCCAGATCGGCAACCTCCTGCACGGTGCCCGCCATCATCGAATTGTACAAGAAACCCAACGCCACAGAATGAGCATCGAGCGGAGTCGCCTTCGACGTCTCACCATTGCTCTCGTACTCATACACGTACTGGTCGGCGTACTTGTCCATTCCCGGAACGGTCTCGTAGGCGAACCCGAGGCTTCCGGAATAATCTGTGCTCACGAGCGCAGTGACGGTATACGTACCTGCAGGAAGCGAAATAGGAAACGCATCCATATCCGCACCGTATTCCGCAAGTCCGAGGATGAAGCCCTCCTCCCGCTCGTTCTGGATCATGAACGAACAGGAGCTGCGATACGGCGTGATACGCGCAGAAAGACGTACGACCGTAGAGCGCTGAATCGTAAAAGTGAACTTGGGCAGCAAGGTATTACGGTCGATGCTGATCCACTTCTTCACACCATCCTGAAGCGGGTAAACCTCGCCTATGCGTGCGCTTTCCAAGGCATTCGAGGCCATCTCATTCACCGATGCGTCCCGACCAACCTCCGCATACGAATCCTCAAGCTGCTTGAGCGCCTGCGCCTCCACCTCTTCTGCTGGCAACCATTCCTGCTGGGGAACGGACGCTAGCCCATCGAGCTCCTGGACCAGCGATGCGGTGTCACCCTGGGCTACCAGCTCCTCCTGCGCTTGTGCCGCTACCGGCGCCACCAAGCTCGCGCACATAACCGCCAACACGGCCGTGGACATGAAACGGCGCGCATGCATCTTTCTCATCTTGTACTCCTTCCATAGTTCATTTCGAATAGCATCGCCGACATGAAGCGAATCACCCCTTATCGACCAGACCGTTCTCATCCATGCGATGAAGGAACGCAGCCATATCGCAGCGGGCCACTTCGAGGTAAGGACGGAAACTGTAGGCTCCACCGCCATCGTCCCAACCCTTTGAAACACCAGAGGACGCGAGCCACAGGATCTCCTCGCGATGAGGAGTTGACGCATCGACGTCGCGGAAGGCGGTTACCGAGGATTCATCGAACTCGGGGCTGCCGGCGAGTCGATAGAGGAACGCAGCCATATCGGCACGCGCGACGTTCGTGTACGGACGGAAGCTGAACGTACCGTCACCGTTATCCCAGCCCTTCGAGATGCCCTGAGATGCAAGCCATAGAATCGCTTTTCGATGCGGTGTAGACGAATTGACATCGGAGAAGCGCGGAGCAGAAGCCTCGTTGAAGGCGGGTTCGCCTGCAAGGCGGTACAGGAACGCAGCCATATCGGCACGAGCGACGATCGAATAGGGGCGGAATGACCTGCGATCATAGCCCTCGCTCCAGCCCTCAGAAATACCCGAATACGCCAACCACCAGATATCCTGAACATGGGGCGTGAAGCCATACACATCGGTAAATCCATACGGGTAAATACCGCCAACAGGAACCCATTTTGCATACAACGTCATATCCTGCTGCGGTTTATCGTGTATCAAATCCCACACGTTCTTGAATGACGGGTCTGTATACCAGCCGCTGAGCTCGCTGTATTTCCTTGTTACGTTTGAATCACGAACATGGTAAAACAGCGACAAGCTATCTCCGTAATTGACAGTAACATCGTCAACCGGCGTCCCGCCGTTGGTTACAAATGAAATCGTAACCTTCTTCTGAGCGATGTTGAAGTATTCAATACGAGAACCTTCGAAGTTCCCTTTTCCTCGAATCGACACTTCAGCTCGCCCAACTTCGTTGTTGCTAGAATAGCTCAAGATGTAGTCGACGCCCTGTTGCAAAGCACGACCGTTGAGAGACAAGCGAACCGGCGGAGTTACCGGCCCATCCAAGCGCTCTTGATTGGGAATTGGCTCGCATGCCACTTCGTAATCCGCAATGTCTCTTTCATCGATGTAAAACGTTCCAGATACGCTGTCATCAAACAAAGGGGATGTCGCCCTGAAGCTTGCGCGTCCAGCATGAACGTTGTTGGAATAATCCACGGAAACATATGCTGCGGGAAACACATCGCCCTTATAGTTTTCAAGCACGATTTCAGGCTCGATCGGCTCGCCGGAAAACGTTTGCCGCTCGATGCCCTCCGCATGATAATCACCCAGCGTGCCGCGTATATAGGTGTTTCCGTTACTCCGCGCCCACGCGCAGACGGCATCAGCCCCCGTTGCATCCGTGAGAATCAGCACCTGAGAATCAAACGCCGCATCCCCGATTGTACGAACCGAGGCTGGAACCCGGGCAATGGCAAGATTATTACATCCCCTGAATGCTGTGGCTTGAATGGTCTTGAGCGTGTTAGGAAGTTCGACCTCCTCTATCGCCGTTCCCTCGAACGCGCCGCCACCGATTTGCGTCAAACCCTTAGCAAAGCTAACAGACGCCAACGAGGAGCATCCACCGAAAGCACCCGAGCCAATCGAGCGTACCCGGGCGGGGATATCAACCGATGCTAGAGAGGTGCATCCCATAAATGTCGTAGTCTCTATAGTTTGTAGAGCACCCGGCAACGCTATGTCGGATAGTTTCGCGCAATCCGCAAAACAACCCATACCGATATAAAGCACACTGGAGGAGATACGCACGGATTTCAAATTAGCGCATCCAGAAAAGTCAAGACCAGAAAGAATTTTGACCGAATCCGGCAGATTCACGCTCTCCAAAACCGTATTATCAGCAAACGTGCTGTTGGGAATGGGAGAGCCGCCAATAACCATGTCACCGAGACCGATCACGCTGCGCCCTTCGATCTCTGATGGGACCACCAGATGGGCAGTAAGCGTAACGTAGCCGGTTATTTTCGCAGTTGTACTCGAATCGACCTTCCACTTGAGCACGGATCCATCCACGGTCGTGACGGTACTCTCACCAGCTTTCAGCTCAGGACCACCAGCAGGAGCAAGAACCGATCGATCATCAAGCGATACAGAGCCATCGGTTTCGCCGACCGTAGCACCGGCAACACAGCCGCCCGCAGATAGCTCGGCGAAGCTGCATGCATCATCTGCTACCGCTTGAACCGGCGCACCCATAATCATTACCATCGCAAATAGCGCCAGTAATGTAGCGTGTACGCGCCATCGCATAGAATACCTCATTAAAACCTCCTTTTCTAAAGCCCTTACGTACTATGCTATGAGTATAAAAACGCGATTTGTTGCGCAACATTCGAGCCGGTGCCGACGGCGCATGCGTTCAACGAGAGCAGGCGGCACGCAGCCGATGGCATAAGAAGCGAACCCCCAGAAAGGACGCCACCATGACGAAGCACATGCTCGAAGCGAGCGTGAACATGTGGTCGGCCGCCCCAGCGGCACTCCTTGCGATGCTGCTGGCGCTCCAAGGCGGCTACTACCCTGCCGCCATGGGTATAGCGAACATCGCCCTCGCGGCTCTAAGCTGCGCGAGGGCGATTCGCGACCGCCCTCGAAAGCCCCACGCCCCGCTTATCGCTTCAGCTGCCTTCGCCATCTGCCTGCTCGCGTGGTGCGCGGCACGGCCGTTCCTCGACGGGATCGCCAGCTACGAAACGCTATCGGCGATAAGCAGACCCGCTCTCGCAATCGCGACGGCAGCGTACTGGCTGCAGCTCTCACAAGCCGAAAAGCACTCCGCCATCCAGCTGATCGCGTACGAGGGCGTGCTTTTCTCGGTTGTCGCGCTTCTTATGTTCGCCCGCGTGCTCCCCTATCCCGGCACCGTCGTAGAAGGACGCCTGCAGTTCACATTCCAGTACGCCAACACCGCAGGCGTCTACTTCGCCGTCATGAGCTGCCTCGTATGGTCACAGGCTCGCACCCGTACCATCAAAGCGTTGGCCGCCCTGCCGTTTGTCTGCACCCTGTTGACGCAATCGATGGGAACGTTCGCCGCCACCGCGCTCGTAGCGGGCGCGTGGGCGGTTAAGAAGCTCAAGACGTCTCGACTGAAGCGGGAAAACGCGTCGAAGACGAAGACGACGACGAGCAGGATCGCCATCGCGGTCCTCGGTGTCGCCGCGCTGGTCGTGTTCGCCGTCTACATCGGCGCCTCCGATCGCCTCGATTCGGCTCTGCAGACGGGAGCGGAGCGACTCATACAGACCATGGATGGAACGCGCGCTCTCGCCTCTGCACCGCTTATCGGCATCGGACCGCAGCAATGGCGCGTTATGCACCCCCGGGTACAATCGGCGCAATACACCGCGAACGTTATCCACAACAGCTACCTGGGTTTCGCTCTGTCCTATGGACTGATTGGTACCGCCCTTGCCGCGATCTGCATGCTGATGCTGTGGAAAGGCACAACGAAGGCAGTAGAAGACCGAGTCCCGGGCGCGCACGCCGCCGCGGCGCTGCTGCTTCTCCATGCGCTTGTCGACTTCGACCTTGCGTTCGGATCGATCATCATGCTGCTCGTGCTCGCCCTGCTCTCCAATAGAGAGTTCGCCTCGACCGCGCGTACGGCCAGCTCCACCCCCGATCAGCGCGCTCGGGCAAGATTCCTCTTACCCACCGCCCTTGTCATCATCCTCCTCTCTTGCGGCGCAAGCGCGCTCGCGTTAGACGTTCGCGAAAACCAGATTCTTACCGATATTCAAGCCTTGGGTCCTCATGCCGCTTCGCAGCAGATTGCCAAAGATCCGCTCGCCCGTCGCGATCAAACGGTGCGCACGCGCCTCTACCAATGCTGCACCACGCCAGAGCAATGTGAAGCCGCTCTCGAGCTGCAGAGAAGCGCCCCCACCACCGTTTCGACACCGGGCTTGATGGCATTTGCCCGCTGCCTCTACATCGTCGACCGTGCTGAAGATGCAGAGCTGATGCTGCTAAACACGCTTCAAGCCCAACCATACAACGTTGCCGCCTACACCCAGGCCGCAAACCTATTCGAGCGCTACGATGCAGACGAGCAGACCAGGCAGCGCTACGAGACGCTGCGCGTCCGCAGCATGAATCATCTTGCTGCATGGCCGTCTTGCTTGCTGGGCAGCCAACAGGAGCTTCCAAGAATCGGCGAGTAGCGTCCAGGCCGCCAGGACGAACGCCCGCTCGTCCTGGCGGCCCACCTTCTGTCGCATGCATTACCGCGCAAGCTACCAGGCAAACGGCACGACCGCCCACCCTCTTGATAATCCCCAAGCCCGCCCGACGATACCGTCATCACCCGACCGCCTGCAGACTAAGGCGAGACAGGCACATATGTCCGCATAATCCTTTACGATATATGCACCCAGCAGGTCCCCGTACCAGGGGTTCAAGGAAGGAGTTAACCGTGCGAAGGAAATGCAAAGCGGCGCTTGCCGCTGCAGCAGCAGCGCTCGCCCTCTGCGCGCTGCCGTTTGCAGCGCAGGCAGGTTCATGGGGAGGCACCGTCCTTTCCAAGGGGCTCGTCTACGAAGACGTCTACGGCGTTGTCAACGGTAACGCTCAGATGGCGAAGACCGTACGAAAATCCGAAAATGCAACCGTCTACGAACTCGACCTCGTTGCATCCGACGGAACCGTTCTTTTCAAGACGGGATACCAAACCGATCAATACGGAGATGTAACGGCAAGCAAGGATTTCCGCTACAAGCCGTTCGAGCCTCTAAGCGACTGCCGCGCCTCTATTACCGGAGAATTCGGACGCTCCCACGGCGGCATGCGTGCGATCGACACGACCAACGACAAGGTCGTTGTGGTGAACGCCAAGGGTGAGATAGTTCTTGAAAACTGCGATGGAGCAGCGATCCTCTACAATGAGGAACTCGCCATCGGCGCATGGGTCCGCCAGGGCGGCATCGAATTGAAGCTCGTCGACCTCAATTCGGGAGACGTGCTTCACACCCTTCAGGGCTTCGAAGGGGCCACGGCGGTCGAAGGCATTTACAATTCGGATAGCGGATCGCAGATCGACATCTATACGAATCTCAACAAGCGCACCTACATCACGGTTGCAGACAACCGCATGGAGCTTCACACCGAAGACTATCCCGGCATCGATTTCGATAACGAGCTCGTCTATAAAGACCAGTTCTACACGGTGCGCCAACAGCGGAGCGGTGACTACATCACCAAAGTCATGATCACGCAGCCCACCGGCGATGAGAAGGTGATCAACGGGTCGTTCCGCTCCATCCACGTTCAGACCAACGACGGGGAGTTCCCGCTTATATGGGCGGCGGACGGCACGGGGGCGTACCGCTACTTCGCACTCGATGGCACCGAGCAGTTTTCCGGCAAGGGCTATGCCGGCGTGACCAGGCTTGCCTACACCGACGCGTCGCTGTGCTGGACCGATCAGAACGGCACACGCACTTATTATGTGGATCGACCTGGCGGGCAGGCAAAGCTACTCGAAACCGTCCAGGGCTACAACATCACCTATTCCGCGCTCAACCAGTTCATCATAAAAAAGACCGACGTCTCCATTGGTGATTACTCCCTCGCGATGGTAACCGCCATCTTGGACTCTTCCGGAAGCACGCTTCAAACTTTCGATCCGAACGACCATTGGCTCATCGAGTCGACGAAGACATGGACCGATCAAGGCCCTGCATATTTGCTGGAGAACGCAGAGCTCCGGCTCTACCAATTCCCTGGTCTCGGTCTGTTCAACGGGCCAAGTCGCTATCTCGACTCCAAGCTCAAGGTCATCAAGGAGCTTAACGGCTGTCTGGACCTCAACTCCCCCTATCTCATCAAGGGCAACCTCGCATTCCCGCTTCTAACCAACGAGCACAGCACGAAGCACCATCTCCCCAAGACGCTCTACAACGCGAATCTCGAAGTCGTGCGAGCGGGCAAATACGAATATGCTGTTGCCGGCAACACCTTCCTCCACGGACAGCTTATCTTTGTCGGGGATGGCGAGGGACACTACGGCGCCATCGACTCCAAGACGCAGGCACCGACCATCCCTGTCATTTTTGACAGCATCTACGATATGGGGACGCTGGACTCAGGCGATACGATCCTCGTCCACAAAGACAACATGTGGTACTTCATGGACACATCGGGTAAAACTCCCGAGAAACCTTCTCCTGAAACACCCTCGTTCAGCGATGTAGACGCATCCACCCCGCACAAGGACCACATCGCATGGCTCGCCGCCGAGGAAATCTCGAAGGGCTGGGACAATGGCGACGGCACCCACAGCTTCCGGCCGTACGACACGGTGAAGCGCTGCGACATGGCAGCCTTCCTGTACCGCCTTGCAGGCGAGCCCGACTTTGATGAGAGCAGCGCGCCCACGTTCTCCGATGTCGACCAGAACACGCCGCATCGCCGCGCCATCCTCTGGCTGGCATATAAGGGCATTTCCAGGGGTTGGGACAACGGTGATGGCACGTATAGCTTCCGCCCATACGAGGTCGTGAAGCGCTGCGACATGGCCGCCTTCCTCTACCGCCAGGCTGGAGAGCCCGACTTTGACGAAAGCAGCGCCGCGTCCTTTACCGACGTTAACGCAGGCACGCCCCACAAGCACGCCGTCCTATGGCTCGCTGCCGCAGGCATCTCCAAGGGATATCAGGAGAAGGACGATACGTGGACGTTCCGTCCCTACGTCGACGTGTTCCGTTGCGACATGGCCGCGTTCCTGCATCGCATGGATGAGAACGGCTTGGTGAAGTAGCAGATACAACACCGTTTGTGCGGGACACCTACCGATTCTGATCTTCTGAACAGCCAGTCAGCTTATTGATTTTTCCGCTCATACAATAACGCCAGCAAAAACAGCCCTCCTTGCCAAGCAAGGAGGGCTGTTTGCAATTCAATACCAGCGCTCAGAACGCTCGGATTATTTCACCAGTCCGCTCTCCTCCATACGATGCAAGAAGGCGGACATGTCACAACGAGCAACCTCGGCATAGGGGCGGAAACTGAACGTACCGTTTCCATTGTCCCAGCCCTTGGAAACCCCGGAAGATGCAAGCCATAGGATGGCCTTGCGGTGCGGTGTCTGACCATCTACATCGGAAAAGCCAGGAGCTTCTGCCTCGTTGAAGACCGGCTCTCCAGCCAGACGATACAGGAACGCAGCCATGTCGGCACGCACGACGTTCGCATACGGGCGGAAGCTGTAGGTACCGTCACCATTGTCCCAGCCTTTGGAAATTCCCTTCGAGGCCAGCCAGAGAATGGCGCGGCGGTGCGGCGTACCAGCATTCACATCTGAGAACGTGGGAGCGCTTGTCTCATCGAATGCGGGCTCACCGGCGAGTCGGTATAAGAACGCGGCCATGTCGGCACGCGCTACGATCGCGTACGGACGGAAGCTGAATGATCCGTCACCGTTATCCCAACCCTTGGAGATGCCGGCAGACGCAAGCCAATTGATGTGGGAGGCATGGGGGGTGCTTCCATCAACATCGCTGAAGGAAAGCGGCTTCACAATGCTGAAGGCGATACGGAGCTCACCTGCATAGTTCCCCTTGCCCGAACAGACGGCATAACCGGTTCCAGGTTTGGTATTGGAAGCGTACGTCAGCGTGTAGTCAGCTCCCTCTACAAGAAGCTTTCCATCGAAACGCAGCGTCGCCTTCGGCTTCACAGCGGTGCCGGCAAACGTTTGGTCATCAATCGAGTCCGCCTTCACCCCATCAGTAAGTGCGCGCGGCGCAATCTTATACGAAACGACCTTGTTGCCAGCGGAGCCATCAGCCCAGCGCGTCGACTCGGGATCAACCAATTCAAGCTCCACGCTGTACGAGCCAGCGTCCTTGCCCCCATCGTTCGACACGACGCGGTACAAATCAGATTCGGCAATAACGGGAACCTGGGTCTTTCCATTAAACGTCAAATCAGCCACCACGGGCACGTCTACGGAAATCGGACCATTGCCCTCAAGCCTCATGACATGCCATGCGCCCTGCTTCTTTACCAGAATGTGCGAGGCATCGGCATCGGATCCAGCATCATAGATGCTCTCGTATTCAAGAGGAATAATTACGTTACCCCCATCGTCCACGGCGCCGACATGACCACTGCCGTCGGTCACGTAGTTGATGTTATCGCGCTCCGAAACGCGACCTGCACGGATGCGCTGCATGTCGTCGATCATCATCGGCTGGATACGATAGTCGTACAAGGGAGAAAACGCATCACGCTCATACTCGCCGTTATAAATAAACGAAAGACACGTGCTGCCTTCACACTCAACTTCGTCGAATGTTCGAAACTCGATGCCATCGAGGGTTGCCAGATATTCAAAGTCTCGAGAATAAAATGAGGTGGCATTCGTCGCTTGGCTATAGCCAAAATAGAACACGCCGTCCGAAGGCAGCTGATTCACGTCTAATTGATACAGCTCGAGTACTCTCATCCGCTCAGAAAGGTCCCACGTTTCAACAACGCGGCCATTTGAATCATAAGCCTTCGTAGTGTAAGGCATGGGGTATGGCTTCCCAGCGTCTTGAGGATTGACCTCCGACTCGAAGACAAACGCGCCAGAGTTCAAGAGCTCACGTGTCTTAGAAGAACGCCCCAGACGCTTCAATACTCCCTTTGAGTCACAGATGAAATATTCCCAGGCAGGGTCGCCCGATCCCGGAACTCGATTTTTGCAGAAGAACCGATCAGAGCCCTTTAGAACGTTGACGTAATCAAATTCATAGCCCTCGAGAATTCGGACTCCATCAAAGGTAAAGTATTGGGTCTCATTATTTTGCAGGGCAGATATAACACCTTGAGAAAAATCGGCCTCGCTGAACGTTCCTGGAGCAGTTTTCCTCGTTCCATCCGGAAGCTCGAACTGAAGACGACCGTTTATAAGTGAAATGAGGTATCCGTCATCATCGAAAACTACGTTAGGATCCTGCTCGGATTCGGGTGTAATTTTGATATCACCATTGCTGATCGAGATAAAGTACGAGCCCACATCCGTAGACAGGTATACCGCGTCGCCCTTGGGGTCAGTCCAATGGCCATCATAATTAAAAGTGAAAGTGTAAATGGTGTTTACACCAATCATGCCTGACTTTTGCTTCAAAATGGAACCATCTGCAACCTTATGCAACCTGATCCGCAGAGCATTTCCCACTTTCTTAACAGAGATGGCATGCTCACCGTCCTTCATGACGGCGATTCCGTCCGCATCGTCAACAACAATATCTCCGTCAGAATTCACAAGAACATGTTTGCCAGTCTTTACATCGATAAGAATCAGACAGCCATTATCTTGGGGAAAATCTGTATACATCGCCCGGCGAGCATTTGTCACCGGGGCGTAGTCGCTGCTGGTCGGCTGCTCACCAAAACCGGCATCAAAATCAACAAAGGTATAGCTGAACTTCTCTTGACCATCGACACCCATAAGAGTATGGCGAACGACCTCGCCATCATCGAGCACATCGAGGGTCTTGGAGCAGAGGACGTTGCCATTCGCCACACCCGACACATGGTCGTACTGAATGGGCCCGGCAACAATTTCACCGCTATCGACCGCAGCGGCGATGGCGGGCGCCTGTAATGTGAGAACTGAACCTCCCAAAGCCAATAGCGCGAGCATCCATCTTACCCTTCGCATACAATCACCCTTCCACAATCGATTGGTCTATGGCAATTCACTATAAATGGGTTTCCTCGAAATTTGTTGAGCAACATTTCAAGAGGAGACGCCCGCTCGATCGAGCTGCCCTTCACGAGTGGTGACGGCGTGCGGCTCGCAAGACGGTTTCCCGTCGCCGCAATCGCACGGCGCGAGCTTCAAAAGGGCATGCAAAAGGGCCAGGGCCACTCGGCGCCCTGGCCCTCATTCGTAATCCAGTCGTTAGCCGCCAGCTTCATTCCGTACAGAACGGCGACCCGAACGCGCTATGAAGGCAGCTCGGACACGCGCTTCAAGAACGCAGCCATATCGCAGCGTTTCACGATGGCGTATGGAGCAAAGGTGCCGTCCGGAAAACCAGTCGAGATCTCGCAATGAGCAAGCCACAGGATGTCGTCGCGGTGCGGAGCCGTCTCATCAAC
Source organism: uncultured Collinsella sp. (assembly GCA_963558435.1). GTDB lineage: Bacteria > Actinomycetota > Coriobacteriia > Coriobacteriales > Coriobacteriaceae > Collinsella. The sequence goes on from CAUWGM010000008.1 coordinate 37,184, forward strand.
ATCGGGGAACGCCGCGTAGTCGCCGGCGTTCGGCACCCAGCTCAACGCGCTGTCAATACCCGCCACCTTACCGAAACGCCGCAGGAACGCGGCCATGTCGCAGCGGGCCACGCTTGCGAAGGGACGGAACGCGGCGCCGCCGAACCCGGTGGAAATGCCTTCATGCGCAAGCCAAAGGATATCCTGGGCGTGAGGGGTATTCTGATTCACATCGGAGAACCTGTTCCAATCCGACTGGGAAGGCTGCCAGCTATCCGCTCCGTCCACACCGCAGGCGATCGCGAAACGGCGCAGGAACGCGGCCATGTCGGCACGCGCAACATCAACATAGGGCTTGAACGATCCGTCGGCGTAACCGGCCGTCACACCAAGACTCGACATGAGCAGCACGGCGTCGCGATGCGGGGTGGATGAGTCGACGTCGACGAAGGCGCCCTCGCGCGTAACGATCACCGGAACATCCTTGTTCAAACGCGAAGAAGAAGGATATTCGGCATGCAGCGTAGTCCTTCCCGGGGCGACGCCGATGCAGTAACGGCTCCCCCTATGCTCGCCGACCCCGGCGATGCGCTCGTCATCCGTCTTCCACGAGAAAAGCTCGTTGCCATACGTAGCGGTACCGTTGATCTGCCTATTTCCAACCACACCATTAAATGCAAAGGTAACCGTGGGCAAAACACGCATGGCGCCAACGCCCGGAGTGAGGGCAGACGCGCTCGCGTAGCTCGCTGTGATAATAGAATCTGGCAGCGGCACGACGAACGAAGCCGCGCCGTCATGGTAGGTGGCGCTCGTATTGCTCGAACCACCCGCACCGAAGCACTGGACCCAGTAGACGCCGTCCGCGCCCGTAAAGCATCCGATACCTACCTTGGTAAAGCCCGCATTCGTCATGTTGGCATAGTGGCCCGGCGAGTTATACCACATGTTGAAGGCGTTGTCGGCGTTGCCGAAAGAAGCCATGGCGATGTTCTCGCCATACATGCTGAGCCCGCTGGGGAACGCAGAGAAGCACGAGCTCCCATCGGGCCGGTCGTGGCTGAACATGAGGAAGATCTCCGCCGCGCGCTGGATGGCCGACTGCTCGAGATCGTAGTCCCATTGAAGCGCGGGCACGCCCACGCGGGCTCGTTCGGCATTCACCATGGCGAGCATCCTATATGCCTCGGTCTGCCACAGGCCGCCGTTCATGGAAGCGTAAAACGTCCCGTTGGCACGCGGCGCGCTTAAAGTCCTGGGCCCGATGGCGCCCTGGGAGGCGGCATCGCCGATGCCGTCCTCCACAGCTCCGCCCTCGACAGCCATCGATCCCGAAACGCTATCAGTAAGCGTGGCATCGCTGCCGGCGGCCACCGCAAGCCCGGCTTCCGCCCACGCGATTGAAGCGGAAAGCAGTAGCACGAGCGAGCAGAGCGCCATCGCAATCATCTTTCGAATGCGCGTGATTCTTATCATGTATCTCATTGCAACCAGCCTCCAGACGCAATTAACCTAACCGAACTGCATCGCGCTCTCACGCGATCAACATCTCCACCCATCAATTCACGATAACGGCGATGCGCTCTAAAAACGCCGCCATGTCGCAGCGTGCGACGATGCCGTAAGGCTTGAACGTCCCGTCGGGGAAGCCCGTCGTGATGCCGGCGCGCGCGAGCCACAGCACGTCGTCGCGGTGCGGGGTGTCCGAGGCGACGTCGGGGAAGGAAGCGATGCCGCCCTGGCCCGGAAGCCCGCCCGAGGAGCCCTCGGCGCCGGCGAGCGCGCAGAAGCGGCGCAGGAACGCCGCCATGTCGCAGCGGGCGATGCTTGCATAGGGGTGGAATCCGCCGTCCTCGAAGCCGGTGGAGATGCCGGCGTGGGCGAGCCAGAGGATGTCCTCGGCGTGCGCCGTCCCCTCGCCCACATCCGAGAAGCGCGCCCGGTCGCCATCGCCCGGCTGCCACGTCCCGGCATCCGAAACACCCAGGGCGACGGCATAGCGGCGCAGAAAGGCCGCCATGTCGGCGCGCGCGACGTTCACATAGGGCTTGAAGCTGCCGTCCGGGTAGCCCGCGGTCACGCCCGTGGAGGACAGGTACAGCACGGCGTCGCGATGCGGGGTGGATGCGTCGACGTCGACGAAGGCGCCCTCCTGCGTAACGCGGACCTGGATAGCCTGGTTAATCTTGGGAGAGGCGAGATGGGTGCCACGAAGCGTTGTGGAGCCCGCCGCCACGCCCTTGCAATAGGTGGAGCCACCAGATCGTTCGACCGTGGCAACCCGATCGTCATCGGTCGTCCAATCGAACCAATCGCTGGAATAGTCAACCGATCCGTACAGCCGCGTGCCATCGACCACCCCGTCGAACGCGACGCGAACGCTCGGAAGAGCGCGTAGCGAATCCACGCCCGGGGTCAGCTCGGTGGTGCTCGGAGTCACGCTGGTGACAAGTTGATCAGAGATGGGCACGTAGGCCTCCGCAGGACCGTTGAGATGACTCGGATCCTCGTTCGTCTCCCCGCCCGCGCCTAGGCACATGACCCAGAAGGGGGTTCCGTATTGGCTTTCGAAATACGCGACTCCGATCTTCGTGAACATCGGATCGATCATGTTGGCGTAATGTCCCGGGGAATTCGCCCATTGCCGATACGCCTCCATTGCAGTATGCGGGCCGCTGGCGATATTCTCGCCCATGGCATGCAGATCCTCGGGGAATATCGTAGAGCAGCTCGACCCGTCGGTGCGCGTGTGGGAGAACAGGATGGAGATTTCAACGGCACGCTGCATCGCGGTCTCTTCAAGATATCCGTCCCATACCAGTTCAGGACGTCCGAGACGGGCGCGCTCAGCATTGACGTCCAAGAGAATTCCCGACGCCTCGGTTTGATGGAACGACCCGTTTACGGGCACCATGATGAACGGGAACTCCTCGACGGCGCTCGAAAACGTAGCCGCGCCCAGCTTCTGATTAACGGGGTCGATCGCATGCCGATCATCGCCAACACCCTCGGAGACAACGTAACCCGCGGCCTCACCGGCAGCCGGATAGCGCAGGGGCGCATGGTCCGCAGCATACGCTTCTGCCGCACCTCCAAGCAGCGCGGCGGTCGAGGCGAGCAGCAAGGACAGCACCGCCCACGACCTTGCCCCCAGCCCATGGCTTTCATGTCTTCTGTACATGATCCCTTCCTTTCGTTGATGCAGTCGGATCCCACAAACCGTAGAGAACGAAGCGCCCCGTGCTTCAAGCGATGCTACAGGCCATTTTGGAACGAAACATCGTACAGATCGGTCGAATTGATACTTCTCCCCCGAATACCGGCCTCACAGGTATTACTTATACCACCGGGTAACAAAGTACACGCTCTGCATTCCACGAGTGGCGATCAATAAACTTGCTTGTAAATCATGTTCACTACTGGGCAAGCTTGCCGATGCGCTCCAAAAACGCCGCCATGTCGCAGCGTGCGACGATGCCGTAAGGCTTGAACGTCCCGTCGGGGAAGCCCGTCGTGATGCCGGCGCGCGCGAGCCACAGCACGTCGTCGCGGTGCGGGGTGTCCGAGGCGACGTCGGGGAAGGAAGCGATGCCGCCCTGGCCCGGAAGCCCGCCCGAGGAGCCCTCGGCGCCGGCGAGCGCGCAGAAGCGGCGCAGGAACGCCGCCATGTCGCAGCGGGCGATGCTTGCATAGGGGTGGAATCCGCCGTCCTCGAAGCCGGTGGAGATGCCGGCGTGGGCGAGCCAGAGGATGTCCTCGGCGTGCGCCGTCCCCTCGCCCACATCCGAGAAGCGCGCCCGGTCGCCATCGCCCGGCTGCCACGTCCCGGCATCCGAAACACCCAGGGCGACGGCATAGCGGCGCAGAAAGGCCGCCATGTCGGCGCGCGCGACGTTCACATAGGGCTTGAAGCTGCCGTCCGGGTAGCCCGCGGTCACGCCCGTGGAGGACAGGTACAGCACCGCCGCGCGATGCGGGGTGGATGCGTCGACGTCGACGAAGGCGCCATCCTGTGTAACGCGGACCGAGACGCTCTGGTTCAAACGGGAAGACGTCGGGTGTTCCGCACGGATCGACGTGGTACCCGGCTTTACGCCGATGCAGTACAACGTACCCATGCGATCGGAGATCGACGCGATGGAGGAATCGAGGCTCGACCACGAGAAGACATCGTGCGCATACGCGACCGTTCCGGCAACAGTCGAATCCCCCACCTTGCCGTTGAACGCCACATGCACCGTAGGAAGCGCGCGCATCGAGCCCACGCCGGGGGTCAATGCCGCCGCGCTCGTATAGCTCGCCGAGACGAGGCGATCGGGAAGCGAGATATTGAACGATGCGGAGCCATCATAGTAAGAAGCCGTCGTATCACTCGCGCCCCCGGCGCCGAAGCACTGCACCCAGTACGTTATATTGCCCTGACCTTGAAAGCACGCCATGCCCACTTTGGTGAAACCGGCGCTCACCATATTGGAATAATGACCCGGAGAGTTATACCACATGTTGTAGATAAGGGATGGCGTAGCGTTCGTAGCGTATGCGATGTTCTCGCCAAAAGCTTGGAGGTCCCGAGGGAATGCGGTGAAGCAATCCCTACCGTCGGGACGCGTATGGCTGAACAGGATGAAGGTCTCCGCAGCGCGTTGCATCGCAGCCTCTTCGAGTGCCGCGTCCCACTGCAGCGGCTCGAGGCCCAACCGCGCGCGCTCGCCGTTCACCATGGTGAGCATCTCGAAGGCCTGTCCCTGATGCACGGTGCCCCCAAGGACTGCATCGAACGTGCCGGATGCACGCGACGCATCCGCCGACCTCGCCGGCATCGCCTCGGACGCGAGCAGCCGCGCCGAATCGCCGATGCCCTCCCCTGCCGTCTCGTGCACCACGGACATCGTACCGGAGGAACCCTGGCCCGTCTCGCGATCAACCGAGATGCAAAGATTCCGTCCACCATCTGCCCAGGCGGTGCCCGTGCAGCAGAGCAGCATCACCGCACAGACAGCGACGACGACGCCCTTCCATGCGCGAGCAAAGCTGATCGTGCCCCTCATGACAACCGCCTCCATCAGGAAATAATCATTCCATTGATTATCTCATAGGAAACGGCGATGCTCCGCGCACATTCTGCAAGCGGAACGCGAGCATCCAATCCATGAAGAGCAAGCAACACCGACAAGGCGACGGCGCGCTGGACCGCGACGCAGATGCATCAGGATCGGCGGACGGAGGTCGCATCCCAGATGACGCGCGGCCACGCGAGTAGCGCCACCAACACGAAGGGAAGCGACACGATAACGGGATAGAGATAGCGCATATACGTCGACCCGTTACAGGGTCCGATCAAGCAAACCGCCAGCACGCCGAATAGGGGCACCAGGAGCGCCAGCGCGCGCCACCGCCTCTTGCGCAGCACGTAGATTCCCGTAGCGATCAGGAGCCAGGTGTACGATGCCGAGCTCATGGTGAGGGATATGAGGGGAAGGCGTTGGATCGCGACGCGATACAGGTTGACTATCTGCCCGCATGCATCCACCACGGGGGCATCCCAGGGGTGGAAATCGAAGTAAGCGCGATTCTCCTCGCGAGCCATGATCTTCTCGCTCTCAACCGTGCTATAGAACCACACGTCGCGCACGCTGGGATAGAAATACCCATAGTAGTTGTTCGCTGCCGCGGAAATATAGCTCTCGGGGTCGAGAAAGAACATCCGAGCCCACAACGAGAGGTATGCCGCGACATCCGCGCTCGTGGCATCCTCGTTAAAGCCGTTCTTGACCGCATCGGATTTATCGGGATCGTAACGCGCGGCAAGCGTATCGTAACCCAGCACGCGATCGATGACCTCGCGCTCCACCTCGGAGATCAGGCCGTCGTCGGTACCGTCCTCAACGCCCGCGTGCGCGCCATCATGCTTCAAGACGAATCGCGCCGTCTGCTGAAAGGGTATGGACAGCATCTCGCGCCGGCTCCCCGGCGTGATATCCAGCGCCGGCATGAGAACGCTGTTGAATGCATATACCAACACGAGCGTAATCACCAGCACGCCGAACGACGCAACGCCTCCGCGCACGCGCGAACCCGTACGGCTGGACGGAGCCGCGGCAGCCGAAACAGCATGCCGCGCCCCCTGTCCCACCTCCGCTTGAACCATAGGAGAGGATGCGGCGCCACGTGCCGCGCAGAAACGCGGATACAGGCGCTCAGCCACCGCGAACACCAGCACCAGCACGCACGCCGCCAGTGAAAACACTACGCCGCCGTTTCTCAAAAATGCAGAGCCGAGCGAACCCACGGCGAACAACACGACGTCGAAGGTGCGCGCGAACACGCCGCCGCGCCCATCGCACATAAGGACCGCCATCTGAACGACCAACAGCGCGAACGCGTCGGCGAACAACACGTCTTTCGTGGCGAGCACCGCATAGTTGGAAAACAACGGCATGGTGCAGAAGAAAAGCAGCACGATGGCCCGCAAAACGAGCCCCGCCCCGAACCGGCGCAAAGCGGAGAGGATATAGGCGACCGTCGCCACCGTAAGCAGGAATTGCACGGTGGTATAGAGGAGCAGGCCTGCGTTTTCGCTACCAAACAAGGCCATACCGATCTGGACGCATCCTCCTAGCAGCGCGGTGTGGACCACCGGATGATGCCCGTTCAGAAGCACATCGGGATTGAGCAGGTTGAGATAATCGCTCGTGCCGTTGGGCAGGTTGAACCATTGACGTATCTGCGCGCCCGTATCTCCCATGAAGATACCGGGCATGGCGGCGATAAACGACGGCGCCCATGCCAGCACAAGAAGCGCAGCCGGAATGAGCCACGGTCGGACGTCCAGGCATACATGGACGAGGCGCCAAGCAAACCCGAAACGGCCCTCGCTGAATGCGTAACGAGGCGATCCCAACCAATCCAGGAAGCTGTAGAAGGTGTAGAACCCCAGGTGGCCCACGACGAGGTAGCCGGCGGCCATGATCGATGCCTTGATCGTTTGAGAGATTCCACCCAGGACGAGGGCGGCGCTATCCGTGAGGTCGTAGCTCATGCCGAATACCATGCAGCCGGCAAAGAGCATCGAGGGGATCACGACGGAGGGCCGCCAGGAGTCACGGCGGGAGAAGAGCACCGAGCGAATGGGAAAGACCAGCAACAGCGCGAGCGCGAGCAGCGGTATGGAGTCGCTGTGCCCCGCAAAGGAGAGCAGCACCTCATAGCATATGTACACGGCGCCCGTCGCGCCGGGCTGAATCTTGGCGATCGCCTCGTAAGAGACCGGAGCCAGATCGATGGAGAGCGCGGCGGCGGCGAGCAGACCCAGAACCAGGGCGACGATGTTGCACCGCATGGGATAGCGTCCGAACCAAGATGGCTGCGCTCCGCCGCGCGCATCGGCAGGCGAAGCCCCTGTATGAGATGCGCGGGCTTCAACGACGTCGGGCTGCGAAGCGGCGACGTCCGCGTCCTCCCCCACCGACCGCATCTTTAGGAGAAGAGGCGCTGGAAGCGCTGAAGCGTATAGCAACCCCAGGTGACCAGCCGGAACTTCAGGCCGGGATGGGCGTTGCGCTCGTAAAACGCCGCGTCATCCTCGTCAAAGAAATACTCGCGCCCATGATGGGAGATCTCGAACAGGTCGAATACGCGCGAGCGCAGGTCGCCGCTGAAGGCCCAGCGGTTGCGCTTGCCCAGCACGGTGTACTTCCAATGGCACATGTGGAGGGCGTAATTCACGAAATTGCGCTCACAGGCGCTCCACAGGCCGTGCTCGCGCAATCCGTCGCGGAACGCAACCAGCGCGTCGAGCATGAAGCGATAGTCGTCATTCGTGCCGTCGCTCAAGCTGCCCTCGCGCGCACGCCGATAGTAATACAGCGTTTCATCCAGATAATACAGGCGCTCGGCTGCGCTGAGCGCGATATAGGTGAAGGGCATGTCCTCATGGGCGCCCACCATGGGAAACTTGAGGTCGATCTCCTTGAGGTACGAGGTCCGGTACAGCTTGTTCACCGTGAACCCGACGACGCGCTTGTAGAAGTTGTCGATATCGGTCGAGCAGAACACGGTGCGCGCCGGTACGTACTCCTTGAAGACCGCGTTGGTGGGCGAGGTCTCCCCCGTCTCATCGTCGAAGTTATCCATGTCGAAGATCACGGCGTCGGTGTCGTGCTCCAGCGCGATGGAAACGAGCTGCTCGAACGCCGTGGGAACCACGTAGTCGTCGGAGTCGACGAAGCACAGGTACGCGCCCGTCGCATGGTCGATGCCGACGTTACGAGTCGAGGCGGCGCCGGAATTCTCCTTATCGACCACCACGATACGGGGATCATCCGCAGCGCGCGCTTGCAAGATGCCGAGGCTTCCGTCCTTGGAGCCATCGTTGACGCAGATGATCTCCAGCGAACGATACGTTTGGTTCTGAAGGGAATCGAGAAGCGTGGGCAGATAGCGCTCGGAGTTATAGACCGGCACTACGATCGAGACAAGCGGTTGCGAGGCGTTCGCGGCATCTACATTCATATTGGGGCTTTCGACGAGGACTATCGAGAAGGACTACAGGGCGTGCTTTACGAACGAGCCGTACATGCGTAGGCGCGAGATGAGGCCGTTGGCGCAACGCGTGCGCTGGTGCTCCTTGAAGTCCTGGGGAGGATACTGGACCGCCAAGGCGCGGTCGCTAAAGGCCGCGGGATCCTCGATGAGCTCGTTGAGCTCCTTCCATTCGACGTCCTGGAACGCGGACTGCTTGAGGTTGCCGGATGCCTTGGCCTCGGCGAACTCGCGCGACATGCGCTCCATGAACTCGGGCTTGAGGGAATCGTCAAGACGGTTGTAGTTCCACACGTAGGTCTCGTACTTCTTGGAAGGAATCACATAGCGGAACGCTTCGGCGCGCTGCGGATTGCGAGCCAGATGCTTCTCGAAGGACTCGTACTCGTCGCACACGCAGAACATCTTGGCGCCGGACTTGACCGACGAGCCGGCGTTGTCCACGCGATAGTTGAGGAACGCCTTGCGCGTGATGACCATGCGCCGCGCCGAGGTGAGGACCTTCAAGGCGAAGCCCGTATCCTGGAACGACGCGCCGGGCGTCTCGAGGAACTCGATGCCGTTCTCCTTCAGGAAGGACTCCTTGTAGATAGCCGTCCAGATGGCGGGGCTGCCGCGCAGGATATCGGGGTGGTTCACCGTATCGAAAGCGGACTCGTACGGCGCGTCGCACAGATTGAGGACGTCCACCAGGTCGAACTGCGTGCCGTTTTCAGACATGTTCCAATAATTCGAGCGCACGACGTCTGCGTCGTTTTTCACGGCAAGGTTATACAGGGTCTCGAACATCTCGGGACGCGCGCAGTCATCGGACTCGACGATTCCGATATAGGCGCCGCGGGCATGGGAGAAGCCGAGGTTCATGGTGTGGCCGTAGCCGCGGTTCTCCTTGGTGAGCACCTTCACGCGCTCATCCTTGGCGGCGTACTCCTGGGCGATCTCGAGCGAGTTATCGGTCGAGCCGTCGTTCACCACGATGATCTCGATGTCCTTCAGCGTTTGGGCGCAGATGGAATCGAGGCAGGCGGGAAGGAAGGCGGCGACGTTGTAAACGGGCACGACAACAGAAACTTTGGGTGACATAACGGCCAATCTCCTGAACTACACAACGGGTACCAGTATAACTAAGCGCGCGGCTCTACAATCGAACTGCAAATACGCTCCAGGAAATCAGACGTCTCCCGGAACAGCCCGTCGGGCGCGGCGGACGCCGATGGAGCGGAGAGCAGCTCGGCGAAGCGCGCGTCGAACGAACCGTCATCCAGGCACAAGCTCGCCATGAGCAGGTTGTCCGACATGCCGAAGACCTCGGCGATGCGGCGCATCTTGTTTCGATAATGCGGGTGATCGTCGACGCACATGAACAGCGTGGGGATGCCGGCGGCAGCGGAAACCAGGCACGCATGGTAGCGATACGCCAGCACCGCGTCGCAATCAAGCAGCGCGAGCCGGGACAGGTCGTCGGTATAGGGGGCGACCTCGACGAGATCCGAGACGCCGAGTTCGTCGACCAGCTGCCCGAGCAGCGTGGTGTCGAATTTCCAGAAGTTGTAGAACGGGACGAGCTTGATGCGGCAATCGTCACCATAGCGCTCGCGGACGCGCTCGATGATGCGCGGCAGGGCGCGGCGGTTGTGCGCGTTGGTGACGTCGCCCGTCATGAAGACGACGCCCACGGTGTACGGCGAGCCCTCGGGACGCGGGGGGCGCGAACCGATGGCGCCATTGCCGAACACGATGTCCTCGCACAGCTCGACCCGCGCCACGTCGACGCCGGCGCCGCGGAGCGTTTCGAGCGAGTACCCGTCCCGCAGGGAGAAATGCTCGCAGCCCGCCACCACGGCGCCGAGACGGCGCGAGAACTCCGTATCGGCCTCGAGCGAATCGTTGGCGGACAAGCCGACGGCGTAGACGTCCTTATCGCGCTTGAGCATCTCCTCGCTCAACCAGATGAAGAGGTTGCCCGTGTTGATGTTCTTGGGGTCGTGGTTGAACTGGCGCTCGTCGATGATGGCTCCGCCGCCCCATACGAGCACGTCGAAGTACTCCGCGAGCTGCCGGAGCTCCCAGATGGAGCACGGGTAGTGGATCTGATCGGCGCACGCGGGCAACCGGCTGAAGTCGTAGTCGGGGTCGTCCCACAGCAGCACGGAGACGCGTGCGCCCCTACCGCCAAGATGCTCCAGCATGGTGCGCATCATGAGCTCGTCACCGCAGTTGCTCGCTCCGTACCAACCCGCGAGCAGGATGCGGCGACCGGTGTACTCGCGATTGAGCGAGAGGTATTCCACGTTGCAGTAGCTCGGCCTGTCGCGCACCGCCTCGAGGGCATCGAGTCGGTCGCGAATCCCCTGGATCGAACAACCGGCTGAATCCAACGACGACCGCAACGAATCGATTTGCCGAGAGGATTCCCCATGAAGGCGCACCGCGTCCTCATGGAAATGGCGGGATTCGTCGCGAGCGACCTCGATCAGATCGGTTGTCTCGGAGATACGGTGCTCGAAATTGCGGGTGGTTGCGGGAAGCACCGAGCGAACGTGCGATTTAACACTCATGAATAGACCCCCGTACACGAATTGGAAAAGGAGCGAATGCGTACTCGGCATCGCCGCGGCATCGCGCAGATTCTATGACTTGCAATCCTTGATGATAATATAACCCATTGCAAAACATCTGAGTATGAAGGTGGTCGACCCGTGGATTCAACCAACCAAAATACCGTTCCCGTCCATCACGAGACCGGCTTGAAGAAAGACATCTACATCCTGAAGCAGCTCGTCGGCAAGGATTTCAAGCTCAAGTACCGCCGCAGCTTCCTGGGCGTCCTCTGGAGCGTGCTCAACCCGCTGCTCATGATGATCGTCATGTCAGCCGTGTTCAGCACCTTCTTCGCCGGGCTGCGCGGCGCGAACATCGTCAACTACCCGCTCTACCTCATCCTGGGCAACATCACGTTCGGCCTCATGAACGATGCGACGAGCTCTTCGCTGATGTCGATCATCGGCTCCTCCTCCCTGCTTAAGAAGGTGAAGATCCACCGGTTCGTCTTCCCCGTCCAGAAAGTCCTGTTCGCGCTGGTGAACTTCTTCTTCTCGCTGATCGCCGTCGCCATCGTCATGCTGTGGTTCCGCATCATGCCCACCGTCCACATCCTCTGGCTGCCCGTGGGCCTGCTGCTCCTCATGCTCTTCTGCATGGGCGTGGGCCTCGCGCTTTCCGCGCTGTCCGTGTTCTTCCGCGACGTCATCCACCTGTGGAGCGTCGTCATGACGGCATGGACCTACGCTACCCCGCTGTTCTGGGACTTCGCGATGATCGACGGCATGAGCCGGTTCATGCAGATCGTCCTCAAGGCAAACCCGATGTATGCCTACGTCATGTTCATGCGCGACATCTTCCTGTATCAGACGAGCCCCAGCGCGGCGGTCCTCTTCAGCTGCACGGCCTGGGCGGTCATCGCCATGGTGGTCGGATACCTGATCTTCCATAAGACCGAGCACAAGTTCATTCTCTACATTTAGGAGCATCCATGTCTTCCGACATCAAGAAGGACGAGGAATACGCTATCGAGGTCAACGATGTCACCATGGTGTTCAACATGGCATCGGAGCAGCTCAACAGCCTGAAAGAGTATTTCATCAAAATCATGAAGCGCGAGCTGTTCTTCGAGGAGTTCAAGGCCCTCAAGAACATCTCGTTCAAGATCAAGCGCGGCGAGACCGTCGGCCTCGTGGGCACCAACGGCTCGGGTAAGTCCACTATGCTCAAGGTGATCGCGGGCGTGCTCGAGCCCACCTCGGGCAACTGCGTCGTGCGCGGCAACATCGCCCCCCTCATCGAGCTGGGCGCCGGCTTCGACTACGAGCTCACCGCCCGCGAAAACATCTACCTGAACGGCGCCCTGCTGGGCTACACGCGCGAATTCATCGACAGCAAGATGGACGAGATCATCGAGTTCGCCGAGCTCGAGGACTTCATGGACATGCCCCTCAAGAACTACTCCTCGGGTATGACCGCGCGCATCGCGTTCGCCATCGCGACCATCACCGAGCCCGACGTCCTCATCGTCGACGAGACGCTCTCGGTGGGCGATGTGTTCTTCCAGCGCAAGTGCGAGAAGCGCATCAAGCACTTCGTCGACTCCGGCGACGTCACCGTGCTGCTGGTGAGCCATTCCATGGACCAGGTCGAGCGCATCTGCGAGCGCGCCATCTGGATCGAGAAGGGCGACATGCGCATGGACGGGCCCGTGGAGGACGTCTGCCAGGCGTATCGCGAGCAGTTCGCGTTCACGGATATCGCCGAGGACACCCCGCATGCCAAGGAGATCTGGTGGCTCGCGCGCCAGAAGATCTCCAAGGGCTACCCGGACGACACCTTCCGCCCCGACGTGCTGGTGGCGCGCTGCGACGTGGCCGCGATGCTCTACCGTTACTCCGACGCCATCGATTACACGCCTTCGGCCGAGGATAAGGCGCGCTTCAAGGATGTCGACGATAAGACGCCGCACGCCGAGTCCATCTTGTGGCTGGGCAACGCCGGCATCGCGCAGGTGATGGCGGACGATGAGTTCCTCCCCCACGCCCAGGTCAAGCGACACGAGCTTGCACGCATGCTCTACCTGCTCGACGGCACGCCCGAGTTCGAACCCACCGAGCGCCTGCGTGACATGTACCCCGATGTGACGGACGAGACCCCGGGTGCCAAGGAGATCTGGTGGCTCGCATCCTCCGGCGTGCGCTACAGCAAAGACGACGGCACCTACGCACCCGACGAGGTCATCACGCGCCGCGACGTCGCCATCATGTTCTACAGCGTCCACAAGATTCGCGTGAAGCGCATCCAGGATGAGCAGAAGCGCAAGGCGAAACGCAGGTACTAATCAAGCAGATCCATAGCCGGCATCGTGAGACGCAGACAAAGCGAAAAGCCTCCCGTATCCGAAGGACGGGAGGCTTTTCATATATAAACAATCCGAACAAATGATAGGAGCTGCACATGCCCCTGCACATGGATCGGCAGGAGCAGATCACGAACGAGGCTCGAGATCGGCTGCGCGCTTCGCATCTGCCGCCGCATCGCAAAACATGACAAGCATGAGCGGAATGCTCGCGAACAGAGGGCTCGCATACCGATACAGCGAACCGGGGCCCAACATCAGCGTAAAGCAGTATGCAAGCAGAATCACGACGGGCATGGTACGGCTGACGGGGACGCGAAAGGCAATGGACACGAACACATACGCGATGGCGAGCCAGAACCATGTCGAAGCCTTATATAGCAAGTTCACTACCGGGATATTCACCTCACCATGCGATGCAAGAGCGGCGTCGAGCGACTCGCTCAGCACGGGAACGGGCGTGTCGAATGGAATAGCTAGGAACGGCTCCAACACAGCGCGAACAGCATCGTAAGGACACATCAAGGGCCACGTGAACGCTGCGGTTTCATCGAAATACGACGTCGCCTGACTCCAATATCCCGCCGAGATCAAAGCCCAGGCATTGAAGTAATTGCCGGGATAGCGCAGTGCGAGCGAGAAATAAACCCGGGCGAAACGCAGGGGATCCTCCTTCACGAGATCCGCGTTGAATCGCTGCTTGGTTTGATCAGCCAGGGTATCGTGGTCATATTTAGACCAATCGGGAACGAGTCGATCGATATACTCGCGCTCATCCGCAGCAAGCTCCGGCGCATGATCGACCATGACGCTGGATAGCTGGACCGCCGGGACGCTCATCATCTCCTTGGCGGGACCGGGCCTGATTCCGAGCAGGCGGTACCCAGGACCCGTGATAAGAACCGCTAGCACCATAGCGGGAACGAGTGCTATAAAAACGAGCCGCACATCGAATCGATGAACCATGTGCGCGATGAGCGCGACCACGGCAAACAAGAGATAGGCATGAAGCGCGTTGTTGCGCATCAAGATGGAGAATAGGAAGAGCGCCCCGCCCTGGAACACCCAGAGCCACAGGGGACGGGATGGAAGCTCTTCGCGCACCGTTCGATACACCCATAGCGCCGAAAGCGCTAGAACGCCGGAAAACACCACGTCCTTCGTCGTCATCGTCGCATAGACGGAAAAACCCGAGAACAGGGCGGCAAAAGCGAGGCATACGACGTAGACGGCGGTATGGCCGGTCTCATAGGCATAGGCGACCACGCGCGACACGCACCATGAGAATACGAGCACCTGGGAGACGGTATACAGGGCCAATCCCGCGCTATAGGAATGGAAGAGCGTTTGACCCAGCGCGATCGATCCACCGAGCCACAGCGAATGAAGGGGCGGATGCCATCCGTTGATAGAGGCCCAATACTTCGGGACGCCGGCGGACTCTGGAAGGATCCAGCCTGTTTGGAACATGGCATCGAAGCAGAAATCCCCGGGCCAGCGCGCTATGACGACAGGCAGCCATGCAAGGCAGACCATAAGCCAGGTCACCGCGACGGGATGGCGCATCGCATCGTGCAACCGCGGCCGTAGAAAATGGATACGCGGGGAGCTCATGAGCCGGAGCAGGAGATAGCCTACAACAGCGACGCAGACGGCGAGCGCCCCTGTAAGCAGCCAGGTACGCAGCGATCCGATGCGGCATGCCCCGTACCGCGATACATTCCATCCCAACACGAGCGAGGCCGCGTACATGAGCGCGAAAACCGACGATGCCGCTCCAAAGCGGACGTTCCGCCGCCGGATACATGCCGCTGGATCCATATGGGCTCCTACGTGCGAAGTCGAAGCCGTTGAAGTGGGTCTCATCTCTCCCCATCATCCCCTTTTTTGACCGAGGTACGCTACCGCATGCAATCTCACGGGCGCCGAATCTAACGCCACCCGCCGACGATGCCGCGCACGAACGGGATGCGATTCAACACGAACGAGCATGCCAGACACAGGGCGAAAATCACCCAGGGAAGCCCCAGACGGACCGCATACGATGTCATATCCATGCCGAGGCGCACGACGAACACCTCGTTGAGAACGAAGTAGTGCATGAGGTAGACGCCGAAGGTAAGCCCCGCCACCTGCCTGACCAGCTGTCCGCTGATATGCAGGCGAGATAGGACGCCGTCCCAGTCGATCTGCTTGAAAAAGACGAACATCGCCACCGACGGCATGATGGCCGTGAGGTAGTTGTACTCGAACAGCGCGTTGTTGAGAACGCCGGCTTGCTGGGAGGTGATCCAGGTATACCCATACCGAATCAGCAGGCCCAGCACCCCAAGGCCGTACAGCGCGAGCCGTCGAGAGCGGTCGGCGAACAGGGACGTATCCTGCGCGAGCAGATAGCCGAGCACCGTGTACATGATGTAGCCGCCCGCCACCGTGATGGCGAGCGAACCGTTCCACGGCAGGCCGAGCACCTTGAACAGGGGTGCGATGGTACCGGATAGCAGCACGTACGTACCGACCAAATACCAAAGCGTATCCCTATGGTCCTTCAACCGCGAGAGCACGGGAATCGACAGCGTCACACCGAACATCGAGAAGAAGAACCAGTAGGTGCCATCGATCTGCCCGTTCATGAAGAGGTCGAGAAACGAGGCGAGCGACAACGTCCAGCCCTCGGGCGCGGGATTGAGCACGCCGCTCATGCGCACGAGGTACTGGATGGCACACCAGGCAACAAACGGAACGAAGATGCCCTTTATGCGAGATAACAGGAAGGACGACGTGGTCTTGCGATCACGATATCCGAGCGTCTTGGCGCCCGAGCACATGAAGAAGATGGGAACGGCCCAGTAAAACGCCACCTCCACCGCGAGCGCCTGCGACCAGTGGGGCGTCGCGGGCCCCCAGTGAACGATGCCGTTGCAGTGCAGAAAGATGACGGCGAGGCTGGCGATGATCGACAGGATGTCGAAGTAGAGGAACCGAGGCTTCGAGCCCATTCGATCGATCCCCTTTCAAAGCGTGACGTGTGGAAGCTTAAGAGATTCAAGGGAAATCATAGCGTATTTTACCAATCGATATATATTTGTATATTGGCTTATACGGAAAGCAAATCGGGAGAGTCATCCTTTATGAGCAACATAGACACCGCGCGCATCGCCGTCTTGATACCCTGCTACAACGAAGCGATCACCATCGGCAAGGTCGTCTCGGATTTCCGTCGCGAGCTCCCCGACGCCGCCATCTACGTATACGACAACAACTCAAACGACGACACCGCCCGGATCGCCCGCGCCGCCGGCGCGATCGTTCACCATGAGCCCCGCCAGGGCAAGGGCAACGTATGCCGCCAGATGTTTCGCGACATCGATGCGGATTGCTACCTCATGGTCGACGGCGACGACACCTACCCTGCCGAACAGGCCGCCGAGCTCTGCGCGCCCATCCTATCCAACGAAGCCGATATGGTCGTAGGCGACCGCCTCTCCAACGGCACCTACGCCAAGGAGAACAAGCGCGCCTTCCATGGATTCGGCAACAACCTCGTGCGCCTCATGATCAAATGGATCTACGGCTACACCTTCAACGATGTGATGACGGGCTATCGCGCCTTCTCGCGGCCCTTCGTCAAAACGTTCCCGGTGCTCTCCACGGGCTTTCAGATCGAGACCGAACTCTCCATCCACGCTGTCGACCGCCGCTGGCGCATCGCCGACGTGCCCATCGTATACCGCGACCGGCCCGAAGGCAGCGTTTCCAAACTCGATACCGTGGGCGACGGCATGAAGGTGATACTCATGATCGCCTCGCTGTTTAAGAACTACCGTCCGCTCGCCTGCTTCAACATCATCGCCGCGCTCTTCCTCGCCGCAGGCCTGCTATGCGGCATGCCCGTCATCATCGAGTTCATCAAGACGGGCCTCGTACCCCGCCTCCCCACGGCGATCCTCGCCGTGGGGCTGGTATTCCTCTCCGGCCTTTCGCTGGCAACGGGCCTCATCCTGGATACGGTTGCCAAAAACGAGCGCAAGCAATGGGAGCTCGACGTCTATCGCGTGATGGAGCAGCGGCCCTCGGCGCTCCCTACACGAACGGACGAGCGACCCCGGTAACGGGCAGGCTCGAATAGACGCTCGCGATGCGCACGCCCTCCTTGGGAGAATAGGCCTCGATGATCTTATCGTCGCCAAGGTAGATCGATACATGGCCGGGCGAGAAGATGAGGTCGCCGCGACGCCGGTCCGCGAAGCGCACGTGCATGAACCGCGGATCGGCGGCCATGTTGTTGGCATCGTGACTGTGCCACGGGTCGTACCAATGATGGTAGGGATTGTACGTATCGAGATTCATTCCCGTGGCATAGGCGCATTGCATGACCAGGCCCGAGCAGTCTACGCCGACACCGGGCGCAAGGGAGTAGTTCCACACATACGGCGACCCTAAATACTCGTAGGCGCGCGCGATGAATGCCTCGACACATTGCTCGCGCGTGGCGTCGATCGCGATGCGTGAGGGCGTCACGTAGCAAAACGGGGTTTGATACGCGGCGCGCGGCAAGATCACGTTGTACTGACTTACCTGGAAGAACTGCGAGGGATTCTGATACCCGATCTTCGAGGGCACGGAAACCGGATGAAGCAGCCATTGCTGCGTCGCGGCAGACGGGTCCTCGGCGTTGGCGACCACGTTGACCGCATTACCCGGCGAACCCGAACCATCGAGCACGGTACCCAGATACGATCGGGCGACGACGCCATGCTCCCCCATATGGAATGTCCAGCATTGAGCACCCGAGCCCATGCGGGTGAGCTGCCGCACGTTCGCTCCCGAAGCGGTGCTACCGTCCGCGATCTCCAGATCCTTGGCAGAGCATCCTGCGGTAAAGGTGTAATAGCCGTTCGCGGTCGAGCGGACCCACCACGTTTGCGCAAGCGATCCGTTGCCCTGGCAAAGCTGCACGTTGGCATAATTCTGCATGGAAGCATCCGCGACGTCGAGTTTATAGCGGGTGTCCGCCACAGAGGTGATGGTATAGAAGCCATCGGTCATCAGGCGCGTCGGCGAGAAGCGCCATCCCTGCGCGTTGGTTCCGTTGGGGGCGTACCCCTGCACCTTCGCGCCGTCCGCATCCGACGCCCCGCTCACATCGAGCGCCTGTCCCGTCGCGCAGTTGATCAGCGCCGGGCCGTTGAAGGTCGACTCCACACGCCAGCACGCGCGACTTGAACCGTGGTCGGCGATTTGGACGGCGCATCCGGAGGCGTCCAGCGCGAGATATTTTCCCGAGCACACGCTCTGAAGGGTGATGGATCCATCAGCAAGCGTCCTCACCCACCATTTCTGCGCGAGCGCGCCATGGGAGCGGTACAGCTGCATCGCCGCCCCCTCTGCTACCGAGGCGTTCGCCACGTCGAGCACGCGCGCGCCGGTAGCGGAGGTAAGCGTATAGCAACCCTCGGCGAATGACGGGGCGAACGCCTTCACGATCCACGCCTGGCTCGCCGTCGCGCATTCGCCGCGACCCGTGATGCGGGTGCCCGCGCGCGCAGCGCCGGCATCGAGCACCAAGCCGCCCGACTTCGAGGTGAACCTATACGACCCGTCATCCAGCAGGTCGATCCTCCATCGCTGGTCCTGGCTGCCAGCGTTATACGCCCGCTGGGTGACAGGAGAACCCGCAAGCACGTCCCCATGGGCGATTTCCAGCGCCTTCGCCGACGAGATCACGCGAAGATCGTAGAAACCGTCCTCCCCGTACGTGATGCGGAACGCCTGCGCGTCGCCGCCGTTGGCCGCATGGAGCTGCAGGGGCGCTCCGTTGGCCGTGGAGGCGTCGTAGAGATCGAGCTTCAGGGATGGATCCAAGCAAGGGGACAGCGTGTACACGCCATCGGGGAGCACACGCCCGCCCGATGCGACGGACACGTCGCAACTCGTCACACAAAAGCGCTGAGCACCGGTGCCGTTAGCCTTCCACAGGCCGATATTCGCGCCGTTCGCGACCGATCCGCCGGAGACATCGAGCACCAAATCGTTGCCCAGTGCCGAATAGAGCACCAACGATCCGTCTTCCTGGCGCAGCGGCAGCCACAGCTGGGCGCGCGTGCCGTTCCAGCGATACAGTTGCACGTTGGCACCCGACTCGGCCCGGCTACCGGAAACATCGAGGACCTTTCCCGATCGAAGGTTCACGATGCGCACGAAACCGCTTCCATCGCTCTGGGCGCACACCATCCATTGCTGCGCATCCGCCATGACGTTCTCATAGAGCCGTACGTTCGCGCCATCCGTCGCGCTTCCCTGCGCGACGTCGAGCACGCTCCTCATGCGAAGCGAACTCGAGATGAGATAGGTACCATCTGCAAGCTCGCCGGCACGCTCTCGAGCCAGCGCGTCGATATCGGCCGTGATCGAAGGGGAGCCGCCGCCGTGCGACCCATCTCCCCCACCGTGATCGGGCTGAGAAGGCCCTTCGCCGGCGTCCCCCGTCGCATCGAGAAGCGCCATGGTCCAGAAGATATCCGCACGCTCATCGTGCTCGCCCACGTCTACCAGGGCTACCCGATACCAGAAACCCGCTTCCGACCCATCCGTCGCCGCGGGCTCGGCAGACGAATCGTCTACCGACGCGGGGCCGGAGGCCGAATCGCCCGTCGTCACCGTGCCGGCGGCAGAATCGCCCGTCGCCGCGAGGTCGACCGAAGTCGCGTCCGTCGCCGCGTGATCGGGTACCGACGCATCAGCCGCCGCAGGGTCGGTTACAAACCCATCTGTCACCGCGAGGTCGGCAGCAGAAGCGCCCGTAGACGGGGTCTCCCCGGATGCACCCGCTTCAGTCGAGGACGACTCCGCGCGAACCAACGCGAGGGCGACCGAAGAATCCGCCGCCGAGACAAGCGCCGCGCCGTCGTCCAGCTGCACGAGAGCCCATTGCTGCGAAACAGACCCGTCCGCGTACGAGAGCCGCGGCACGGGAAAAGCCATATCGGACTCACGGGAGGCCTCGATGCACAAGCCGCTCTCGGCATTGGACACCGTCACGAATCCCGAAGACGTCCCCGTTACCTCGTCGACCACCGGAGCGATGTCCCACTGCTGGGCAGCAGATTCGGATTCCGCCATCGCCTGCAACCCGACATCATCGGCAACCGCCGCGGGGGCCGCGACGAACAACCTCGTACCATCGGAGGCGACATTTGAAATCGTATACCGGCCCTCCACGATCTTGTGGCCGGGACCGAAAGACTGGATATCGGATACGGAGGGTTCCGCGCGCATAACAAGCTCCGCATAGACCGCATAGGGATGCAGGCACCAACCGAGCATGAAGACGAACGAGAGGATAAGGACAAGAGAGCGACGAACGCAGCGCATGATACCACCCCGCTACAGTGAACGTTTGCTATCAGGTAACAGAATAGTACAAACCGGATCGCCCGCCGTGCGGACGCGCAAGCTATCCCGCCAGCCGTCCCACCAGATCGACCAACTGCTTATACGAGCGCTTGCGGTCGAATTGCTCCTCGGCCACGGCGCGGGCCGCGGCACCCATCCGCGTGCGACCGGCGCGATCGCCCTCAAGTTGCACGAGCGCCCGTGCCAACGCGCCCGCGTCTCCCGGGCGCACGTTCACGCCAAAGCCGTCGGTATCGACCTTCGCCCAGAACTCCGGGCTCAACGAGGTGCTCAACATGGGCCTTCCGGCAGCAAGATAGTCGCCGATCTTAGTGGGCACGCTCTGGGGAGCATTCTCGACCAGAGAATTCACGAGCACATCGGAAGCTACGAGATGGGCCGCCATGTTGGGATAGGGCATATAGCCCATGAAATCGGCATCGCATCCCGTCTCGGCGGCGAGCGATTCGAGCTCCCCGCGAATGGTCCCATCGCCCATGAGCTTCAGCTTCATATGGGGATGATCGACCTGAACGAGCGCCATGGCCCGTACGAGCGTGCGCAAATCGTAGCAATCGCTCATCGCGCCCGCATACGAGACCCAGAACTCGCCGGCCGGCTTATCCACCTCGTCGGCGTGCGCCAGCGCGCCCGCGTCGAAGGCCGCCAGGTCGTTGCCAACATACGCCACGACCTTGGGAATATCCTCGGCCCGATCGCGGAAGCCGCGCGCTGCGTATTCGTCCGAGGTTCCCACGATGGCATCGGCGAGCGCGTAGGTGCGGCGCGCCTGACGGTAGAACGGGGCGAATGCGATATCGGACAGAACGGGAACATCGAAGGCGATGCGAAATGCCTCGGGCCATAGATCGTTGACATCCACCACGAACGGGATCCCGTAGCGCTTGGCGGACCGCCCCACGGCGAGGGCCACGTCGTTCGGCGGAATCTGGCAATACACCAGATCGTAGTCGTGGTGCTCGTCGAAATAGGCGCGCACGTTCTTCGCCATCACATGATGCGCCCAGATACGCTGCGGGCACATGTTCTTGGGATAGCCAGGCTCATCGATGAAGCGCACGTTGAACGAGTGGGCGGATGCATCGAACCGAGACAGGTCGCGCTGGCGCTTCTCCCAATGCTGAAAGCCGGACGTAAGGAAATCGACCTCGTAGCCCGCCGCCACCAGGGTCTCGGCGAGAAACACATAGCGCGTCGCACCCTTGACCTCGTGGCCAAGCTTGGCGTCGATGCTGAACACTGCGATGCGTTTCTTACCCATGATCTCTTCCCTTTCGCGCCCGGCATGACCTTAGCGGCCCCGACGGGCGAGCAGCTTTTCTAGACGAGTATACGAAATACCCAAGCGGTTGAGCAAAAGCGCCGTCTTATAGCGCTTCTCCGCACGCGCGAACTGATTCGGGTCGCGCTCCTTAAGCTCCCGGCGAAACGCCGCGGCGCGCGCACGCCCGCGGGCGCGATCCCCATCGAAGAGCAGCGCGATGTTGTAATGCGTATCGACGATGAGATGCACCTTGTGGCGCAGGTAGGCGAGCGCGGGCCCCTCGACGGGCACGCGCAGCGAACCCGCCTCGGCGGCGGCGAGATAGCGCAGCATCTCATCGACCACGCGCGTATGATCGGCCCATCGCTTCACGTAGTTGGCGTGGCTCACGCTCTGACCCGCGTTGCCCACCAGGTACTGGTAGACCTCGATATCGAAGAACGCGATATCGCGCGCAGGCGCGCTCGCCTTGACGATGTACTCGTAATCCTCATAGAACGTGTGCTCGAGCAGACTCATGCCGATCGCCCTGAGGTAATCCGTGCGAGCCGTCAGCGTATGGATCATGATCTGCGCGGCCGCGGCATCGTTGCGGCAGATCTCGCTAAAAGGCAGGGCGACGCCGGATTCGACGCCGTCGGCGAGCGCGAACAGCTCGCTCTCCCCCGTCACCATGTGAACCTCGCGCTTCTTGTCGACCACCAAGTCGCACGTCTGGGCGCGCAAGAGCTCGATGAGCTCGACCAGCCCGTCGGTGCGCACCCAGTCATCGCCGTCGACCACGCGAAAAAATCTGCCCGTCGCCGCCGCCAAGCCCGCGTTGACGGCAGATCCATGACCGCCGTTGCGCTTCGAGACCAGGCGAAAGACACGCGGCTCGCGCTCGACGAATCGCTGCGCGATCGCGCTCGTGCGATCCGTGGACCCATCGTCAACCACGATGACCTCGAGGCCCTCGACGAGCCGGTCGTCGCAATAGGATTCCAACCCGTGCTCGAGGTAGCGCTCGACGTTGTACGCGGGGATCGCTATGGTGAGCACCTTGCCCGATCCAGCCTCGTCGCGCGAAGCGGGCTCGAGACCATGCTCCCCCTGTCGATAGGGCTTTTCCTTCAGCGCGCAAACGGCCGTCCGCTCCGCTGCCGCGGCGGACGCCATCGTACTCGTATCCAACAAGCGCCTCCTATCTCAGCATCTTGAGGCGAGCGTATCGGTCGCCGAATTCGTGTCGAACGATATGTATCACGCGGCCCAACGCGCAGGCGAGCTGCGGGGAACGCATCGATACGATGCGAATTCCCGCATCGAGCACATGGCTGTCGCGCGCCGCGGCGCCGGGGACGAGCGTGAGGAAGAGCTCGTCTTGGAACAGCGACCGGCACCAGGCCACGCGGTCGGCGTGGTCCATATGGGCGCGCGGATCGCAGTTGCGCTCGAGCGCGGACATGATGTAGCGGACGAATAGCGAGCCCAGGCGCTCGCGCGCAGCGGGGCCGTCGAGACCCCATCGAACCTGCTGGCGATACAGCTCCTCGATACGCCGGCGATGCACCTCGTAGTATTCGGGAACGAATCTATTCGTAAGGTTGGCGGCGAGGCGCTTCGCGTACCGATAGAGCGGAGCCTGCACGAAAACCGCTCGCTCGATACGGTCGAACACCGCGACGTTGAACAGGACGTCCTCGATAAGCGGAACGGTTACGAAGCGCAGACCCTCGAGAACGGAGCGCTTGTAAACCTTGTTCCACGCATAACCGTACAAGGTGGATTCTTCAAGCGGCAGGACCATGCGATGGAGCGCCTCGTCCACGAAGAGCCCTTGCGCGGGCGGCAGCACCTCGTTGCGGCCGGAAAGCTCGCCAGCCGCATCATAGTACTCCTCCACGCAACCGAAGACGACGAGATCGGCATCCGACTGCTCGAAGGCGACGCGCGCGGTATCGAGCAGCCGGGGTTCGTACAGATCATCGGGATCGGGAATCCACACGTAGGAGCCGCGTGCATGGGCAAGGCCGGTGTTGCGAGCCCCCGATAGGCCGCGATTGGCCTTGTGCTCAACGACGCGGATGCGCTCGTCTTCGACCGCCCGCGCCGCGGCGATGGCGCCGACGCCGTCGGGCGAAGCGTCGTCGACCACGATGAGCTCCCAATCCGCGCACGTCTGGGCCTGGACGGCATCGATAGCGGTGTTGAGGTACGCCGCCACCTGGTAGCAGGGCATCACGATGGAAAAGAGCGGCTCGGCCGCCTCTGCGGCAAAACCCTGCGGTTCACCCGACTCTACAGCGCGTTCCAAGAGGCCCCCATCTATTGCTATTCTTGACAGAGCTGGTATTCAGCCCAGAAGATGGTATCACAGCGCTCGAATTCCATGGAAAGAGGACGATTTCTACGCGCGAACGCCAGAGAACTCGGGTAGCCTTGTTACACCTCGGAACACGCGCGCCCCCCCTACGGGGGCCCATGCCCCTACAAATCCCCTCGGCCATACCGATCGATTCCGGATGGCGACGAGGCCCATCGACG
Source organism: uncultured Collinsella sp. (assembly GCA_963558435.1). Classification (GTDB taxonomy): domain Bacteria; phylum Actinomycetota; class Coriobacteriia; order Coriobacteriales; family Coriobacteriaceae; genus Collinsella. The sequence goes on from CAUWGM010000008.1 coordinate 61,813, forward strand.
ACCACGACAGGCGGTTTACCATGCAGCACCTTTTCCAGCAGATCATGAAGTTCGGCATCGTCGGCGTCCTCGCCTTCATCATCGACTACGGCCTCATGGTCGCCCTCACGGAGATCGCGGGCATGGCCCCCGTGGCATCCGCAACGATCTCGTTCATCGTCTCGGTGGTCTTCAACTACCTCGCCAGCATGCGCTTCGTCTTCTCGCACAAGGAGGGCATGAGCAAGCAGCGTGAATTCCTCATCTTCGTCGCGCTCTCGGTCGCCGGACTGCTCATCAACGACGGGCTCATGTGGGCCGGCACCGAGATCGCCTCGTTCGACTACCGCCTGGTAAAGATTGCCGCCACCGCCGTCGTGATGATCTGGAACTTCGTGACGCGCAAGATCTTCCTGGACGGCGGAGCGGCATCGGGCAGCAACGTCGGCTAGACCCTGCTGCCGAAATCAAGATACTGCACGTTCTGCATCTGATGCAGGGCCTTGCTGTATGGAGACTCCGCCTCGATGGCGTATCGAAGGCCGTCCGCACCCCGATAGCCCACGTTGTTGATCGAGGTGATCTGCTCGCCAAGCATGTAGTCGGCTTTCTGACGAGGCGTGAGCGGTGCGCCGATGCGATACAGGACCTGCACGCCCAGCTGCGAGGAACCCACCTCTCTCACATTCCCCGGAACAAATCCCGCGAGCTCGTAGTTCGACCAGACGACATACGTCGACTCGCATATCTTGAACGAGCGCGCGACCTCATCTGACCCCTGCTCGAAAAGATCGGCGAGCGTTGCCGACAGAGCGGGTTGGTGGTCGCCGAAGAACACCAGGACCACGGGACGGTCCAAGGCGGAAAGACGCTCGATGAAGTATGCGAGATCCTCATCGGACCGCTGGATGCATGCGAGATACACCCCGAGCTCGGTAAGGAACTCCTCGTCCTCCACGCCCGGTATGTCGAGGTGCACCATGTCCTCGGCCGGCACGCTCCCCGCGGTATAGCCGCCGTGGTTCTGCATCGTGACGTCAAAGATGAACTGCGGGTCCTGGTCGGCTGCGAGCAGGTCAAGAATCTTGTCGTAGGTAGAGGCATCCGAAGCGCCCGCATGGTACACGGGCGCATCCTCAAACGCCTCGCCCGACAAGAACGTGTCGAATCCAAGCTGCCTGTATGCAGAAGACCGGTTCCAGTTACCGCGATCTTGCGGATGGAGCGCCGTGGTGGCGTAGCCCAGCTCTTTGAACTGGCGCGCGAGGCTGCTGGAATGCGAGAGGTCGTAGAGCTGATAGGGATATTTCTGGCCGCCGATGAAGGCCATCGCGTTTCCCGTGAGGAACTCGAACTCGGAATTCGCCGTGCCGCCGCCCATCACCGGCACCATAAGCGGGCCGCGCTGCAACGTGCCCGCCAGGTTCTTGTAATACTGCGGGCCCGTATACCCCGCCCCGAGCAAGCTGTCGTAGATCGAAAGGTCGGTGAAGGTCTCGTTCATGACGGCAATGACCGTGGGCCGTACCTCGTTGAACTGGGCTTCAGCCAGCTGACGCTCCGGAGCGGCACCGGGACCGGCATCGAACTGCGCCGCGAGGTCCTCCACCAGCTCCTCTGCATCGGCCTCGTCATACCCCTCGGGCACCGGGATGGAGATATCCTGGGCGATTTCGATGAAGGCGGGCACGAAGCCCAGCGTCTCGTACGTGGTAAGGGGCATCCAGCGGTCATAGGTGAATTGGAGGGCCTCCTCGAGCTTGACCGTCCAGAACGATCCGCACAGCGCCGCCGTCAACGCCAACCCCACCGAGGTGCTCGCGGCCACGCCGATCATGCGGTGCCTTTGGTCCGCCGCGCGCTCGGGGACGATGAGCAGCGCGAGCGCAACGCAGGCCGCCACCGCACCGATGACGGTCACCATGCGACCGGTGAGCAGGTAGTCGTATCCACCCGCAACGGTGCCGGCGGTGCCGAGCGCAAGCAGGTCCATGGGCATGATGGGAGATCCCTTGAAATCTACGACGAAATGCTGGGCGATGCCGAATCCCGCCGCCAGGAACGGGACGAGCATCATGGCGATGCCGGTGCGCTGACCGAGAAAATACAACGCGAGGCACAGGGCGAAGAAGATCGAAGCGCTCGTAGCGAAGTACTCCACGGCGATCGCACCGTTATCGTCTAGCCAGGCGAAGTCGATAGCCCAGGCGCAGACGACGGCGATGACCACGGAGGAGACCAGCGCGATGCCCGCCCTGATCGAGAGGGAGACGGGCCGTGGGAGCTCGGAAAGGACCCTTTGGAGCGGTTCGCGCGCGTGGACCAGGACGCCGCCGCAGGCGAGCACGGCCGAGACGATGGCCATGTGGGCCCAACCCACGGATTCTTCAACCAGCCCCATGGCCGAGAAGACGCCGAGCAGGATGGATAGCAGCAAGTGGGGCAGCGACACCAGCAGGTCGCCCGCGTGCAATCGGCGCTCCCGCCTCCAGGTGGCAGATGAGCGAAACGCCGTCCAGGCGAGCAGGACCGCGCACGCGGCGAAGGGAAAGAGCGAATACCAGGCAGGTGCGGAATGAGTCATGCAATCACGTTTCAATGCGAGGGGTCAGGTGTCGGGACGCATTATAGTACCGCAGCTTTATGGAAAGCTTACGCGGTATTGACCTACGACGACTCCTCCATCCCCCGCGCGATAGACGCACGCTGCTCCCAGCCGTATCCAACTCTGCAGAAACGATAGAATCGCCGCAAAGTCGATGAAACCCTTACGAGAAGCTCGTATAGTTCTCTACGCTTCATCGACGCGTGAAAGGACCGTGCGAGTGCGCGCGCTCATTGCTAAAGACTCCACCAAACAGTTCGGCAGGTTCGCCATCGTGGGACTACTCTCCCTCGCCGTCGAGTACGCGACGCTGCTCTATCTCGTGGAGGTCGCCCACCTAGCCGTGCTCCCCAGCACCACCATCAGCTTCATCGCGTCGATCGTCGTGAACTACATCCTCAGCATGCGCTATGTCTTCGAGCATCGCGAGGACATCAGCCGCAAACGCGAGTTCACCATCTTCGCGATCCTGTCGGCCATCGGGCTGGGCCTCAACGACTTCTACATGTTCGTGGGCGTGAGCATGCTCAATATCGGCTATCAGGGCATGAAGCTCATCTCGACCTTCCTGGTCACCTGGTACAACTTCTTCTCGCGCCGCAAGTTCTTGAGCAACCAATCCTCCTAGACAGAGCCTGGAAGAGGAAGCGCCCCGGCGTAAACGACGACGGACGGACCGCCCACACAGCGATCCGTCTGTTTTCATGTCGATCCAACCGTTATCATGCGCGAGGCACGTAGAAGCGCGCAGGGCTACAGCGAGGTCGCATACACCCATCTCACCACATCGCCGTCATGCAGCGTGTACGAGCTGGATGAGTAGCCCGGCATGCTGCCGTTCACGCTGTACTTCCAGCCGCTTTCTCCACCGTAGTCGAATTCGGCAAGCCCCCCGATGCCCGCGACGTATACGCCGAAGCCGGAGTCGCGCGCATTGACGGATAACCCGGTCGCGCACAGGGCGTCATACGCCGTCGCACCCTCCTCGAAGGTCACCGTGGTATCCGCGCTTACAGAACCGTCCGCGGCGGATGAATCGACGACCACGCGCACCGTGATGGCGGCAGGCTCCTGGGAACCGCCGCCGGTACCGTCCGAAGGCGCCTGGGCGCCCGGCTGCCCGGAAGGAGCAGAACCGCCCGCCGCGCCGGTCGAACCACCGGATGAAGCAGGCGCCTCCGACGAGGCGCCGGCATCTACAAGGCCGTTCGAACCGGTATCCCGAACAGAAGAATCCCCGGATGCATCCGCGGGAGCAGCCTGCGAAGCGCCAGAACCTTCCGCGCTGTCAACGGCCCCGGCGGCAAGCGTCCCATCTTGCTCCCCTTCAACGCCACCCGTTGACTCCGACGATCCCTCCGTCGTCTGCAACACCGATTCGGAACCCCAGAGGGCATCGAACGACCCCGGATTCACAGCGAAATATCCGACGGCGCACGCGATCAGGAGCAGCGAGAGCGCCAAACCGGCAAGCGCGGGCTTGGGAAGGCGCCGTACGGCGCCCCCGTCGGCGGCATCGGCCTTAGGGGCACCCGGATAGACCCGAGTATCCCCGTCCGCCGTACCGCCGTGACCATCGCTTTCCACCGAGGCTCCGCGGAGGGACTCGCCTGCGTTTCCTTGTTCCTGCTTCTGCATACCCCGCTCCTTACCGGCGCCTGCGCGCCGCCGAGATCACAAGCCATCCGCCCGTCGCCAGCAATCCGACGACCCCCGCGATGCCGAGCACGGCCATGACGGTCGCCATGCCATCCCCCGCGGACGCTCGCCCGTCTCGCTCGAGCACGGAGCCGGATACCGACTTCGCCGCGGGCGACGCCGGCTCCCCGACGCTTCCCGATGACGACCCGGCGATTGAGGCGGCTCCGGCAGCGACACGACCGGAGAGCGGGCGTCTGCCGGGTGCGACGGAGCCGAGCGCGCCCCTCGACGGCGCGGCGGCCGGCAGGGCGCCGGTCGCACCGAGCATCCCGTCTGCGCTTGCAGATCCACCGGAACCCGCATCGACGCCGCCCTGCTGGCCGCCGGCATCCTGGCCGTCATCCGGGTCGATGGAACCCCCCGCCGGGATCCACTTCGCAAAGAGCGTAAGATCGCTCGATACGGGCTGATCGAAACTCCAGGCGCGCTCGCAGGCCTCGTCGATAAACCAGCCGCCGAACTCGTAACCCGCCCGCACGGGGTCGTCGGGCGCGGCGACGGCGTGGCCTTTCTTCACATACACGGTCGCGGGCACCGAGCCGTCGCGCGCATCGAAGCGCACGCGCCACGACGGCGCGCCCTTCAGCGCGAACAGGGATCCGGAGTCGTTGATGTAGTACAGCGACCCGTCGGCCCCCGCCACGACGGAGCTCATGCAGTAATCCTGGTTCGCATCGGCGGGGGTGTACACCACGTCGACGGCATCATCCCCGATACGGTAGCGATACAGGCCGCTCGGGTTCCAGTTCACCGTGAAGTAGACGTAGGCGGCGCCATCCTGCGTCGACACCAACGGCGACGCCTGGGAGTACATCGTCGGCAAAAAGCCCCCGTCGGCGGTCTTGCATACCTCGTGCTCCACCGTCATCGTCTCGGCATCGATGACGAACACGGCGGCGTACTTCTTATACTTGCTCGGGCCCTGCGTTGCCGACTGGCCGCACAGGACCACCTTGCCATCGACCAGAGCCGGCGTCGAGGTGCAGTACTTTCCGAAGGCGACGCGCGCGACCTCGGTGAGCGATCCGTCCGCGCCCATCACCAGCTTATGGAGCGTCCCCTTGTAATCGGCGGCGTACAGATAGGTACCATCCGACACGATAGTCGAGCGGATCTGGGCGCCCAGCGACAGCGGCTCCCCCGCCGTCTCTCCCGTGGCGGGATCGAAGGCGTAGACGTTGCCCGCGTCGTCGCCCACCACCAGATAATCGCCCGCTGCGGCGGCTCCCGCCCAGTAGTAGCCGCCCGCCATGGACTTCGACCAGCGCACGGCGCCGTTCGCGATATTCACGCAGAAGAGGTAGCCCGTGCCCGACCCATCGTAGCTTCCGTCGCTCGTCCCGGCATAGACGTAGCCGTCGCGAACCGTCAGCGTGCCGAGGGATTGCTGTTCGACCACGGTGCCCGAGGGGGTCGTCGCAGCGGGCAGCGGCTGGGTGAGCCAGGTCGTGACGAGCTCGTCGGCGGTAAGGGCCTGGAGGCGACCCGCATGGAGCGGCACGATTACCACGCCGTCGGCATACACCATGCGCGCCGTCGAATCGATGGACGCCGCGAGCTTGGCCTCGCGGACCGTGGCCCCCGTGGCCGCATCCATCATGATGAGCCGGTCCGTCGAGGCGATATAGAGGTAGTCCCCGATGAGGATGGGGTCGGAAAGGTTCTCACGGCCGGCGCCGACCTGCGCCACCCACTTCTCCTCGGCGGCCTGGGTAGGGGTCGGCGACGAGACGGGCCTATTCGACGTGGTGAAACCCGGCCAGGAGCTCTCCCATGCCGGGCGCTCGGCCCCCGAATCGATGACGACGTCGTTTTCGGGCAGCGCGGTGCCCGACCCGTCGACATAGACGAGCTCGATCACATCGCCGTCATGCACCGTGACGTTGTTGGCATAGTCGTCGGCGTACTCGCCGTCGACGAGGAAGCTCCAGTACGACCACGGTGCCGTGCTCGACATCGCAAGCGTGCGCGAACCATCGGGCGTCGTGATCGAATAGGGCACGCCGCCGGCAAGGCTATAGGTGTAGCCCGCATCTTCCAGCAACTGCGCGAAGATGTCCCATGCGGTGGCAGGCTCATCACCGGGAACGACGACCTCGCGCAGGGGGATCCATGTCTCCTGGCGAAGCACGCCGTCCCCATCGCGCTCGCCCACGCCCAGCACGCGTGCCGTCACGGTCTTAGCGGCAGGTGCGCTCGGATCGTCCATGCCGGAGGTGCCGGGCACGATGAACGTCGCCTGCACCTCCTGACGGCTCAAAGCCTGGTATTTCGCCAAAACCGCGGCATCGATGGAAGGGTCGTCCTTATAGCGATCGTAGTAGCCGCCGAACCGCTCGCTCGACAGGCAGCTGGTCACGGTCACGCGCGTGTTGTAGACCGGCTGCTCCACCAGCCGCAGCGTCTCGGACTCGATAACCGAGGGCACGCTCGACCTGAACCGATCCCACTGCTCGCTCGGCCGCGCGGGATCGATCGATACCGCGGCGATTCCGGAAGGCGATATCTCGCTCGCGCTACGCACCCAGGTGAGCCCGCCATCTTCTGCAGCATAGACGGAGATGAAGCCCTTGAGGTCGCCGCGGACCGCGCTCGCGGAGGTGTTTTCACCCAAAAGCGCAGTCTGGTACGCCGCCTTCGCGCGCTGCATGAGCGCGAGCTCTGCATCCAGCTCCTCGGTGCCGAGCGAGCAGATCGCAAGGTCGATGGAGGCGGTGCGCGAGACGCCGTCCCTGCTCACGGTAACCAGCAGCGTGTCATGCGCGGCGGGCAGGCCGGGCGCCGGACGGTTTACGACCAAGCGCGCCCCGTTTACGCGGCAGGCCTGATCGCCCGCCGCATCGATAGCGAACGAGAGCGTGTAGCCGGATCCGGTGATACCCAGGTCGCGGCGGGTGGGAAGCTGCACGTCGGCAACGATAGCCGCGGGATCGACGGGTTGCCTCGAGGAGAAGTCCTTCAGCTCGACGCGGCCCAAGGCGGATTCCAGCAGGTCTTCTACCGTGGGGTCGGAATCGATGGACGCAACGGTGACGGCGAACGTCTTCGATGCCCTCGGCACCGCCTCGCCCTCGGACGCCCCCGTAAAGCTCACGGTGGCGGTAAGGTTCGCGAAGCCGTCCTCGGATTGACGGCGGACGAGCGTGCCGTCGTTCAGCAGCGCGTCCTCGTTATCGGAAGTCCAGGAGATATCGGCCCACGAGGCAATCCAATCATCCAGCACGAGGTCGCGGCGCGCCACGATGCTGCCCTGCGCGTCATCCGCCGCACCGCCCTCGTAGGCGAGCAGGGACGAGGCGGAGAGCTCGTCGGACAGCAGCTGCTCGAGCCGCGCCTGCACGCGGTCCATATCCCAGCGCACGACGATGTAGCGCGTCCAGGTCGCGGTGGTACCGCCGCTCGCGATCTCGAAATCGACTTTGATGCTTGCGAAGCCGGCCGGCTCCTCAACCGTCGAGGGGTCCTCGTAATAGAAGGTGACGTCGCCGTTGGTATCACCGGGAAGCGACGAGACGGAGGCTCCTCCAGCGCCCGCGCTCGCCTGCACGACGCGTACGGTCGCATCGGAATAACCCAGCCGAGCTAGCTCATCGGAGACGATCGCGCACACGTTCTCCTGCGCTCCGAATGCAGGCGAAGGCGTGAAGCGCGCGGCGTCGAGCGCCGCGATCGCCGCGTCGGCGGAGGCGCCGGGCAGGATGGGTCCCGCCACAGCACGCACCTCGTTGTAGCCGCCCGCGGTCGCGGTCACCTTGAGATAGGCGCCGATCATTGAGGAATCGATCGGCAGGCGCGCGTCGGTCGCGCCGACGATCCGTTCGAACGAGGCCGCATCGTTGCGAGAGATCCACCACTGATACGATACGCTCTCGGCAGGCGGGACCTTTCCCGCGGTAAGCACGGGTTTCGCCACGAGCGTCGCGCCTTCGGCCGCCGCTTCGCCTCCCTCGATATCGATGGAGACGTTGGCGAGCCGCAGCGCGCCGGCGCGCGCGATGGGCCCCATCGTGTAGGAAACGACGTTCGCCCCGGCGCTCGCCTCGACCTTGAGATAACAGCCGAGCGCCTGCTCGCCCTCAGGCAGGGTCACGGAGGAGCCGGCGCCCAGCGAGACGCCTTGCTCATCGCCCTTCCGCGCTAGCAGCGTCCACGAGCAGGAGACGCCGCCCGCATCCACAACGGAGCCGTTGGTCGCCGTATCGGCCGAAGAGCCGCCGGTAACGGCGCTCGCCCGAATGGTATCGCCCGGCGCGAGTATCGCATCGATATCCCCGCTGATCTTCACATCATCGCGGTACAGCTCCACACGGGACAGCGTGACCTGGTTGGAAGCGTTGACCGGCCCCGGCAGGTCGAAAGAGGAAAGCGATCCGTAGCTGCTCGCAGGACCCCACAGCTCCACGCCGTCCGCACAAACCTTGACCGCGATGTAGCCGCCGGCGATCTTCGAGGCGAGCTCGTCGGTGATGACGAGACCCTGCCCGACCTCGCCCTCGATGGGCGCGAAGGCATCCGAATCGGCCGTCTTGGTTGCCGACCACATCCACTGGTACGTCCACCCGTCCTCGGCGGCGACGCCCCAATCATCCCAGTCGTAGGCGTTCGCCCACAGCTCGTCGCCGACGCTCAGCGCGCCCGTGAGCTTAGAGTAGCTGTCGTCCTTGTCGCGCTCGTCTTGCACCATGATGTAGCAGTTCTCGTCGAGCGAGCGCGCATCGACGGAGGTCCCCGCCATATCGTCCTCGTCTCGAGCGGCCGCGTCCGCGGACGCGGAGACATCCGATGAAGCGGCGGCGGGTGCGGTCGAGCCGGCATCCGCCGTACCTGCGGCCGCGTCCTGGGAAGCCGAGGCGCCCGTCATATCGCCATCGGCAACCGCGGAGGCGGCGTCGTCCCGCCCCTCGTCCGCGCCGGTCGACGATTCATCGCCGGACGCGGGCATCGCGCCATCGAGGGTGGTAGCAAGCGCGGTCCGATCGCCATCGAGCAGGCCCTCGACCCCCACCGCCCACAAGGAGGCGGGGCATTGTCCCCATATCAACACCGTGATGAGCAGCGCCGTCACGCCGCGCTGCAAAACCAAACGCCTCCGCGCCCTGACGGCGCCGGCACTCGAACCCGATCGGGCTTCGAGCCATCCGAACATAGCGGATCCCTTCTATCCAGAGCCTCGCGCACCATGCGCGCAGATGGGAGGCGATCCGACTGAGCAATATATCCAAGCGAGCGTCGCCCGATCTACGACGCCGTACCGCTTGAACTTGCATCACGGTTACTGGTACAGCTGGGGATTTCCACCCCTATTCTCCCAAACGGACCCTATCCGAAAGCCCGTTCGTGCGTCTCCGCACCACCATCTCGGCCATAAGTCGAATCATCGTAGCACATGCTGGAACATGTATCACCCCGCGCGCCATCGGCTCGAGAGGCGCCGCGTTCGCAAACGGGCCGGCCGTCCGGCCCGTACACAGCCGAACAAAGCCGCCCATCAGACCAGAAGCCTAACCTTAAACATGAACTTGAAACTCTATACTTACTCCACATTTCAGCGAATGAGCAGCTAGCGCTCATCCTAAACCTTCAACTTGAGCCTTAAAGAACTCTAAGGTTCAAGTACAACTCTAAACTGGGGGTATACTGAATCCAGGTAAATGACGTTGCGATATCAAAGGATGATATATGCACGATTTTGGACATGCTCGCCGAGCCCTCGTGGTGGGAGCAACCCTCGCCATCGCCCTGTCCGGCACCGCGCTCTCCCCCGCCACCGCCCATGCCGTGACCCAGGAGACCGAGGCCAAGCTCACCGAGACCCAGAAAAAGGTCGAGGACTCCGCATCATCGTACAGCGAGGCGGTCCAGAGCGTCTCCGACCTCCAAACCAAGATCGACGAGACCTCGGCGCGCATCGCAGAGCTCGAGTCCCAACTGCCGGAGCTTCAGAAGAAGGCCAGCCTGGCCATGCGCGACCTTTATAAAGCGCATCAGGGCAGCGGCTTCATGAGCTTCCTGTTCGGCTCCCAGTCACTCGACGACCTCATCACCAAGATGGCCTATCAAGATCGCGTCCAGGAATCAAACGTCGACGCCGTGAAGGCCCTCGATGAAACTCAAGGATCGCTGGAGAAGCAGAAGATCGAGCTCGAGCAGGCGAAGGCCAAGGCGGATGCCGAAGCCAAGGCCGCCGCGACCGCCCTCGAGGAGGCAAAGGCGCTTCGCCAGCAAGCCCAGGAGCAAGCCGATGCGGAGGCGGCGGCGGAGCTCGCCGAGCTGCAGCGCGCGGCCGAGGAACTCGCCAACGCGAACGCCTCGAGCGGATCCGTTGACTCCTCGCAGGTCGCCACGCCCGACTCCGGTTCGGTGAACTGGGATGCCGACGAAGCCTCGTTCGTAGCACAATGGGCTCCGCGCATCGACGCATACCTCGCCGGCTCCCCGCTCGAGGGGTATGGTGCGACCTTCGCCTCCGCCGCTTGGAAATACGGCGTCGACCCCCGCTGGTCCCCCGCGATCTCCAACACGGAAAGCTCCAAGGGGCGCTACTGCTTCCGCGAGCACAACGCGTGGGGCTGGGGCGCCATCGATTTCGATAGCTGGGAGCAAGCCATCGATACGCACGTTCGAGGACTGGCTCGCGGCTATGGCTACACCATCAGCGTAGAGGCGGCCAAGAAGTACTGCCCGCCCAATTGGTACCATTGGTATACGACTACGCTCGCAGAGATGGAAACCATCTAGCCGAACATGTCATCGCGATAGGCTACGACGTTATCAAACCGTATCATCCAACCAGGGCCGCAGGCGCTACGTCGGCGGCCCTGGTTCCAATCGAGCGGCCGCGTGCCCGCAAGGGGAAAGCGAATGGATACGGGAGTGCCCGCGATCTCCCGCCGAGGCGGCGGGTTTCATGCAGTCCATCCCAGGAGCCGGCAATACGTGTCGACACCGCATGCGAGCGGCTCCTCATCGAAATAGAAATCCTCCGCATGCAATGCGGAAGCCGCGCCGGCAGGGAACGCCTCGGTGGCGCCCACGCCGAGCAGCATGAACAATCCAGGGACGCGCTGCTGATAAAACGAGAAATCCTCCGCGGTGAGCGCGGGCTCGGCGAGCTCCTTGAGTCGCGGCACCGCCGCACGCGCCCTGTTGACGAGGGACGCGTCGTTTACCACGGGTGGATACCCCTCGTTGAACGTCACGTCATACGAGCAGCCCGTCGATGCGCACGCAGCATCCAAGCATGCACGAACGCCGTCGCGCGCCATATCGAAGAGCGCGTCGGAGTACACGCGAATGCTCCCTTCGATATGGGCGTCGGCCGCCACCGCATTGCACACGGACCCCGCGCGCAATGCGCCGAACTTGACAATGCAGCGCTCGCGCGCGGCAAGCTCCCGCTCGAGCGCGTGAGCGCCCTCTAAGAAGCGAGCAGCGGCCAACATAGCGTCGCGCGCATCACCGTCGGAGACTCCATACATCGATGCGATATGAGCCGATTCGCCCCTGATATCGATGTGCGTTTCGCTGGAACGCGCGAAGAGCGCTCCTGACCGCGTTGCCACCATGCCAGCAGGCAGGGCCGGCCAAACATGGAAACCATACACCGCCTGCACGTTGAAGCGCTCGAACACCCCGGACGCGCAGACCAACCGGGCGCCGCCCGTCGTCTCCTCGGCCGGCTGAAAAACGAACAGGATGTTTGATGCGGGCTTCGTGCGAGAGGCGTCCGATAATCGATCGGCACCCGCTGCAGCGTTCGCTCCGCATAGCAGCCCGGTCGAACTTGGATCGGCCGGCGCGCGCCCCGGCGCATCCCGGGATGCCTGCGCAGCCGCTCGGTCAATCAAGCTCGCGAGCGTGAGCGCCATCGCCATATGCGCATCGTGTCCGCACGCATGCGCGCACCCTGGATGGGATGAGGCGCATGGCGCCGCGCTGCGCTCGACGATAGGCAGCGCGTCCATATCGGCGCGAACGGCCACCGCGGCGTCGAAGCCGAAATCGAAATACGCGCACACGCAGGAGCGGCAGGGTTCGAAGATGTCGCAGGATAGCGATTCCAGATGCGCTCGCACATAGGCGATCGTGCACGGCACGTCGAAGTCCAATTCTGGAATCATATGAAGTGCTCGACGATGACGCCGCAGCTCGCGCAGCACTCGGTCCTCATCCGCACCGGCGGCCGCTATGCCTGCAAGATCATACCCCCAAAGCTTCATTGCGGCTCCTCCCCGCCAACCCGCCCCCGCGGGAACGTGCACTCGGTATGCGCGGCATTATAAAAGGAGCAAGCGCGGGAACCCCAACGAGGAGACTGAATTGTTTTGAGATGGTAACGAAGCGTTCCGCTTGCCATCCCCGCGCTTCATCATGGTAAAGTGTCCTCACTCGATAGAGGAGCGGGCGCGAAGAGGCGCGGGCGAGCCGGCAGGCATCGACCCCGTGCGGAGGCAAACCCGCCGAATCCAGCCTCCGGGCACGGAGACCTGGGTGGGCCCGTGTGAAACACACCCGGGACTGTCTGCAACCATGCAGGGGCGCTATTCGACGTACGCTCTCGGTCGCCGGGGCACGCACGAGCCTGGGCGGTGACGCGGAGCTTGTCGACGCCCCGCACCGCACAGGAAGGCCAACAGATGGAATGCCGTCAACGGACGCAGGACGATCTCGACCGCGCCTATACAGCCAAACAGCCCTTCGTTGCCAAAGAGCAACTCGAAGCACTGGTTGAGCGCCACCCAACGCCGTTCCATCTCTACGATGAGGCGGGAATCCGCAGGAACATGCAAGCCGTTCGCGACGCCTTCGCATGGAACCCGGGCTTCAAGGAGTATTTCGCCGTCAAGGCGAATCCCAACCCGCGACTCATCTCCATCCTGCGGGATTACGGATGCGGCGCCGACTGCTCGAGCGATACCGAGCTCATGATCGCCCGCGCGCTCGGTATCACGGGATCCGACATCATGTTCTCGTCTAACAACACGCCGGCAGCCGACTTCACTCTTGCCAACGACCTGGGCGCCATCATAAACTTCGACGACATCACCCATATCGAATTCTTTGAGCAAGCTGCGGGGCGCATCCCCGAAACCGTGAGCTGTCGATTCAATCCCGGCGGGCTGTTCCAGCTCGCAAACGGCATCATGGACAACCCGGGCGACTCCAAGTACGGCATGACCGAGGAGCAGCTTTTCGACGCCTACCGCATGCTGAAGGAAAAGGGCGCCGAAACCTTTGGCCTGCACGCCTTTCTTGCAAGCAACACCGCAACCAACGAATACTACCCCGCACTCGCGCGCATCCTGTTCGACCTGGCACGCCGTCTGCAGGAGGAGACCGGCTGCCACGTGGGCTTCATCAACCTCTCCGGCGGCGTGGGCATCCCCTATCGCCCCGAGCAGCAGGCAAACGACATCCGCGCCATCGGCGAGGGCGTTCGCCGCGCTTATGAGGAGATCTTGGCTCCAGCGGGCATGGACGATGTCGCCATCTTCGCCGAGATGGGCCGCTTCGTGATGGGGCCCTATGGCTGCCTGGTCACGCGCGCCATCCACACCAAGGACATCTACAAGCACTACGTGGGTGTAGATGCCAACGCATGCAACCTCATTCGCCCGGCCATGTACGGTGCCTATCACCACGTCACCGTGGTGGGACAGCCGGGAGGTCCGGACAAGACGCATGCCCCGGCAGACGCCACGTACGACATCGTGGGCAATCTGTGCGAGAACAACGACAAATTCGCCGTCGACCGCGCCATGCCTCATATAGACATAGGCGACCTGCTGGTGATCCACGACACCGGTGCCCATGGCCACTCTATGGGCTACAACTACAACGGACGCCTGCGCTCCGCCGAGGTGCTGCTGCACACCGACGGCAGCGATGAGCTCATTCGCCGCGCCGAACGACCTGATGACTACTTTGCAACCCTGGACGTTTTGCCAGAAGGACGCGCCTTGATCGACGCTTGCCGCGATCGCGGCGGAAAGGACGAGTAACCATGGATGCACGCGAACTCACCGGATCGATCGTCGCGCTCGTGACGCCGTTTGCGAGCGATGGCTCGATCGACTTCGGGGCCCTGTCGCACCTGGTGGACTTCCATCTGCAGAACCATACGGATGGATTGCTGATCCTAGGCACCACGGGCGAATCGTCCACCATGACGCATGAAGAGGACAACGCTGTGGTTCAAGCCGTGGTCAAGCAGGTAGCGGGCCGTATCCCCGTCATCGCCGGATCGGGCTCCAACTGCACGCAAACCATGGTGGAGAAGAGCCTGGCCTACCAAGAGCTAGGGGCAGACGGCCTGCTCGTCATCACCCCCTACTACAACAAAAGCAACGAGGAAGGCATCTACCAGCACCTCAAAGAGGTCGCCGACGCGGTGGACATCCCCTGCATCCTCTACAACATCCCCGGCCGCACCGGCTGCTCCATCTCGCTGCGCAACATCGAGCGCCTCGCCGTGCACCCAAACGTCATGGGCCTCAAGGAGGCTTCCGGCAACGTGGGTTTCGCCGCCGACGCCGCGTGCTTTATCAACGATGGCTTCCGCATGTATTCGGGCGAGGATGCGCTCACCGTACCGCTGATGTCGCTTGGTGCAAGCGGCACCATATCCGTATGGGCAAACCTGCAGCCGCGGGAGGTGCACCACATGTGCGCCGCCTTTTTGGATGGAGACGTTGAGACCGCCCGCGACCTTCAGATCGCCGGGCTACCCCTTATCCACGGGCTGTTCAGCGAGGTGAACCCCATTCCCGTCAAGGAGGCCCTGGCGCAGATGGGAATGATCGAGGCGAACTACCGCCTGCCCCTTACCACTATGTCAGACGGCGCCGCGCAGGCGCTGCATTCCGCCTTGAAGGAGGTTGGTCTTGTTGTTTAACATCGCCATCATGGGAGACGGCCGCATGGGCTCGCTCGTTCGCCAGACGGCAGAAGCCATGCGCGACGCAAATCAGAACCCCGTCTTTAACGTATCGGCCCAAATCGGATTCGATCTTGAACAGGCTCGAACAGCTCCGGCTGCAGACGTTCTGATCGACTTCTCAAACGTCGCGACCCTGCCCGCGGTCGAGGCCTACGCCAAGCGCTGCGGATGCGCCCTGGTAAGCGGCACCACCGGGTATTCTGCGGATGAGATGGAGCGCCTGCGCGCTCTAGGTGACAGCGTAGCGGTCCTTCATTCCGGCAACTACTCCATAGGCGTTGCGGCGCTGCGCCACCTCACCGCCCAGGCAACCCGCGAGCTTCCCGGCTTTGACGTGGAGATTTGCGAGACGCACCACAACCAAAAGGTCGATGCGCCCAGTGGCACGGCAAACCTGCTGCTCGATGCCGTCGTGGACGCCCAGGAAGCCGCAGGCCGCGGTGAGTATTCCCCCGTGTTTGGCCGCTTCGGCATGTGCGGCGCGCGCGATCCGCATGAGATCGGCATGCACTCGCTTCGCGGCGGCACCGTCGCAGGCGTGCACACGGTCTCCTTCTTTGGCCCGGACGAGGAGGTCACGCTTACGCACCGCGCCGGCAGCCGCCAGATCTTTGTCAACGGCGCCCTTGCCGCCGCGCTCAAGATGGCGGCGCGCCAGCCCGGCTTCTACACCTTCGACCAGGTCATGTTCGACTAATAACCCGACACGCCCCCTCCTGCAGATCAAACCCGCCGGCGAGGGGGCGGAATTCGACCCAATCGCCAAACCAGTACAGATTCTCGCAAAGAGAGGAACACCATGGACAACACCCAGATGAACGCCCAGGAAATCATCGATTTCATCCGCTGCGCGGAGAAGAAGACGCCGGTGAAGCTATATGTTCGCGAAAAGCCCGGCCAGCGCGTCGACTGGAAGGGCGCGCATGTATTCGGCGGCCGCAAGGGCAAGATCATCTTCGGTGACTGGGGCGAGCTGTCCGGAATCCTTCAGGACAACGCCGACTCCATCGATTACTACGAGGTCGAGAACGACGGCCGCAACTCCGCCGTGCCCCTGCTCGACACCAAGGGCGTCAACGCGCGCATCGAGCCCGGCGCGATCATTCGCGACCGCGTCTCCATCGGCGACAACGCCGTCATCATGATGGGCGCCGTCATCAACATCGGCGCCGTCATCGGCGAGGGAACCATGATCGACATGGGCGCCATCCTGGGCGGCCGCGCCACGGTGGGCAAGAACTGCCACATCGGCGCGGGCACCGTGCTCGCGGGCGTTGTCGAGCCGGCAAGCGCCACGCCCGTGATCATCGAGGACGGCGTCATGATCGGCGCCAACGCCGTGGTGCTCGAAGGCGTCCATGTTGGCAGAGGCGCGGTTGTTGCAGCGGGCGCCGTCGTTGTAGAGGACGTCCCCGATAACACCGTGGTCGCCGGCGTCCCCGCCCGCGCGATCAAGCGGCGCGACGAGAAGACCGATAGCAAGACGGGCCTGGTAGAGGGCCTACGCCAGCTGTAAGGGCATCCACGCTTTAGCAACCGTACCGTCTCTCCAGTCTTTCCATGGTCTCGCGATACCCCTCGCGTCTCTCCAGCTCTTCTCTCACGGTTTTCCAGCAGAGGAAAAGCAGGTCCTCCAAACCATCTAAATCTCGGTCCTGTCCGAGAATATCGGCGACCTTCTTAACGAAGTCCAGTGGAACGCGGTAGTTCTCGGACATCTTCAGCAGGTAGTGCTCTCTATTGTTGTAGCCTTATTGCTGGTAGACGCTCAGTTGCATGCTGGACCTCCCTCTGCGGCATCCCTTTCAGCTCATTATTCCCTATCTATGGCCTCTCGACGATGCGATGGCGAACACGGCATTCAACAGGAGGTGCAAGCTGGGGCCAGGAAGGTCGGCCGTGCTCGATGGCCAGCAACCTCATGCCGCGCCGGCCCTGCCTGATCTGGGCGAACGCGGTCTCGGTGCGCGTGTTGAAGACGGCGGCGCACCCGCCCTCGAGTGCAAACCCCCAGGTGAGCTTGACCGTGGCGAGGCAGCCGTTGCCGTCCATGACGTAGGCGGGGGCCTCGAAGCCGGGGTATGCGTCGTAGACGAGGTCGAGCTCGCCGCGGCGTGTAATGCGGGCGCGGCCCGCGTGCTCGCGGGCGTCGAGGGCAGCGGCGGCCTCGTCGTATGTGAGGGGGACCATACGGGCGCACATTACGTCTACCCGCTCTCCCATCAAAAAAACGCTGCTCCTCAGAGCAGCTCAACTAATCAACACCGTCCCTCAAATCGTAACCATCGGGCAACATCAGAAATACTTGATCTGGAGTGCCGCGCGTCGATGATAAAGATGTCTTGAGACCCATTTTTCCATAACAACTCGAGCTTTACCTAAAACGACATCCCATGTTCTTCAGCATTACCGTCATCGGTATTGTTCTCAAGGAATCATCGGCGTGAAGCACGCCGAGTTGTTCCAGCGGCAGCCTTTCAGGCAGAACAATTAAACCAGCCGGCTCAACGAACTATATTACAGATTAGAACAATACCTCACACTTGTGTCCTGACAGCTTGATATAGTAATTGTTCCTCGAAGAAAGGAACCTATGTGACTCGAAGCCTACTTGCCCAAGCCAACGAAAGACGACTTAGCACAATCGACAACACTGCCGACTCTCAACGACGTGCCCTCGAGCAATATCTCACGCCCCCCGAAACTGCCGCTTACGCCGCATCAATGTTTAACGCTTCGAGCGACGGCACTATTACTTGCCTGGATCTTGGAGCTGGAACAGGAATGCTATCCATGGCATTGATTGACCGCTTCGGATCGAAGGTCAACCTGACCGCAATCGAACTTGATCCAGTTCTCGCAGAAACGTGTTCCGAAGAACTTAGTTCCACCGGTATTCACTTTGAAATGATCCTTGGAGATGCGCTCACAATTCAGCCGCAAGGCAAATTCGACAAAGTAATCCTGAATCCACCCTATAGCAAAATGGCTGCAAAGGATTCTCGCCAGGGATTGCTGCCCGTCAAATGCGCAAACTTTTATGCCGCCTTCGTCGTCCTTGCTATCCAGTCTCTCAAAGAGGATGGCGAATGCGTCGCCATTATTCCCCGTTCGTGGACCAATGGGGATTACTTCGTCCCCTTCCGAAACTGGCTTTTCGACAATGTCTCTATCGATTGGATGCACGTATATGATTCAAGAAAAGAGGTTTTTTCGGACACAAACGTTCTACAGGAAACAATGCTGGTGAAATTCAGCAAACGTCCTCAGCACCACACAATTAAAGTAACGGAATCCCATGGAAAGAGCGACGTTGTCAATGAAAGCAGCTTTCCCGCCAATGAACTCATCTGTGGCTTGAAAAAGAAAAAGGTTGTCCGCATTAGGCCTGCCGAGCAATCCCTGATCACAGGTATGCGGCCCTTAGTTGAATTGGGCCTGCTGGCAAGTACTGGCAAGATTGTCGATTTTCGATCTCGAGAAAAGACGTGCTCGAAGCCAGGACCCAACTGCGTCCCCTTGGTGTATTCGTGCAATTTCTCAAATAACGGCTTCCACCATCCGGTCGATGCGGGAAAGATGCAATGGTATCGCTGCGAGGACTCGAAAGACGAGAAACTACTGATTGGCCCCGGCGCCTTTGTTGTTGTGAAGAGATTCTCCTCAAAGGAGGAACAGAAAAGAATCAAGGCTTACGCCTTCTTCCCCAAGATTCCGGTCGCCTTGGAAAACCATCAGAATTATATCCATTGTGGAAAATCCCGGAACACTATCCCTTTGGATGACGAGACGGCAAAAGGACTTTCAATCTGGCTGAACTCTTCCATTATCGATGACTGGTTCAGATCGGTATCCGGTTCGACTCAGGTCAACGCTTCAGATTTGAATCAGATTCCAACCCCGTCTGTAAGCCAGCTGCGTAGCCTCTCTACTAGATGGGCTGCCATGCTTACACAAAAGGAAATCGACACCATTTGTAAGGAGATAATCAATGAATAGGGTCTCCGTATCGACAGAAACTGCCCAAGACTTGCTCCGCAAGTTCGAAATGGACGACGAGAGAAGCAACGAGAGATCCGCCATGACCCTCATTGCCCTAGCAGGTCTAAAGCCTGGTGATTCCTGGCAAGCCGCAACCAATTCTATGTACGGCACCCGCGCAATTATGGACTGGATTAGAGACGAATGCGGGACTGATTATGCAGCAAATACCCGAGAGACTATTCGTCGTTTTACCCTTCATCAGTTTGACTCGGCATGCATCGTTGAGCAAAACGCCGACGATCCCGGGCGCCCGATCAATTCTCCAAAATGGAACTACCGAATCACCAAACCCGCCCTCGAGGTCATCCGAAGCTATGGCACTATAGAATTTGATGGCAACCTAAGCTGCTTTTTTGGCGACCGAGAATCTTGGGCTGAAAAGCAACGCGAGGAGCGAAATCTTAGGAAAGTCCCGGTAACGCTTCCCAACGGCGCCAATCTTCACCTTTCAGCAGGTGGACAGAATGTTCTAATCAAAACCATGGTGGAGGAGTTCTGTCCCAGATTTGCGCCGGGCGGTCAAGTTCTATACGTAGACGATACAAACCACGCAGAAGGTGCGATCGATATTGATAAGCTGAGGGAGCTTAACGTAACAATCCCTGAAAGAGGCAAAGCCCCCGACCTCATTGTCTGGATGGAAGACAGGCAATGGCTTTTCCTAATGGAGGCGTGCTCCACACACGGGCCAATTGATGTAACCAGAAAAGATGAAATGCGCAAGCTCTTTTCTGGGCACAAGGGATCGGTCGTTTATGTTTCCTGTTTCCCAACAAGAAAGGTTATGCAGAAGTACCTTAGCGATCTTGCATGGGAAACTGAAGCGTGGTGCTCGGATACACCTGACCATATGATTCATCTTGATGGAGAGAAGTTTATGGGCCCCTATCGTATTGACGAGTAACTTTCGCAGCACAAACGGATGCCCTAGCAAATAGTGCTAGGGCATCCGGACGCTTGCACCGGACATTGTTTCAAAGATACACCTCTCAGTTGGGAGCCGACTAATATGAATTGTTTTAACGGCGCTTTTGTCTCTCAAGCTTTTGAAACAATCCTGGATAACATGAGAAAAGAGATCAGCTCCCTGACCGCAGAGAAAATGGATAAGACGGATAAGGAGGCATGGGTCGACTACTTTGTTTCCCGTTATGAAATAGCCCCGATTGAGATTCATCCTGAGACGATGAATATTGATCTTCAAGAAAAGGAAATTGCAGTCTACAACCAGTGGCACATGCTTGCGGGAAGAGCTCCTGAGTATGTAATGAGGCCGGGCTTCCGTGCAACGTGCGTTGTTGAATACGCAGGTGATTACGAGCTATTCGGCTTGACTCCATCGACCTTCTCTCTGTCGGTCACATATGACGTGGATCGTTTAGATAAGCCCAATAAAAACGGAATAGGCTTTTTGCACTTCTCGTATGAGATGCGTCAAGACGTCGCCACAGCAGACGCAATCCGTTCCCACTTCGACGAGAAGATCCGAGACTTTATGGAATGCGCTTCACGAATTAATATTGATGTGAAGAAGCTTAACATGAGCCTTCGCTCGTCAGTTGAGTCGGAAATCGACAAACGCATAGGACAGCTCGACAACTTCGCCTCATTACGGCAAAGCCTTAACCTTCCACTTAAACGCGTTAAAGACGCCCCGATGGCAAAACCCATCGTTCTTCCGAAAAAGAAAATAAAATTTAGCGAACCGACTCCAAGTAATATAGAGCAGCCCTACAGCATCAGCGATGCTGATTACCAAAACATCACCAACATCATCGACAGCTGTTGTTCGATGATGGAGGCTGCTCCCAAATCCTATATCGGTTTCGAAGAAGAGCAACTCAGAGACCACATCCTCTCAGTTCTCAATACCCATTACGTCAATGTCTCTGGCGAGACTTTCCGCAATAACGGCAAAACGGATTTTTATATCCCCTGCTCAGGAGACCATGCAGCATATATCGCTGAATGCAAATGCTGGCACGGCCAAAAGGCGTTTCTGAAGGCGATAGATCAACTCTTCTCATACACAACTTGGCGAGATACGAAAGTGAGCGTCATCGTCTTCAACAAGAAGGTTAAGGATTTCAAGCGCGTCTTGAGCGCCATAGACGAAACCCTTAACGACAACTCCGTGAGCAAAACTCGCCCCAAACACTCACAATGGACCTGCAAAGTTCAGAACGAGGGAGACGAGAGGGTCGTGCACGTGACCGTGCAAGTTTTTAATCTCTACTCCGCATAACGCTCCAATCCATATGCGCCATCAAGGAATACCTCATGACCTCGTATGAATTCCCCTATATAGTTCCTGATAATTTCCTCAGCTCTACGCTGCGCTTGATCAGGCACCAATACCACCTGCCCGAGGTCGCCAGCGCACTCGAATCATGCCGCCTCGATCATGAGGACATCGGCAACGCGTACTACGCCGGAATCAGAGGGGACAACTGGAATATGAACGCCCTCGATTTCACCATCGAGGGATCCGAACGCAACATAGGCATACTTGAAGAGTACGAAATAATCCTCAAAAAGGCATTTGGCCATGCAATCAAATCCCGTCAAACGGGATACCAGATCCATGAGATCGTCCTGCTCCCCGCTGATGAGACCGAGATGCTTCCCTCTTCGAATACCGCAAGACTGAACGAGGCTATCGCGGAGACGCGGGCGGTAATGGATAAGATCCTCCGATGGGGCGAAGCGGCATGCGCAAACAGCCTTTATACATCGGAGCTTGAAGAAGACAGTTTTAACGACTACCTCCGTGACACTCTGGCATCTTTTGGCCTGTGGGAGATCAGAGACCAGACCCGCCACGGCCTCTCCTCAAGCGGGCTTAGCGCCGGCGAGGTGGATATTCTCATCAAGCGCGACGGCAAGGAGATTGCGTTAATAGAGGGACTGAAGCTGACCAACGTCGATAGATCGAAAATCGACTCCCATGTTCGGAAAGCGGCCATCAACTACAACCCGAACGGCACACCCGCGTTCCTGCTCTGCTATGTCGGTGTTAGCGACTTCACGGCCTTTTGGGAGAAATGCATCGAACATCTGAAGGCACTTGATCTCCCGGTCTCATCCGGAGGCAGGATTGAGGAACTACCACGCGGCAACGCCTCCGCCAGGGTCGCGAGTATGATGCTCTCTCGGGACGGCTACGATTTCCCGTTCCACTTCATTGCTTTCAGGCTTCTGAAATAAGTCGATCCCCAAGCGAATCCCCCACTTGTGACGCGCACGCACACTGTCTGGCATTGACGGTGTGCGGGCGTCTTCTTGTTTCTCCCGCCCGAAACTGAGGGACGGTCCCTTATGGACAGTGAGCACGCAGGCGCCTATCGATTCTCGATGCTGCCGATGTTCTTCAGCGCCAGGGTGATCAGCCCGTTGGGTTCGTTGACGAACTCGATGTACTCGGGATTGTTGCCCATCTCGGCGGGGAAGCTGATCTCGATACCGGTGTCGGTGCGAATCTTATGGTTGCGAACCGCCGCACGCTCAACCTGCGCGCGCTCAACGGGAACGCGCTCGGGGAGACGCTCCTCCTGGAGGCTCGCCTTGATCGCATCGCGGATCACGGGCTCGTCCTCGAACGCCTCGTCGACGATGTCCCACGGCGGCAGCTCCTCGTCCTCCTCTACGGCCTCCGCCACGGCGGCCTTGGCCTTCGCGAGCGCCACAGCGGTGTTGGCACCATGCTCCTCGGCCACCTGCTCGACCACGCGCGTCACCGTATCGATGACCTCTTTACCCGAAACGCCGGTCTCGCATTGCAGTAGACCGTCCGGAATCAGGTACACGTCCTCCCCCGCGATCTTGCGCTTCTTCTCCTGGAAGAACACCTCGAGGGTGCTTGCACGAACCAGGGCGTAGGACGCGACCTTTTGAGATGGGCTGGGAAGGATGGCGTAGTGGCGGGCGATATCGTTGCGTACCTCGCCGCCCTCGCGAGCGACCTCGTGCATGAAGGCCATACGGCTGCCCATCAGCATGACGGCGAACCAGCGGACGTCGTCATCGTCTTCGAAGTCCGCCACGAACACATCGGTGGATTCGGCCTTCTCCGCCTTGGCGAGTTCGGCTGAGACGAACTCGGCGATCTGCAGCGACAAATCGATGAAGTCCCGTTCGCCGAAGAAGTACGATCTGAGCTCGCCGGCGAAAGCGCTGTTCTCGGAAAAGCTGCCGCGCTTGTTATCGCCCGACGTCCGCGCCCTACGCAGATGCGACGTCACAAAGGAGCGAACGGTGCGCGTGTCCAAATCGAGCTCGCGCTGGGAGAACACGTTCACCGCGGATTCGAAATCCAGGATATGCAAGATAGCGTGGTTGACCTTCATGAACACCTTTTTCGAGAAGAAAAGAGCTGCCTGCAAGTCGCAGGCAGCTTGAGGATGAGCAGATGGTGTAGGCGAAGCCGCCGTCGGGCGAGCGCGAACCAGTGCGCTACGCCTCGAAATCCACCTGGTCGATGACGTCCTTCAGCGCGGAAGCCGAGCGCTGCAGCTCGGCGAGCTCGCTTTCGTCGAGGGACACGGGAACGCGGCACTCGATACCGTTGCGGCCGACGATGGTGGGCATGGAGATAGCGATATCCTCGAGGCCGTACTCGCCCACCATGAGGCTGGAAACGGGCAGGATGTGCTTCTCGTCACGCATGATCGCGGTGCACAGGCGCTTCACGGACATGGCGATGCCGTAGTAGGTGGCGTGCTTCTTGGAGATGATCTCGTAGGCGGCGTTCTTCACTTCGTCGGCGATGCGCTTCTCGGCTGACTCGTGGTCGAAGTGGCCGCGCATCTCGCAGAAGTCGTGCAGGGGCACGCCGGAGACGTTGGCGCTCGACCAGACGGCGAGCTCGGAATCACCATGCTCGCCGATGATGTAGGCGTGCACGTTGCGTGGATCGACGCCCAGGTGCGCACCGAGCGCGTCCTTGAGACGAGCGGAGTCGAGGACGGTGCCGGAGCCGATGACATGGCTCTCGGGAAGACCGGACATCTTGATAGCGGCATAGGTGAGCACGTCGACCGGGTTGGAAACGATGAGCAAGATCCCCTCGAAGCCGGTCTCGCGAATCTTCGGAATGATCGACTTGAAGATGTTGACGTTCTTGTTCACCAGCTCCAGACGGGTCTCACCGGGCTTCTGGGCGGCACCCGCGGTGACCACGATGATGGCGGCGTCCGCAGCATCCTGGTAGTCGCCGGCATAGATCTTCATGGGGCTGGCGAACGGGGAGCCATGGCTGATGTCGAGCGCCTCGCCCTCGGCGCGATCGCGGTCGACGTCGATAAGGACCATCTCGCTGAACAGGCCGCTCTGCATGAGGGCGAACGCTGAGGAAGAGCCAACGAAACCGCAACCGACGATGGCTACTTTCCTATCATTAACCATGGGTGATCCCTTCCCTTTCGAAGTCCTCGACCGCCGGAGACCCGCTGTCACCGCCCAGGGCTTCGTATCTGATAACAAATTCGATTGTAACGCTCGGTTACTAAGATTATAGAGCCGTATACCGATTTTTTATTGACAGATTGATAAGGGTCTGAAGCTGGTTCTATCCAAGGATACCAGCATCGCGAATCGCCTCGACGGCGAGCGCGAGCTTCTCGGGTGGAAGCACGAGCGCCATGCGGACATATCCCTCGCCATGAGGGCCGAAGCTCGCTCCCGGGGTCACGATCACGCCCGCCCGCTCCATGAGCTCCTCGCAAAAAGCCAGCGAATCCGTGCGGCCGCCCGGAAGCTTGCACCAGATGAACATCGAGCCATGTGCGTTGGGACGCTCCCAGCCGAGCGATTCGAGTCCGGAGCACAGGGCGTCGCGGCGCTCCTGATAGGCCAGGCGCTGCGCCTCGACCTCGTCGAGCGGTCCCTCAAGCGCGGCGATCGCCGCCTTCTGGATGGGCAGGAACATGCCGAAGTCGATCTGGCCGCGAAGCTTCGCGAACGCGCCCACCACGTCTGCCCGGCCGACGATGAAGCCGATGCGGGCACCGGTGACGTTGAAGGACTTCGAGAGCGAGAAGAACTCGACGCCCACCTCGAGCGCCCCGGGATAGGACAGGAAGCTGCCCCCGCGCGGGCCGTCGTAGGTGATGTCGGAATAGGCGTTGTCGTGCACGATCAGCAGGTCATGCGCGCGAGCGAACGCGATGATCTCCTCGTAGAGCTCCGGGGTGCCCACGGACCCCACCGGGTTGGCGGGAAGCGAGACGATCATGTACTTCGCCCGATCCGCCACCTCGGGATCGATGCCTGCGACATAGGGCAGGAAGTCATGCTCGGCGTTCAGCGGATAGTACGCGAGATTCGCGCCTGCGATCTTCGCGCCCGCCTCGAACACCGGGTAGCACGGATCGGGCACCAGGATGGTGTCGCCGGGATTGAGCAAGGCAAGGCCGAGATGCCCGACCCCCTCCTGCGTTCCGTTGCAGGAGGCGACCATATCGGGCGTGATCCCCCGGACGCCGAAGCGACGCTCGTAGTAATCGCACACGGCCTGCTTGAGCTCAGGAAGGTCGCGCAGGCTGTACTTCCACATATCGGGATCGTTCGCAGCCTCCGTCAACGCCGAGACCACGTGGGCGTACGGCGCGAAATCAGGGGTTCCCACCGAGAGGTTGTAAATGGTCCGGCCCTCGTCCTCGAGCTGCAAGCGCTTGTGGTTGAGGGAGGCGAAGACCTCTTCGCCGAAAAGGTCGAGCTTGTCTGCAAACTGCATGGGAATCCTTTCTGATCTCGAACCCGTCCCGAGCATGCCGGCGACGGCGCGATGTATGAGCGGGCAGCAAGTGCGGAGCCCGATGGGAGCCGAGGTGCTCGCGGGCTCCGCACACGACCTTCATTATGCGCCTGTTTACATGAAAACGCCGCCGGAGACCGGCGGCGTCTGGCAAGCGATGCGAAGCTATGGAGCGGCGGGGCCGCCCATGCGAATCGAGAGCGGGACGAGCTAGCGAACCAGGCGAACCGAGATGCCCTGCTCGTAATCCTCGACATGCGCGAAATCACCGAGGCCCGCGCACTCGACCACGTTGGCGCCGGTCGCCATGGAGCGGCGCAGGGCGTCCTCGACGCGCTCGGGCTCTGAGGCCCAGATGGAAAGAAACGCCGCGAGCGAGGAGTCTCCCGCGCACACCGTGGAGAGTACCTTGACGTCGAACGTGCGGTTCGCGAACCAGAGGTGCTCCCCATTCGAGAAATAGGCCCCGTCCCCACCAAGCGTGAGCAGAACGTTCTTGGCACCGCGTTCATGAAGCTCGCGCATGGCGGCCTCGACGGATGCATCGTCTCCGCCCGATACCTCGATACCGAAGATGTCTCGCAGCTCATCATCGTTGGGCTTGATGAGCAGCGGCTGCAACGCGAGCAGCTCGGCGAGCTGGGGGCTGGAGATATCGAGCACGAACTCGGCGCCCCGTGCGCGAACCCGTTCGATCACGCCGCGCAGAAAGCCTTCCGAGGCATTCGGCGGAAGCGAGCCGGAGATAACGAGGCAGTCGAGCTCCTCGAGCCCGTCGATCAGGTCGAACATGGCCTGCTCGTCCGCGGCATCGATGGCGGCGCCGGCGTTCACCATGTTGTACTCGGTATCATCACCGGCATTGAGGAACACGTTGACGCGCGTGATACCCTCGGTCCACACGGGATGGACCTCGACGCCGCGCTCGCGCGCGCCCTCGACGATGAAGCGGCCGGAGAAGCCCGCGAAGAAGCCGAGGATAGCCGTGGGAATACCGAAATGGTCGAGCGTGAACGAGACGTTGAGACCCTTGCCGTTGGGCGTGTAGACGGCATTCCTGGTACGCGTGACGGTATTGGGAGCCAAACCGTCGCACGATACGTTGTAATCGATCGCGGGGTTTGCCGTAAGTGTATAGATCATGAACTCCTCCTGACAAAAAGTCCGCTTCCATGATCGGAAGCTCTAGGGGCATGCCCGCCGCGGCAGCGATACCGGGCGGGCATGCGATACGGCTCAGCGCGCTAATCGAGGCGGGCGTTGATCAGCTCGGCAAGGCGAGCCGGATCGGACTCGGCCTTGAAGGCGGCGCGGAAGGAGTCGTCGGTGAGGGCGGTCGCCACCTTGGAAAGGATCTGAAGGTGGGAGGTTCCTGCCTCGGACTCGGGAACGAGCAGGGCGATGGCGCAGGTGACGGGGGCGCCGTCGAGGGTCTCCCAGGAGGCGACGGGGCCATCGGACTTGAGAACGAGCACGGAGGCGCGCTTCACGGCATCCGTCTTGGCATGGGGTATGGCGTATCCGTCTACCATGCCCGTGGTACCCTCGGCCTCGCGCTTGAGGAAGGCGGCGCGCAGGGCGGCGGCGTCGTCGACGATCCCCTGGTCGACGGCTGCGGCGACGATTCTGTCGAGCGCCGCGTCGCGATCGAGGTCGCTCGAGACGAAGATGATGTTCTCGGCGGAGACGAAGCCATCGGCAGCTGCCTTGGGAGCGGCCGCGACGGCCGTTTCCGCGGCGTTCCCAGCGAGGACGGCGTCGTCCGCGGCGGAAGCGGAGCGCTGCTGCTGGGCACGCATCCACTCGCGCTTCTTGAAGATGGTGAACAGGATGCCGCCTACGACGGCGCCGGCGAGGATGGCGAGCACCCACTGGATGCCGCCGTCGACGACGGGCAGGACCAGGAAGCCGCCGTGGGGAGCGGGAACGTGGACGCCGAGCAGCAGGGTGAGCACGGAGGCGATCGCGGAGGACAGCATCATGATCGGCATGACGGGCCAGATGTTCTTGGTCATGAACGGAATGGCGCCCTCGGTGATGTGCGTGCAGCCGAGGATGATGTTGACGATGCCGGCATCATGGTCTTCCTGTGAGAAATACTTCTTGCCGACGATGACGGCGAAGCTCGTGACCAGGGGCGGAACGATGCAGGCAGCGGAGACGGCGGCCATGAACGCGGTGCCGTCGGCGTACTCGGGAGTGCCCACGCCCGCCTCGAGGCCGGCGCCGAGCAGCATGGTACCGGTGACGTAGGCAGCCTTGTTGACCGGGCCGCCCATGTCAACCGCGCACATGCAGCCGATGGCGATGCCCAGCGGAATGGCACCGGCATGCTGCAGGCTGCGCAGGAAGTCCATCATGGCGTTGTTGATCGTGACCATGGGACCGGAGATGCCGAGCATCACGAGGCCGACGATGAGCGTGGAGAACAGCGGATAGAGGAAGATCGCCTTGAGGCCGTTGAGGTTGGCGGGGAGCTTGGAGAAGACCTTCTCCAGCAGCAGGATGACGTAACCGGACAGGAAACCGCCGACGATGCCGCCGAGGAAGCCGAAGCCCACGCCGGCGCCGCCCGCATCGATCATGCCGGTCGCGGCGTTGACGGGCAGGCCCTGGATGGCGATCATGCCGGCCACGAAGCCGGGTACGAGCGCGGGGCGCTTGCCGATGGACTCGGCGATATAGGCGGACAGGACGGGAACCATGAGGTTCATCGCGGTGCCGCCGATGATCTTGAGCATGGCGGCGAAGGAGTTGTAGTCGGCCGCCGTCGAATCGAACGAGGTGATGCCCCACAGGAACGACAGCGCCGTGAGGACGCCGCCCGCTACGACGAACACCAGCATGTGGGAAACGCCGTTCATAAGATGCTTGTAGAGCTGGTGGCCGAAGGACTCCTTCTCGGCGGTCTCCTCGACCGCGACCGCCGCGGCCGCGGCTGCCGGATCCGCCTTCGCGGCAAGCGCCGCGTCGATCAACTTGCCCGCGGCATCGACGTCGATGGCCTTCGACACGCCGACGGACACCATCGGCTTGCCCGCGAAGCGCTGGGCCTGGACGTCCTTGTCCGCTGCGACCACGACGGCGCGCGCGCCGGCGATCTCGGCAGGCGTCAGCGCGTTCTCGACGCCGACCTGGCCATGGGTCTCGACCTTGATGGTGAGGCCGCGCTCGGCCGCGGCCTTCTCGAGCGCCTCCTTCGCCATGAAGGTATGGGCGATGCCGGTGGGGCAGCCCGTGGCAGCAATGATATCGTACGTTTCTGCCATGATCCCTCCCTATACTCGTGCGCCCCGATCGGAGCGCTCCTACGTCCCCTATGGGGCGTTTGTTGACAACCCGAATGTACCATGTCGTATTTGACAGGTTTCTTTCATGATATGCGTCCGCCGTGAAAGGTATTTCACAATCGGTGAACGGTACGAAACTTCCATTTATAGGTTTACTTATGAAAGTCATTCGTCAATTAGCAGGTGATTCGGTATGCTTCTCTTGAACGATTCGAGCCGTCAAAGGAGCCTTCATGTCGGGAGAAACCCACCAAGCAGCTATCAGCGAGCAGCCGAGCGCCCTGCCGCTGCTCACCTCGTCACGCGATTTCCTCGGCAGCGAGCAGCGCATCGTCGACTTCATCCTCGGCAACACCGACCGCGCGCCCCAGATGACGAGCGCGCAGCTCGCGCATGCGAGCAATACCTCAGAAGCCTCCGTATCGCGCTTCTGCAAGAAGCTGGGGTTCAAGAACTACCGCGCGTTCCAATTCTCGCTCGCACACGACCTCGCCACGCAGGCGGACGACGTGCAGATCACCCGCGAGGTCTCGCTCGACGACATCGCGCAGTCGCTCGCCAACATCAAGAACGCGAAGGTGCGCGAAATCGAATCCACCCTCGATGCGCTCGATGAGAATACGCTTCGCCGGGTCGTGGAGCTCTTCGCCCGCGCAGGGACGATCCTGTTCGCCGCCGTGGGCAACACCACGGCCGTCGCCATAGACGCCTCGATCAAATTCGGCCAGCTCGGCCTTAAGAGCATCGCGAGCACCATCACCGAGAGCTCCACCTCGCTGGCGCTCACCCTGGACGTCGGAGACCTCCTGGTGCTCATCTCGAATTCAGGAAAATCCCAGCGCCTCCAGCGGATCCTGCACGCCGCGCGCAACGGGGCGTGCACCGTCATCCTCATCACGGGCGATACGACCTCTCCCCTCGCGCGCCAGTCCGACATCGTGCTGCGGACCGTGAACTACGAGGCGCTGCTCACCACGGCCGACTTCACGTTCTCGAAGATTTCCGCCACCCTCGTCATCGAGGTCATCTACAACTTCCTGCTCCCCCTCATGCCCGGAGCCCGCGATGCCATCAGCGGCTACGAGGAGCTCATCCAACCCGACAAGGAGATGGAATAGCTGAACGCGAGCTTGACGGCATGTTCATGCGCGCGAAGACCCTTCGCCATTCTTAAGGCGGGGCGACAAAAAGCGCGCATCGCGAACAAGGTCCCATCGAGCGCGCGATCGCCGCTTCACGATGGCA